>NZ_JBITTW010000058.1:0-29729 GCF_044542195.1 Pseudomonas sp. NPDC079367
CGGCTTATGGCGAGGCCGAGGAAGGGGTGGATTTCGATCCGACCGAGGGATTACAGGGCTTTGCGCGGAGTCGACCCCTGCAGATTTTTTTTCGTTAAATTTTTGGCAGATGATTTTCTGTTCAAAAAATAGCCAGAAAAGCGCGTTTTTCACTATATCTAGTGTTTTGCAAGCGTTTTTCGCGGCTCCAGACACAACTGAGCCCGACCGAAGCCGGGCTGGAATCGACCCTCGATGTAGCGCTGAGCGATCCGATTCGGTGCAGTCTGATTCAGTTGGTGCAGCCGTTGCCCATGATGCTGTAGCGCAGGATGTGGCGTTGGCCCTTGGAGTCGTCGTATTCCATTTTCGCCGGTACGACTTCGCAGACATTCGGAACTTCGCTCATCGATACAACTTTGGCGATGTCCAGGTGTGTGGAGTAAGTGTATTCCTCGATAACCGGTTGTTGCTGTGCGACATCAGTCGGACCCTCGTTTGCCATGGCGGTTGCGCACAGACTGCTGAGGGCCAGAACCAATAAAGCTTTCATTTCTAATTCACCTTTTTGAGGTCGAGTGGGGTCACGCAACCTTTTTAGGGTTGCGTGTGGAGCTTGAGTAGTTGATGCGTTACTTGGAGAGCTGGATTAACGGCCTTCGTGGGGGCTGTCACGTTGTTAATCGCGGTTGCCTTGTTGGCGAGGTGAATTTTAGGGCGGTGGAACCGGGGTAAACAGAGCGGGTTTTGATAAACACTTTTGGCATATTTGGTAACAATCCCCCAAACACCCCATTCCCTGTAGGAGCTGCCGAAGGCTGCGATCTTTTGACTTTGATCTTGAAAACAGATCAAAAGATCGCAGCCTTCGGCAGCTCCTACAGGGGCGCGCGTGCAGGGGGGAGGGTTGTTACTACCATCGTCGAATGGTTCTATGGCCCCCACCCGGCTACAACGGGGTCATACAAAAACAACTATTACACCGAGGTAGGAAAGATGAGTGCGGCTTCTCTGTATCCCGTTCGTCCCGAGGTTCTGGCAAACACGCTGACTGACGAGGCGACCTACAAAGCCATGTATCAGCAGTCGGTGGTCAACCCTGACGGCTTCTGGCGCGAGCAAGCCCAGCGTCTCGACTGGATCAAGCCTTTCACCACGGTGAAACAGACCTCGTTCGACGATCACCATGTCGACATCAAGTGGTTTGCCGACGGCACCCTGAACGTTTCCTACAACTGCCTCGACCGTCATCTGGCCGAGCGCGGTGATCAAGTCGCAATCATCTGGGAAGGCGACGATCCTTCCGAAAGCCGCAACATCACCTACCGCGAACTGCACGAGCAAGTGTGCAAACTGGCCAACGCATTGCGCGGCCAGGACGTGCACCGTGGCGACGTGGTGACCATTTACATGCCGATGATTCCCGAAGCCGTGGTCGCCATGCTGGCTTGCACCCGGATCGGCGCGATTCACTCGGTGGTGTTCGGTGGTTTCTCGCCGGAAGCGCTGGCCGGTCGCATCATCGACTGCAAATCGAAAGTGGTGATCACCGCTGACGAAGGCATCCGTGCCGGCAAGAAGATTTCCCTCAAGGCCAACGTCGACGACGCCCTGACCAATCCGGAAACCAGCAGCATCCAGAAAGTCATCGTCTGCAAGCGCACCGGTGGCGATATCAAGTGGAACCAGCATCGCGACATCTGGTACGAAGACCTGATGAAGGTCGCCGGCACCGTTTGCGCGCCGAAAGAGATGGGTGCCGAAGAAGCGCTGTTCATCCTTTATACCTCCGGCTCGACCGGCAAGCCGAAGGGCGTGCAGCACACCACCGGCGGTTATCTGCTGTATGCGGCGATGACCCACGAGCGTGTGTTCGATTACCGTCCGGGCGAAATCTACTGGTGCACCGCCGACGTCGGCTGGGTCACTGGCCACAGTTACATCGTCTACGGCCCGCTGGCCAACGGCGCGACCACCGTGCTGTTCGAAGGTGTGCCGAACTACCCGGACATTACCCGGGTGGCGAAGATCATCGACAAGCACAAGGTCAACATCCTCTACACCGCGCCGACCGCGATCCGCGCGATGATGGCTTCGGGTCAGGCCGCCGTTGAAGGCGCCGATGGCAGCAGCCTGCGCCTGCTCGGTTCGGTCGGTGAGCCGATCAACCCGGAAGCCTGGGACTGGTACTACAAGAATGTCGGCAAGTCGCGTTGCCCGATCGTCGATACCTGGTGGCAGACCGAAACCGGCGGCAACATGATGAGCCCGCTGCCAGGCGCCCACGCGCTGAAGCCAGGCTCGGCGGCGCGTCCGTTCTTTGGCGTGGTGCCGGCGTTGGTCGACAACCTCGGCAACATCATCGAGGGCGAGGCCGAGGGCAATCTGGTGATTCTCGATTCGTGGCCAGGTCAGGCGCGCACGCTGTACGGCGATCACGATCGCTTCGTCGATACCTACTTCAAGACTTTCCGTGGCATGTACTTCACCGGTGACGGCGCGCGTCGCGATGCCGACGGTTACTACTGGATCACCGGGCGCGTGGACGACGTGCTCAACGTTTCCGGCCACCGCATGGGCACGGCCGAGATCGAAAGCGCGATGGTCGCGCATCCGAAGGTTGCCGAAGCTGCAGTGGTCGGTGTGCCGCATGACATCAAGGGGCAGGGCATTTATGTCTACGTGACCTTGAAGAATGGCGAGGAGCCGACCGAGCAACTGCGTCTGGAGCTGAAGAACTGGGTGCGCAAAGAGATCGGCCCGATCGCTTCACCGGACGTGATCCAGTGGGCGCCGGGGCTGCCGAAGACTCGTTCGGGCAAGATCATGCGCCGCATTCTGCGCAAGATTGCCACGGCGGAATACGACGGGCTGGGGGATATCTCGACTCTGGCGGATCCAGGTGTGGTGCAGCATTTGATTGATACGCACAAGACGATGAATGTGGCTTAAGTCGCAGGTCTGAAAAGAACAAAGCCCCGTTCGGTGTATGCCGGGCGGGGCTTTTTTTGTCTGTGGGTTTTGTGGTGGTTTTTGCCGACCCCTTCGCGAGCAAGCCCGCTCCCAAAGGGAATGCATGATCGTTCCCACGCTCCGCGTGGGAATGCCTCCACCGACGCTCTGCGTCGGCTCTTTGGACGCAGAGCGTCCCTTGCTGCATTCCCACGCAGAGCGTGGGAATGATCAGCTGGCCAACCAATAATTATCGACCTGCGCCGCAGGACTCTTCCTTCTGTTACCCGCCACAACCCAATGTGTAACCGCCCGCGCCAATCCGGGGCGAAGGGAAACGCTACGCCCCGTATTAGAGCCTTAAAACCTCCGCTGAAAAATAAGACGCAACGCTGCGCTTGCCGGATTAGAAGGGTTTGCGAATAATGGGCCCGCAACTTGCAATGTGTATCGGTTCTCTGCCTTTCGCTCTTGCATGAATTTGCAGGGCTGTCAATGAGCTCGAACCGCTTTCTCGGTGCATCTGTAATTAGTTGTCGCATTGAGGAAATATCGGCTTCGGGCCTCTCGTTAGAATGCCGATCACTCGCTCATCGTGGCTGACGTTGAAATCGCCTGCGGTTTCAACGGGAAATTTCCCGCCGATGCGCAACCGATTTCCGATTCACCCATTCGCATATTGGGCTGTCGCTCACTCTGCCGTTTTTGCCCTTTACCGATGGAGTCCCAAGATGAAGAAACTTGTGCTGCTTGGCGCCATGGCACTGTCCGTGCTGTCGCTGAATGCCGTCGCTGACGAAAAACCTGTGAAGATCGGCATCGAAGCGGCTTACCCTCCATTCGCCTCGAAAGCTCCGGACGGCAGCATTGTCGGTTTCGACTACGACATCGGCAACGCGCTGTGCGAAGAAATGAAGGTCAAATGTGTCTGGGTCGAGCAAGAGTTCGACGGCCTGATCCCGGCGCTGAAAGTGCGCAAGATCGACGCCATCCTGTCGTCGATGTCGATCACTGAAGATCGCAAGAAGTCGGTCGACTTCACCAACAAGTACTACAACACCCCGGCGCGTCTGGTCATGAAGGCCGGCACTCAGATCAGCGAAGGTCTGGCTGAGCTCAAGGGCAAGAACATCGGCGTGCAGCGTGGCTCGATCCACGAGCGTTTCGCCCGCGAAGTTCTGGCTCCACTGGGCGCCGAGATCAAGCCGTACGGTTCGCAGAACGAAATCTACCTCGACGTGGCTGCCGGTCGCCTCGACGGTACCGTGGCTGATGCCACCCTGCTCGATGACGGTTTCCTGAAAACCGACGCTGGCAAAGGCTTCGCATTCGTTGGCCCGGCCTTCACCGACGTCAAATACTTCGGCGACGGCGTCGGTATCGCGGTGCGCAAGGGCGATGCCCTGAAAGACAAGATCAACACTGCCATCGCGGCCATCCGCGAAAACGGCAAATACAAAGCAATCCAGGACAAGTACTTCGCCTTCGACATCTACGGCAAGTAAGACGTCTCTGCGACAAGTCCGAAATGGCGCAAGCAACAGAATCTCTGCGGTTTGCGCCATTTTTTCATCCCAACTTTCGAGGACCTGAATCATGTTGAAAGGCTACGGGGCTGTCATCCTCGATGGCGCATGGCTGACGCTTCAGCTCGCCTTGTCGTCCATGGCTCTGGCCATCGTTCTCGGGCTGATCGGTGTCGCGTTGCGCCTGTCGCCGGTGCGCTGGCTGGCGTGGCTGGGCGACCTGTATTCAACAGTGATCCGCGGCATTCCCGACCTGGTGCTGATCCTGCTGATCTTCTACGGCGGCCAGGATCTGCTCAACCGCGTGGCGCCGATGCTCGGCTATGACGACTACATCGACCTGAACCCGCTGGCCGCCGGTATCGGCACCCTCGGTTTCATCTTCGGTGCGTACCTTTCGGAGACTTTTCGGGGTGCGTTCATGGCGATCCCCAAAGGCCAGGCCGAAGCGGGTATGGCGTACGGCATGAGCAGTTTTCAGGTGTTTTTCCGGGTGATGGTGCCGCAGATGATTCGTCTGGCGATTCCCGGCTTCACCAACAACTGGCTGGTGCTGACCAAGGCCACCGCGCTGATTTCCGTGGTCGGTCTGCAAGACATGATGTTCAAGGCCAAGCAGGCGGCGGATGCCACGCGCGAGCCTTTTACCTTCTTCCTCGCAGTGGCGGCGATGTATCTGGTGATCACCAGTGTTTCGTTGCTGGCATTGCGTCACCTTGAGAAGCGCTACTCGGTAGGCGTAAGGGCGGCTGATCTATGATCTTCGACTACAACGTCATTTGGGAGGCGCTGCCGCTGTACTTCGGCGGCCTGCTGACCACCCTCAAACTGCTCGCGCTGTCGCTGTTCTTCGGCTTGCTCGCGGCGTTGCCGCTGGGGCTGATGCGCGTCTCGAAAAACCCGATCGTCAACGGCGCGGCGTGGCTGTACACCTACGTGATTCGTGGCACGCCGATGCTGGTTCAACTGTTCCTGATCTACTACGGTCTGGCCCAGTTCGAGGCGGTGCGCGAAAGCTTCCTGTGGCCGTGGCTGTCGAGCGCAACGTTCTGTGCGTGCCTGGCGTTTGCGGTCAACACCAGTGCCTACACCGCAGAAATCATCGCCGGCAGCCTCAAGGCCACGCCGAACGGGGAGATCGAAGCGGCCAAGGCCATGGGCATGTCGCGCTTCAAACTGTACAAGCGCATTCTGCTGCCGTCGGCCCTGCGCCGCGCGCTGCCGCAATACAGCAACGAAGTGATCATGATGCTGCAGACCACAAGTCTGGCGTCGATCGTGACCCTGATCGACATCACTGGCGCGGCACGTACCGTCAACGCGCAGTTCTACCTGCCGTTCGAGGCGTACATCACCGCTGGCGTGTTCTACCTGTGCCTGACCTTCATTCTGGTCAAGCTGTTCAAACTGGCTGAGCGTCGCTGGTTGAGCTACCTCGCGCCACGGAAGCACTGATATGCAACGCATCGACCACGTATTGCCGTGGAGCCACCTGGGCAGCGAGCGCAAGGTTTCGGTTTTCCGTTTCGGCAGCGGCGAGCGCAAGGCCTACATCCAGGCCAGCCTGCACGCCGATGAGCTGCCGGGCATGCGCACCGCCTGGGAGCTGAAAAAGCGCCTCGGCGCACTTGAAGCCCGTGGCTTGCTCAACGGCGTGATCGAACTGGTGCCGGTGGCCAATCCGCTGGGGCTGGGGCAATTGCTGCAAGGCAATTTTCAGGGCCGTTTCGAGGCGGGCAGCGGCAAGAATTTCAACCGTGACTTCGTCGAGCTCAGCGCGCCGGTTGCCGCCGCGCTGGCCGACAAGCTCGGTGATGATCCACACGCCAATGTGCGGCTGATCCGTCAGGCGATGGCCGATCACCTGGCCGCTTTGCCTGAGGCAAGCAGCCAGCTGCAAGGCATGCAGCGCGTATTACTCAGCCATGCCTGCACTGCCGACGTGGTGCTCGATTTGCATTGCGACGCCGAAGCCGCGCTGCACATGTACGCGCTGCCGCAGCACTGGCCGCAGTGGCGTTCGCTGTCGGCTCATCTGAACGTCAAGGTGGGCTTGCTCGCGGAAGATTCCGGTGGCAGCTCGTTCGACGAGGCGTGCTCGTTGCCGTGGCTGCGTCTGTCGAGGCAGTTCCCTGATGCGCAGATTCCGTTGGCTTGTCTGGCGACCACCATCGAACTGGGCGGGCAGGCTGATACCGGTCGCGCGCAAGCAGAGGCTTACGCTGAAGGTATTCTGGCGTTCCTCGCCGAGCAGGGCCTGATCACTGGCGAGTGGCCGAACCCGGCGTTCGAACCGTGCGAAGGCATGCCCTTCGAAGGCACCGAATTGTTGTTCGCACCGCATCCCGGTGTGGTGAGTTTTTCCCGCAAGCCCGGCGAGTGGGTCGAGGCGGGCGACGAGATTTTTGAAGTGATTGATCCTCTGTCCGATCGGGTCAGCACGGTATGTGCTGGTACCTCCGGGGTGCTGTTTGCCATTGAACGGCTGCGTTATGCCCAACCCGGTTTCTGGCTGGCCAAGGTGGCGGGGCGCGAAGCGCTGCGTCACGGGCGCTTGCTCAACGACTGACTGACTGTTTTTGTGAGAACCGACCGCATGTACAAACTTGAAGTCCAAGACCTGCATAAACGCTATGGCAGTCACGAAGTGCTCAAGGGCGTGTCCCTGAAAGCCGCCGCCGGCGATGTGATCAGCATCATCGGCTCCAGTGGCTCCGGCAAAAGTACTTTCCTGCGCTGCATCAACCTGCTCGAGCAGCCGCATGCCGGCAAGATCCTGCTCAACAACGAAGAGCTGAAACTGGTCGCCAACAAGGACGGCGCGCTGAAAGCCGCTGATCCGAAGCAGCTGCAGCGCATGCGTTCGCGCCTGTCGATGGTGTTCCAGCATTTCAACCTGTGGTCGCACATGACCGCGCTGGAAAACATCATGGAAGCGCCAGTGCATGTGCTCGGCGTGTCCAAGGCCGAAGCCCGCGAGAAAGCCGAGCACTACCTGAACAAGGTCGGCGTGGCCCATCGTAAGGATGCATTCCCTGGGCATATGTCCGGCGGTGAGCAGCAGCGTGTGGCGATTGCCCGTGCGCTGGCGATGGAGCCGGAAGTGATGCTGTTCGACGAACCGACCTCGGCCCTCGACCCGGAGCTGGTCGGCGACGTGCTGAAAGTCATGCAGGCGCTGGCGCAGGAAGGCCGCACCATGGTTGTGGTGACTCACGAAATGGGTTTCGCCCGTGAAGTGTCGAACCAGTTGGTGTTCCTGCATAAAGGCGTCGTCGAAGAAAGCGGCAACCCGCGCGAAGTGCTGGTCAACCCGCAGTCCGAGCGCTTGCAGCAGTTCCTGTCCGGCAGCCTGAAATAAAACAGGGCTGCCGTTGTGCACCAGATTAGGTCATGCTTCGCGACCTGAGAATTGGCCCGAATCTCCTGTGGGAGCGGGCTTGCTCGCGAAGGCGGTGTGTCAGTCAACATTATTGCTGTCTGAACCACCGCGTTCGCGAGCAAGCCCGCTCCCACAATGGATCTGCGACATTTTCGATTAGGGGCTAGCATTGGCCCATGCCTTCATCACCGTTGTTCGTTTCGGATTGCCCGCCCATGACTGCCCATCGAATTGGTTTCCTGATTTGGCCCAGCACTAAAGCGTTGACGCTGGCGCTGGCGGAGGAGGCCTTGCGTGTTGCGCAGCGCGTGCACCCGGACGTGGTTTACGAACTGACGTTCTTGCAGGCCGAGCCGCCAGTCGAAGGTGCCTGGCAATTGCCCGGCGAGCCCTGGGCCGGCAAGCTTGAAAACTTCCAGAAACTGTTCCTGCTCGCTGACGAGCCGCCAATCACCCTGGCCCCTGCACTGAGCAGTGCGCTCAAGCAAGTGGTGCGTGCCGGTTGCGTAATCGGTGGTCTCTCGGCCGGTGTTTATCCATTGGCCCAGCTCGGTTTGCTCGACGGTTATCGCGCCGCCGTCCACTGGCGCTGGCAGGACGATTTCGCCGAGCGCTTCCCGAAAGTCATTGCCACCAGCCATCTGTTCGACTGGGATCGCGATCGCCTGACGGCGTGCGGTGGCATGTCGGTCCTCGATCTGCTGCTGGCAGTACTGGCCCGGGATCACGGCGCCGAATTGGCCGGTGCGGTTTCCGAAGAGCTGGTGGTCGAGCGTATCCGCGAGGGCGGTGAGCGTCAGCGTATTCCCTTGCAGAATCGCCTCGGCTCCAGTCACCCGAAGCTCACCCAGGCGGTGCTGCTGATGGAAGCCAACATCGAAGAACCACTGACCACCGACGAAATCGCCCAACACGTGTGCGTATCCCGCCGGCAGCTGGAGCGAATCTTCAAGCAATACCTCAACCGCGTGCCGAGCCAGTACTATCTGGAATTGCGCCTGAACAAGGCCCGGCAGATGTTGATGCAGACCAGCAAGTCGATCATTCAGATCGGCCTGTCCTGTGGCTTCTCCTCGGGGCCACATTTCTCCAGTGCCTATCGCAACTTCTTCGGTGCCACGCCGCGGGAAGATCGCAACCAGCGGCGCAGCAGCAGCCCGTTCGAATTATCGTCGGTGCCGCCCGAGAGGGGCTGAAGGCGGCTCAGCGATTGCCGGTTGGTGGTAGCTCCTCTCCATCGGAAAAGTCCGAATCCACAAAGTCGTCAAGTTCGTGCATGAAGGGGGTGCCCGGTAGTCGCGCCCTGATATTGTGCTCGCCCAGCGCCGTGTTGTAGCTGTCCAGGCGCTGCTGACTTTCCGGGGTCAACGGATTTGCGCTGAAATCGTACTCGGTCATCATGAGGTCGGGACGGGAAGGAAATCCTGCAGGCAATCGCTTGATTCTGTTGTTCGACAGGTCTGCCTTTCTCAACCGGGTGAGCCTGAACAAGCCCGCAGGCGATCTGGTCAGGCCGGTGCTGCGCAGGTTCAGCACCTGAAGTTCGGGAAAATGCATCATATCCGGGACTGACCAGAGTCGGTTGTTATGACTCAGATCCAAAGCGCCGAGGTTTTTCAGGGCTGCGAACGCTTCTGCGGTTTGCGGCGTAATGATGAGTTCGCAGCCTGACAGATTCAGGCTCGAGAGTGATTCAAGGCGAAAGATTGCCGGCGGAACTCGGCGTAACGGGTAATCCCGCATATCCAGCACCCTTAGCCGGGGAAACAACCCCAACACAGCGTCCACTGGCGGGGGCGTGTCTGCCGTGCTGGTCAGCCGCAGCTGGTCGATATAGTCGAAGCGCCCGTTCATTGGCGGCAGTTCGCCGGTGAAGGACAAGTCGCAAACGAAGTTGCCGTCCAGGGCATTGACCGGGTAGTGGCGCAAGCGTTGTTCCAGATTGTCCTTGAAGCGCCGGCGCTGCGTGACTTGCCCGCGTTGTGGCTCATTGTCCGGCACACCGTGGGTAAGCGGATCTTCGGGCGCCGTATTCACCCAGGTTTCAAGCGTGTTAAGCAGCGTGCTGAGCTCGGTTTGCCGACGCAGCAACTCGGTGCGACCGTCAGTCAAGGTCCCGGGCAGGCGGTAAATCAGGTTATTGGCATCGAAACCGCTCAATCGGGGATACAGTGTTTGGGCCAGATCAATGTCGGTCTGTTCGACCCAGACGCCAAAATTGTCGCCTTTCACCAGATAGCATGCCTTGATCTGTTCGCGCGAAGTCGCCGACAGCGGATTCGAGCCCACATCCACCCCACGGTTGGCATACGCCGCCAGTGGCTCGGGCAATGCGATGATGTTGTTGTCGCTCAGCAGCGCCGTTTGCAGGTGCGGGAGTTGGTCCAGCCCGGCGGGTACACGATCTATCCCTGTGCGGATGAGGTCGATGAATGTCAGATTCACCAGCCTTGAGGTATCGGGCGTCTGGCCCAGCGGATTATTGAAAAGATCCAGCGACGTCAGGCGGCTCAGTGTCGACAAGGTGGCTTGTCCAGCCGCATCGAGGGTGATGTTGCACCGGCTCATCATCAGCGTTTCGAGCGACGGCATGCGTGCCAGGGCTTGCGGGATTCGGCCCAGTGCAAAACCAGGCAATTCCAGGCCTTCCAGCCCGGTGAAGCATTCGAGAAAGCCATCGGGAACAGTCAAGTGTGGATTGCCTTGAATTTCCAGGTGGGTTATCTGGCTGAAGTCCGCGGTCAGCTTCGGCAGCTCACCGGCAAACGCGGCGTTGGCTTTGAAAATCTCCACGCGCAGATCCGGCACATCGATGCGACTGCCGCGCCAGAGTCCTTCGAGTTTTTCCTTGAACTGTGACCGTGCATCAAGCTGTGCGGCTCGCTGCTCGGCATTCCACAGTTGACCTGACGTCGGATCGTGACTCGGTACGCGCTCTTGCCACGCCGCGAGGTCGCTGAGCAGTCGAGTCATTTCGGCTTCCCAGCTCATCAGTTGCGCCGTACCTGCCTGCAACGTACCGGGAAGGCGATAGATCATGTCGCTGGCCATGTAGTCGGTCAGGTGCGGGAACACTCTGCGTGCCATCGCTACATCGTTCGCGGCGGGCATGATTCCGAAGTTGCGATTATGTTGGGCATAGTAGGTCTTGATGCGCTCACGAGCCGCCACAGACAGCGGATTGCTGACCAGACGCACGCCTTCTGCACGATTGGGATCAAGGCTGAAGAACGCATCCGGCAACTGGGTGATGCGGTTGTCGTTGAGGTGCACCGTCTGCAGAACCGGGTGTTCTACCATGCCGTCGGGCACGGCCGTCAGACCGCTATTGAGCAGAAAGACATCCTGCAATGCTGGCAAGGTCTGTAGATCGGGAGCCACGGTCAACGGGTTATGACTCAGATCCAGACGCGTAAGCGAGCGCAGAGACTTGAGCACATCGACTCCCGCTGACGTGCCGGTTATGCCGCAGCTGTTCAGGCGTAGCTTCTTGAGGTTGCGCAGGCTGCCGACGAAGGCGGGTATTTCATTGAGCGCGAAATCCTTCATTTGCAACGTCTGGAGTTCGGGAAACAACGTCACGAACGTCCCGATGCCATCGATCGCTGCGTTGCCGGTCAGCTTCAGGCTGGAGACATGACTGAAGTCGACGGTCAGGCGAGGCAACTGACCAACGAACTGCAGGTCTGCGGTAAAGGACAGGCTGCGCTGGCCGGTCTCGCTGGAGGTCTGCCGCCAGAATGTTTCCAGGTCTTGCTTGAACGCCGATCGTGCCGAGCGCTGTCGCGCGCGCTCGTTGTCGGTAAACACACGGCCTGTGGCCGGGTTTGTGGCCGGAGTTTGCGATACCCAGCGGTCGAGATCGAGCTGCATCTGCGCCAGCTCCGCTTGCCAGCGCAGCAGTTGCGCGCGGCCGGCGGCCAGGTTCCCCGGCAGATCGTAGAGCAGGTCGCTGGCCTCCTGCTGGTCCAGCTCCGGGAACAATTGCCTGGCCAGGTCGACGTCCTGATCCGCAGCCCTTACGTCAAAATCCTGCTGATGAGTGCGGAAGTAGGTTTTGATTTTTTCCCGTGTCGCGGTCGAGAGCGGGTTGTCGGAAAAATACAGGCCGTCACTGCGTTCTGCTGGCAGATCGAATATCGCGTCGGGCAGGTGCGTCAGGCGATTGCCGGTCAATACCGCGGTTCGCAGCTCGGGATGGCTGGCCAGTCCTTGCGGAGCAACGGAGAGGTCGCTGTACGACAGGTCGAGGAATGTGAGCGCAGGAAACAGGTTCAGATCGGGGAAAGTCCCCAGTGGATTGCCACTCAGATTCAGCGTCTGCAGCGTATTGAGTGAAACCAGTTCTGCCTGGTATTCGGGCGTCATGACCAAGCCGCAATTTTTCAGCTTCAGGTCGGTCAACTGGAGCAAATTCCTCCCGGGAAGGGAGCCGGTAGTCAGATCAAAGCCATTGAGGCTGAGCGAGACCAGGTTCGGGAAGGAATCCACAAAGGGCAAGCTTGCCGAAATATTGGCATTGCCGGTCAGCTTGAGTCGCAAGACATGCTCGAAGTTGGCGCTGAGAACCGGCATGTCACCGCTGAACTCAGCCGTCGCTTCAAATTCGCCACTACGGGTGAATTGATCCCGGCTGCGCCAGAAGCGCTCCAGTTGCTGCGCGAAGGCGCGCCGGGCATTGAGTTCACGCGTCTGTTCAGCGTGAGGCAGACGTTCACCCGTCTCGGGGTGAGACGTGGCCGCCTGATTGATCCATTGGCTGAGTTCCAGGTTCAACTGTTTGACTTCGGTTTCCCAGAGGGTCAATTGCGCGCGACCCTCAGCCAGGGTTCCGGGCAAGCGGTACAGCATGGCGGTGGCCTGCTCCTCGTCCAGAGCCGGGAACAATCTGATGGTGCGCTGCAGGTCTGCACGCTCCGGGCGGATGCCGAAATGCCTGCCGGTAGAGCCATGGAAGCGTTTCACGCGTTCGCGTGCGGCGGGCGTCAGCGGATTGTCGGCGAAGGTGAAACCATCACTCAGCGAGGGCGGCAAGCCGAAGAACGGCTCGGGCACGGCGGTCATGCGATTGCCGTCGAACTGGCCGGAAATAAGTCGCGGATGATTGAGCAGGTCGTCCGGCAGGCTGTGGATGCCGGTGTTGGACAAGTTGACGTAGCGCAGCGAAGGCATCGTGTGCAGATCGGGCGGTAAACCCAAGGCGTTGCCCTGCAGGTCGAGAATCGTCAGCTGTGGCATGGATGCCAACACCGATTGCGTGGTGGTCGTCAGGCTGAGTCCGCATTTGCGCATTCGCAGCTCGCGCAGCGATGACAGTGAGGTCAGTACCTGTGGCAGCGCCGGCAATTTCAGGTTGCGTGCATCAAGCATCTGCAATTGTGGAAAGTGCTGAAGAAAACCTTCCAGAGAGCCCGGCGTGGCGGTGCCATCCAGAGCCAGCGCGGTGATATGGCTGAGGTCGGCCGACAGCGTCGGCAAGTCGCCGATGATCGGATGTACAAGCCGCAGGGCGTGCCCGGTGGCCATGCCGTATTGATTGATCGCGGTCGGGTATTCGCGGCGCCAGCCCTTGAGGATTTCTTCTCTGAGCAAACGGCGGTTCTGGATTTCGGCGCGCTTTTGCAGTGCAGTCAGCGCCGCGCCGGTATCGGGATGTCTGGCGGGCGGGTCGTTGGCCCAGATGTGCAGATCGTTTTGCAATTGCAGGTAATCGTTTTGCAGTCGCTGAATCTCCACGTGCGGGCCGGATGGACTGGCACGCAGGTTTTCCGCCAGAACGCGGACTTGCTGTTCGGTCATCCTCGGATAAAGCGCGCGGATATCCTGCTCGTGAGAGCGCGCAGGGTTGTTCAGGCTTTCAACGCGATCGATCCGAGGATAACCGTCGACGCCCAACAGCCTTAACGTGTCCAGAACGGGTGGCTGAATGGGCGTTTCGTGCAATACCGCTCGCAACGCTTCGCGCTCCAGCGTGCGTTCGCGGACGGCGGCCTTCAGCGTCTGGCCCTGGCCAATGCCGATGTTGAGGCTGGCGCGCTCACTGTCGGGCAAGGCGTACAGCAAGCTGGAGTAGAAATCGCTGAGCGAGTGCAGCGCCTGGCCGCGATCATCGAAGGCTTGATAGCGATGATCATCGCTCCTTACCAGGACCTTTTTTTCGGCGGCATCTTCGCGGCCAATGCTATCGAGGACCGGCCCTTCGTAGCGCCCGTCGCGGATTTCGATCTGTACATCGCCGCGCCATCCCGGCAGCCGTTCGAGGCTGTGCAGCGCCAGCGAGTCGGAGTCGGGATTATTCACTGAGCCAAGTTCAAGCCCTTCATAGGCACGGGACACGCGCACTTCCTGGCTGGCCAGTTGCATCAAGTCCTGCTGGCGCGGTGGCAGTTGCCCCTCGTTAATTTGCACAAGTTCGTTGCCAGTGGCGGTTTCGAGCAGTTCGCGGGTGACGCTCGCGGGCAGGTCGGGATTGTGAACCTTGAGTTGTTGCGCCAGCGGATCGTCGATGTGCTGCAACGCTTGATAGCGAGATTCGAACAGCGCATTTCGGTGGGTCTTCGCGAGGCCGACCAATTGCTTGCGCAGGGTCTGGGTGCGGATCTCAAGTGGTGGCCTGGCGGTGAAGGGTTCGGCGAGCAGCGCCTTGATTTGCGTGTCGTCGAGAATGGAAAGCAGCGTCTTGAGCAGGTCGCCGCCGATCAACTGGTCCTGGCGCAGCTCGGTCAAGGGCAGGCTTGCGTCTGCGCTCGACTGCCAGAGCAGCTCACCGTTGCGATCGATCAGGCGCAGGCGCTGGTTGCTCGGCCAGCGGCCCCGCTCGCTGAGCAATTGCAATTGCGTAACCTGATCGGCGCGCAAAAAATCTTCATCGACATCGCTGTCTAGCTGATCGATAAAGCGCTGCAACTGCTGATCAATCTTGAAACGCTGGATGCTGTCGGCCAGTAGCGGTGGGATTTTCTCCTGATTGACGTGCATCTTGCGCACCGCGTCTTCGCTGCTGCCGCTCACCTGAAGAAGGGTTTCGCGCTCGGCCGGGGTAAAGGTTTCTACCGCAGGGCCGATGCGCCGCAGTGCGGTTTCGCCGTCCCACTCCATCGGTTGTTCGAGCTCGGTGTGCCAGGCGCCGTTGCCGTTGTGCCGCACCACCGGCCGGTACGCATCGGGACGGGTCGGGTGTTCGATACGGTACTGGCCGGGCACCTCATGTTCCTTGACCGAGAAGTGCGCTTCTTCGAGGGGTAACAGCTGCTTGTCCTGATGCAGATGCAGGCCCCGTTCATTGGGTTGTGAATCCGCGGGTGGCCTGGCGGGATGTTGATAGCGCTCCAAATCGGGCTCCCAGTAGCGGGTTGCGCCGTTGGCCAGTTTCACCGGTTTGAAGCGGTCGATAAACGCCACCACGTCCCTGGGCAAGACATTGCGAAACTCGGCCGATGCGATCGCCCCGCCCACGGCAAACATGCCCAGCTGAATCATCGATTCAACGGTGCCCATCAAATGCCCGAACGCTTCGGTGTTACGGCCCTGGCCCCATTCGACGATGCCCTCGAACACTTCGTCGAGCATCTGATAAGCCATGTACGCTATCATCGCTTCGCCCAGCACTGGCACAAACGGCGCGACGATCAGCGCGGCGGTCTGGGCAATGGTGGAAATGATCTCGACCACTGAATCCCAGAATGCCCAGCGCGCCTTTTGATCGACGACGGCCGTGGGCACGGCAATGCTTCGCGCGTCGTTGAACACCTTGTTCAGTTTTGCCTGATGCAGGTGCTGCCAGATGTCGTCATGGAAGGGCACCAGCGCCGTCTGCAGATCGGGCCGCTCCACCGGCGCTTCGCGCCACGCCGGCAGGGAACTGCCGGGTTCGTGCGGGTGCCACTTGATTTCGCTGAGGCGGCTGTTGAGGGTACTGAAGAAGAACCCGCGTTGCTCGTGACTGACGAAACGGCTGAAGAAACGCTGATAGTCCTTTGAGCGCAGCTGGCGCGTCAGTTCAACGATCATCTCCAGTGGCGAGGTGTATTCCTTGAACGGATGTTCGGGGTCATCCGGGACATACGCAACGACCCGCGCATTGTTTTGTGAGAGGTACAGGTCCGGGGCGAACACGACGATGCCGGTCAGCGGCGCGCAAAGCATGCTCACGTCATGACAGAGCAAGGGCGCGCCGTTTACATAGAGGCCTTTCATGCCATCGAGCAAGGCCTCGACCAGGCGCACAGCACTCTCCGAGACATCGCGGTTCATTCGCGCCCACTGCAGGGCCGCTTTCATAGCGGTTTTCTCGCTGGCGTCGAGTTTGTTGCGCAACACCGTGGCGACCATCGGATCCGAATAACCGAGGTTGTCTTCCAGGCTGGCTTTGTATTTCGCGCCGATGTCCAGCCGCCGGCACAGCTGGGTGAAGGCGGGGATGCTCAATCGGGCTTTGATCGCGGGCAGGGTTTCGAATTGCCCGGTCAGCGTCGGCGCCGTGGTGAATGTCGATTCAGCTTCGAACGCGTTGTCTTGGGTTTCCCGATCTTCGAAGTTATGCAGCGCCGCCTCCAGCAGTGAAACGCTCCAGACCCGTGCGCCGGTCTTGATCGGGAACAGCGGGGTGGTCGCCGGGATGTACAGGCGCACGAAGGTGTTTCTGACATCCAGGTCCAGATCGAAAGAGCTTTTCAGCTCGGCCTTGAGCAAGGGCTCGGCGAAGGCGGCGGCGTCCTGCAGATGTTCCAGACTTTTATCGACCTGGCTCTGTGCATCGATATGCGCGCCAGCGAGGGTTTTCATCAGCGCGTGCTGTTCGGCGGGTGCCGACTTGAGCGCTCGGGGCAACAGCGGGACGCTGTTCTTCAGCGCTTCACGTCGGGTGACTGAGGTGTTGCCCAACCACTGAGGGATCGCCACTTTGAGCGGTTGATAATGTTCATCCGCATGTTGCGCGTTGTTTGTGTCAGCAGCGGTGACGGATGGGTGTGCTTGCGACAAATGCATGGCCATTCCTTGGCGTCGGTAAGAACCCCCAGCAAACCAGCAGGACGCGCCCTTCGTGCGGTACATATTTATGCCTCTGGCGCGAGGCTGACTTGCTATCCTGCGCGGCCTGCCGCAAATCGGCCGCGCCCGGTAAACTGCGCCTTTGCGACGCTATATGTCGCATTGCCGTAAACCCGGGAAAATCCGGGGTTTGCGCTATAAGAAGTTGTCGCTTGGCGACAAGGCCGGGCACCAAACTGTCCTTACAATCCCCCCAATCGCTCGCCAGTTTCCGGCGAGTGTTCCTTTTCAGGAGACTCCGATGTCCGTTGAGCACGCTGCGGTACAACGCGCCGATTTCGACCAGGTAATGGTTCCCAACTACGCGCCTGCCGCTTTCATTCCGGTGCGTGGCGCCGGTTCCCGGGTCTGGGATCAGGCCGGCCGTGAGCTGATCGACTTCGCCGGCGGGATTGCCGTCAACGTATTGGGCCACGCGCATCCGGCGCTGGTCGGTGCGTTGACCGAACAGGCGAACAAGCTGTGGCACGTGTCCAACGTGTTCACCAACGAACCGGCGCTGCGCCTGGCGCACAAGCTGATCGACGCCACGTTTGCCGAGCGCGTGTTCTTCTGCAACTCCGGCGCCGAAGCCAACGAGGCCGCGTTCAAGCTGGCCCGTCGCGTCGCATTCGACCGTTTCGGCACCGAGAAATACGAAATCATCGCCGCGCTGAACAGCTTCCATGGCCGTACCCTGTTCACTGTCAACGTCGGTGGCCAGTCGAAGTACTCCGACGGTTTCGGCCCGAAAATCACCGGCATCACCCACGTTCCATATAACGATCTGGCGGCGCTGAAAGCGGCGGTGTCCGACAAGACCTGCGCGGTCGTGCTCGAGCCGATCCAGGGCGAGGGCGGCGTGCTGCCGGCCGAACTGGCTTACCTGCAAGGCGCCCGTGAATTGTGCGACGCGCACAACGCGCTGCTGGTGTTCGACGAAGTGCAGACCGGCATGGGCCGTAGCGGCAAGCTGTTCGCCTACCAGCATTACGGCGTGACCCCGGACATCCTCACCAGCGCCAAGAGCCTGGGCGGCGGTTTCCCGATCGCGGCGATGATGACCACCGAAGCGCTGGCCAAACATCTGGTCGTCGGCACCCACGGCACCACCTACGGCGGTAACCCGCTGGCCTGCGCCGTCGCCGAAGCGGTGATCGACGTGGTCAACACCCCTGAGGTGTTGAACGGCGTGAACGCCAAGCACGACAAGTTCAAGACCCGCCTGCAACAGATCGGCGAGAAATACGGCCTGTTCACTCAGGTACGCGGTCTCGGTCTACTGATCGGTTGCGTGCTGAGCGATGCCTGGAAAGGCAAGGCCAAGGACATCTTCAACGCCGCCGAACAGGAAGGCCTGATGATTCTCCAGGCTGGCCCGGACGTGATCCGTTTCGCCCCGAGCCTGGTGGTTGAAGACGCCGATATCGATGCCGGTCTGGACCGCTTCGAACGTGCCGCGGCGAAGTTGACGCAAGCCTGATGAACCTTTCGGCGCCTGGAGATTTCAGGCGTCGATCAAATTTGCAAAGCCGGGCTGGATCAAATGTGAGAGCGGGCTTGCTCGCGAAAGCGGTGGGTCAGACAGCGAAAATGTCGACTGATACAACGCTTTCGCGAGCAAGCCCGCTCCCACACTGAGCGCTGTTCAAACAGTCAGAGCCCGGTTTTTTTCTGTGATTTTTATGAGAGAAAGGAGTGACACCATGCTGGTGATGCGCCCCGCGCAAATGGCTGATCTGGGCGAGGTACAGCGTCTGGCTGCGGACAGCCCGATCGGTGTCACTTCCTTGCCGGATGACGTGGAGCGTCTGAGCGACAAGATCGCCGCGAGCGAAGCGTCGTTTGCCGCCGAAGTGAGCTTCAACGGTGAAGAAAGCTATTTCTTCGTCCTCGAAGATTCCGCCACCGGCAAACTGGTCGGCTGCTCGGCCATCGTCGCTTCCGCCGGTTACTCTGAGCCGTTCTACAGCTTCCGTAACGAGACCTTCGTTCACGCTTCCCGCGAGCTGAAGATCCACAACAAGATCCACGTGCTTTCGCAGTGCCACGACCTGACCGGCAACAGCCTGCTGACCAGCTTCTACGTGCAGCGCGAGCTGGTCGGATCGCCCTGGGCCGAGCTCAATTCCCGTGGTCGCCTGCTGTTCGTGGCCAGCCACCCGGAGCGTTTCGCCGATTCGGTGGTGACCGAGATCGTCGGTTACAGCGATGAAAACGGTGACTCGCCGTTCTGGGATGCGATCGGGCGCAACTTCTTCGACCTCAACTACGCCGAAGCCGAGCGCCTGTGCGGGCTGAAAAGCCGCACCTTTCTCGCCGAGCTGATGCCGCATTACCCGATCTATGTGCCGCTGCTGCCCGACTCCGCGCAAGAAGCGATGGGCCAGGTGCACCCACGGGCGCAGATCACCTTCGACATCCTGATGCGCGAAGGCTTCGAGACCGATCACTACATCGACATCTTCGACGGCGGCCCGACCCTGCACGCCCGGGTTTCCGGAATCCGTTCGATCGCCCAGAGCCGCGTGGTGCCGGTGAAAATCGGCGAGCCGGTCAAAGGCGCCGGACGCCAGTACCTGGTAGCCAACGCGCAGTTGCAGGATTACCGCGCGGTGTTGCTCGAGCTGGATTATGCGCCGGGCAAACCGGTGACGCTGGATCTGGAAGCGGCCGAAGCCCTGGGCGTCGGTGAAGGTGCCAGCGTGCGCCTGGTGGCGGTTTAACGCCTTAGCGAGTTTCACGGGTGGCGCGAGCGGCCCGTTTGAGGAGATAGCATGATTGTTCGTCCCGTACGCAGCAGCGATTTATCCGCGCTGATCGACCTGGCCCGCAGCACCGGCACCGGCCTGACTACCTTGCCGGCCAACGAAGAGCGCCTGACCCACCGGGTTGGCTGGGCCGAGAAGACCTTTCGCGGCGAAGCCGGGCGCGGTGATGCGGACTATCTGTTCGTGCTCGAAGACGATGACGGCCGTGTGGTGGGCATTTCCGCCATCGCCGGTGCGGTCGGCCTGCGTGAGCCCTGGTACAACTTCCGCGTCGGTCTGACCGTCAGCGCTTCGCAAGAGCTGAATATCTATCGCGAAATTCCGACGCTGTTTCTGGCCAACGACCTGACCGGCAATTCCGAGCTGTGCTCGCTGTTCCTGCACGCCGATTACCGCAACGGTCTCAACGGCCGGATGCTGTCCAAGGCGCGCATGCTGTTCATCGCCGAGTTCCCGGAGCTGTTCGGCAACAAGATCATCGCCGAGATGCGCGGCGTGTCCGATGACGCCGGGCGCTCGCCGTTCTGGGAAAGCCTCGGCCGGCACTTCTTCAAAATGGAATTCAGCCAGGCCGATTACCTGACCGGCGTTGGCAACAAGGCGTTCATCGCCGAACTGATGCCAAAATTCCCGCTATACACCTGCTTCCTCTCGCCGGATGCGCGCAATGTCATCGGCCAGGTTCACCCGGACACCGAGCCGGCACTGGCGATGCTCAAGAGCGAAGGTTTCAGTTATCAGGGTTACGTCGATATCTTCGACGCCGGCCCGGCCATCGAATGCGAAACCGGCAAGATCCGCGCGGTGCGTGACAGCGAAGCCCTCGTGCTGGCGGTCGGCACGCCGGGCGATGACGCCACGCCGTTCATCATCCACAACCGCAAACGCGAAGACTGCCGCATCACCGCGGCGCCTGCGCGTCTGGCCGCCGGCACGCTGGTGGTCGATCCGCAGACCGCCAAACGTCTTCAACTCAGCGCCGGCGATCAGGTTCGCGCCGTGGCGCTGTCCGCTGCACGGGAGTCGAAATAATGAATTCGCTTTACATCGCAGGTGAGTGGCTGGCCGGTCAGGGCGAAGCCTTCCAATCGCTGAACCCGGTGACCCAGCAAGTGCTGTGGGCGGGGGAGGGCGCTACTGCTGCGCAGGTCGAATCGGCGGTGCAGGCTGCTCGCCAGGCATTTCCTGAATGGGCACGTCGTACCCTCGATGAGCGTATCAGCGTGCTCGAAGCCTTTGCGGCGGCGCTGAAAAATCATGCTGACGAACTGGCCCGCACCATCGGCGAGGAAACCGGCAAGCCGCTGTGGGAAGCCTCGACCGAAGTCACCAGCATGGTCAACAAGATTGCCATCTCGGTACAAAGCTATCGCGAGCGGACCGGCGAGAAGAGCGGCCCGCTGGGCGACGCCACCGCCGTATTGCGCCACAAGCCGCACGGCGTGGTCGCGGTGTTTGGCCCTTACAACTTCCCCGGTCACCTGCCCAACGGTCATATCGTTCCGGCGCTGCTGGCCGGTAATACCGTACTGTTCAAGCCGAGCGAGCTGACGCCGAAAGTCGCCGAGCTGACGGTCAAGTGCTGGATCGAAGCCGGCCTGCCGGCGGGCGTGCTGAACCTGCTGCAAGGCGCACGGGAAACCGGCATCGCCCTGGCAGCGAACCCGGGGATCGACGGTCTGTTCTTCACCGGTTCGAGCCGCACCGGCAACCATCTGCACCAGCAATTCGCCGGTCGTCCGGACAAGATTCTTGCGCTGGAGATGGGCGGCAACAACCCGCTGGTGGTCGATCAGGTCGCTGATCTGGACGCGGCGGTGTACACGATCATTCAGTCGGCGTTCATTTCCGCCGGCCAGCGCTGCACCTGTGCCCGCCGTCTGCTGGTGCCGCAAGGCGCGTGGGGTGACAGCCTGCTCAAGCGTCTGGTGGAAGTCAGCGCGACCATCGAAGTCGGCGCGTTCGATCAACAACCTGCCCCGTTCATGGGCTCGGTGGTTTCCCTTGGCGCGGCAAAAGCGCTGATGGATGCACAGGAACATCTGCTGACCAACGGCGCAGTCTCGCTGCTGGAAATGACTCAGCCACAGGCGCAGTCGGCGCTGCTGACTCCGGGCATTGTCGATGTGACGGCGGTGGCCGAGCGTCCGGACGAAGAACTGTTCGGGCCGCTGCTGCAAGTGATCCGCTACACCGATTTCGCTGCGGCGATCACTGAGGCCAACAACACCGCTTATGGGCTGGCCGCCGGTTTGCTCTCGGATTCCGAAGCGCGTTATCAGCAGTTCTGGCTGGAAAGCCGCGCCGGCATCGTCAACTGGAACAAGCAGCTGACCGGCGCCGCGAGCAGCGCGCCGTTCGGCGGCGTCGGCGCCTCGGGCAACCACCGCGCCAGCGCCTACTACGCAGCGGATTATTGCGCGTACCCGGTGGCGTCGCTGGAAACTCCGAGCCTGGTGTTGCCTGCCGCCCTGACACCCGGCGTGAAAATGGCGTGATGCCCATTCGCGAGCAGGTCGAATCGTCGCACCTCGGTCGCAAAGAATAGTTACTGAAGCCTATAACAACAGATTCTCGTGGAGCCTCGCTGATGAAATCCTATGAAGTCAATTTTGACGGTCTAGTGGGGCCGACCCATAACTACGGCGGTCTGTCCTACGGCAACGTCGCCTCGCAGAGCAACAGTCAGCAATCCTCCAACCCGAAGGAAGCGGCGCTGCAAGGTCTGGCAAAGATGAAAGCGCTGATGGACATGGGCTTTCAGCAAGGCGTGCTGGCTCCGCAGGAACGTCCCGACGTGGCCGCGCTGCGCCGTCTGGGCTTCAGCGGCACGGACGCGCAAGTGATCGAGCGCGCCGCCAAAGAGGCGATGCCGCTGCTGGTCGCCAGTTGCTCGGCGTCGAGCATGTGGGTAGCCAACGCCGCCACGGTCAGCCCGAGTGCCGACACCGCTGACGGCCGCGTGCATTTCACTGCTGCCAACCTCAACTGCAAATACCACCGCAGCATCGAACACCCGACCACCAGCCGCGTGCTCGGCGCGATGTTCGCCAATCAACAGCACTTCGCCCATCACGCGGCATTGCCGGCAGTGGCGCAGTTCGGCGACGAAGGCGCGGCCAACCACACACGTTTCTGCCGTGAGTATGGCGAGGCGGGCGTCGAGTTTTTCGTGTTCGGCCGCAGCGCATTCGACAATCGTTTCCCGGCGCCGCAGAAATACCCGGCGCGCCAGACCCTCGAAGCCTCGCAAGCCGTGGCCCGCCTGCACGGTCTGCGTGAAGACGGCGTTGTCTATGCCCAGCAGAATCCCAATGTGATCGATCAGGGCGTGTTTCATAACGACGTGATCGCCGTGGGCAACGGTGAAGTGCTGTTCTATCACGAGGACGCGTTCCTTGAGACCGACAAGATGCTCGCCGAACTGCAAGGCAAACTGGCCAAGGTCGGCGGCCACTTCCAGTCCGTTTGCGTGCCGCGTTCGGCGGTCAGCGTCGACGACGCGGTGCGTTCCTACCTGTTCAACAGCCAGTTGCTGTCGCGTGCCGATGGCTCGATGCTGCTGATCGTGCCGCAGGAATGCCAGGCCAACGAGCGTGTCTGGGCTTATCTGCAAAGCCTGACCAGTTCCGGCGCAATGATCCGCGAAGTGAAGGTCTTCGACCTCAAGCAAAGCATGCAGAATGGCGGCGGCCCGGCGTGCCTGCGTCTGCGCGTGGCGCTGAATGAAACCGAACTGGCGGCCGTCAATCCAGGGGTTATCATGACGGCTCCGTTGTACGGTTCGTTGACCGCATGGGTTGAAAAGCACTACCGCGACCGTCTGAGCGAAACCGATCTGGCGGATCCGCAGTTGCTGCTTGAATGCCGGACGGCACTGGATGAACTGACGCAAATCCTTAAACTGGGCGCGGTTTATCCCTTCCAGATCAATTGATCGCCGGCGCGCTGCCTGAATGTGGCGCGCGGCGTGTCACCCCAAGAGAGTAAAAACATGAGCGATTCCCTGCAGCTGATCCTTGAAGACACCGACGGCACGCAATTGCAAACCTCGTGCACCCGCGTTGCGGTCATGTGGCAAGGCAAGGAGCTGTGGATCCAGCAGGACGGCCGTGGCCAGTTGCTGATCGGCGTGGACGTCGAGGAAGGTGACGAAGAGTACGCCAACCTGCTGCTGCGCCCATTGGCGACTAATCTGGTAAGTCTGCAACTGGAAATGGAACCGGCTGACCTCGGCGCTGACGAGGATCACGTACACGGCCCGGATTGCAACCACGACCATTAAGGAAACCGCTCTATGCTCGCCCTCGGCAAACTGCTTGAACTGACCCTCGCCGGCCGCGAACCGGCGGAGAAGACTCAACTGACTGTCGAAGGCGTGCGCATGCGCTGGTTGAGCGAAGGGGCGCTGGAAGTCCGGCCCCCGCAAGCGCGCGACAATGGCCTGGACCTGCTGCTGTCGGCGGGCATCCATGGCAACGAAACCGCACCGATCGAGTTGCTCGATCGGCTGCTGCACGACATCGCTCGCGGCGACTTGAAGCCGCGCGCACGCATTCTTTTTCTGTTCGGCAACCCGGAAGCGATTCGCAAAGGCGAGCGTTTCGTCGAGCAGGACGTCAATCGGCTGTTCAACGGCCGCCACGAACAAAGCAGCGGCTCGGAAGCATTGCGCGCCTGTGAGCTGGAACGGCTGGCGGCGAGTTTCTTCAGCAAGCCCGAGCGCCAGCGTTTGCACTACGACCTGCACACGGCGATTCGCGGTTCGAAGATCGAACAGTTCGCCTTGTACCCGTGGAAGGAGGGGCGCCAGCATTCCCGTCGTGAGCTTGCGCGCCTGCGCGCGGCCGGCATGGAGGCGGTGCTGTTGCAGAACAAACCGTCGATCGTGTTCAGTTCGTACACCTACGACAAGCTCGATGCCGAGGCTTTCACCCTGGAACTGGGGAAGGCGCGACCGTTCGGGCAGAACGACGGCGTTAACGTTTCACTGCTGGAAACCCGTCTGAAGCAGATCATCGAAGGCACTGAGCCGGAGACGGAAGAGGGACTGGACGGCTTGCAGCTGTTCAGCGTGGCGCGGGAAATCATCAAGCACAGCGATGCGTTCCACCTGAACCTGCCGGCGGACATCGAAAACTTTTCCGAGCTCGAACCGGGTTATGTGCTGGCCGAAGACTTGGCCAATACCCGTTGGGTGATCGAAGAGCAGGGCGCACGGATCATTTTCCCCAACCCCAAAGTCAAGAACGGCCTGCGCGCTGGCATCCTGATCGTCCCGGCTACTGACGAAAATCTCGCCTGACCCAGGTTGTGATCGTTCCCACGCTCCGCGTGGGAATGCAGCCCGGGACGCTCCGCGTCCCAACAGCGGACGCAGAGCGCCCATTGAGGCATTCCCACGCAGAGCGTGGGAACGATCATGTAAGAATCAGACCGCTACAGCCTGCGGCTCGGTGCGGCGCAATGCCCGAATCTTCTGCAACGTATCGGCGCAAGTCCGCGCCGCTTCCTGACCCTTGTGCACAAAGTGTTCGAAGAAAAATTTCTGATGCTCTTCACCCGAATGGAAGTGATGCGGGGTCAGCGACACCGAGAACACCGGCACTTCGGTTTCCAGTTGCACCTGCATCAGGCCACTGACCACCGATTGCGCAACGAACTCGTGACGGTAGATGCCGCCGTCGACCACCAGGGCGGCGGCAACGATGCCGGCGTAGCGGCCGGACTTGGCCAGCAGCTTGGCGTGCAGCGGCATTTCAAAGGCGCCGCCGACTTCAAAGAAATCGATGTCCGATTCCTGATAACCCTGCACCAGCATTTCGGCGATGAAGCCTTTACGGCTCTGGTCGACGATTTCCTTGTGCCAGCAGGCCTGGATGAACGCGACGCGCCCGCCCTGTGGGTGTTTGCTTTTGCTGTCGATAGCGGTGGGTTGCATGTTCTGACTCCTGTTTGTGTGAAAAACAGGGCGTTATGAATCGAAAGGGATGCAAGGGTACGAGCGCACGCACGAATGCACGCGGACGGCCCTTTGGCTTCAATCCCGTTCTCTCTTCATCCGGACTATGACCGTCGGCCCCGGAATCACACCGGGTCTGCTGACCTTGCCGACGCACCCGACTCAAGTCGTGTGCAGCGCCAAGCGCTCGCGGGCTATGCGCATTGCTCGCAATTACCGCCGGTGGGGAATTGCACCCCGCCCTGAGAACGTTTGTGCCGCCCAATCTCGGGCAGCGCGCAGTTTGTAACACATATTTTTCGGTCCTGCACAGAACCTGTGGGAGCGAGCTTGCTCGCGAAAGCGGCTTCACATTCAACGAATATGCTGCCTGTTACTGCTCTTTCGCGAGCAGGCTCGCTCCCACATGGATTGTGCTTTTTCCTGAGGACGGTGATTTTTCCTTCTTCAAGGCTTGATTAATCCGCGCCATGACCGCAGTAATCCCACTTCACAAAGGGCTTTCCCCATCTGACCAGAGGCCAGGTTCATGAGCGTTATCGATCTTCGCAGCGACACCGTCACCCAACCGACTCCCGCCATGCTCGAGGCGATGACCGCAGCCGATACCGGTGACGATGTGTATGGCGAAGATCCGACGGTCAATCGACTGGAGGCTGAACTGGCGAGTCGCCTGGGGTTCGCGGCGGCGCTGTTCGTGCCGACCGGGACCATGAGCAACCTGCTCGGCCTGATGGCGCACTGCGAGCGGGGCGACGAGTACATCGTCGGTCAGCAGGCGCACACCTATAAGTACGAAGGTGGCGGGGCGGCGGTGCTCGGTTCGATTCAGCCGCAGCCGCTGGAAGTGCAGGCCGACGGTTCACTGGATCTGGATCAGGTTGCTGCCGCGATCAAACCGGACGATTTCCATTTCGCCCGCACGCGTTTGCTGGCGCTGGAAAACACCATGCAGGGCAAAGTCTTGCCGCTGGAATATCTGGCGCGCGCCCGACGCTTTACTCAAGAGCACGGCTTGCAACTGCACCTCGACGGCGCGCGGTTGTACAACGCGGCGGTCAAGCTCGGCGTCGATGCCCGGGAGATCACCCAGCACTTCGATTCGGTGTCGGTGTGCCTGTCCAAAGGCCTCGGCGCGCCGGTCGGTTCGGTGCTGTGCGGCTCCGAACAGTTGATCGGCAAGGCGCGGCGTTTGCGCAAAATGGTTGGCGGCGGCATGCGTCAGGCTGGGTTGCTGGCCGCGGCTGGCCTGTACGCGCTGGATCATCATGTTGAACGGCTGGCGGATGACCACGCCAACGCCCAGTTGCTCGCCGAGGGTTTGCGTGAGGCCGGTTTCGTCGTGGAACCGGTGCAAACCAACATGGTTTATGTGCAAATGGGCGACAAGGCAGAAGCGCTCAAGGCCTTTGCCGGCGAACGGGGGATCAAGCTCAGCGCCGCTGCGCGCTTGCGCATGGTCACGCACATGGACGTCAGCCGCGCGCAAATCGAGCAAGTGATCGCGACATTCGTCGAGTTTTCACGCCAGTGACCGCGTTAGCCGTCCAATTGACCGTTTCTATCGTATAAACACGCTGTACCCCGCGCGCAGGGCCGATATAATGCGGCCCTTTGCCGTCGCTTCGTCTCACGACGTTTCGAACAGGCCTTTGGCCGCAGCCTCCGTGGAAGAACCTAATGAAAAGCGCAGAAATCCGTGAAGCCTTCCTTCGCTTCTTCGAAGAGCAAGGCCACACCCGTGTAGCCTCCAGCTCTTTGATTCCGGGCAACGACCCAACCCTGCTGTTCACCAACGCGGGGATGAACCAGTTCAAGGACTGCTTCCTGGGCCAGGAAAAACGTGCGTACACCCGTGCCACCAGCAGCCAGAAATGCGTGCGCGCCGGCGGCAAGAACAGTGACCTGGAAAACGTCGGTTATACCGCCCGTCACCACACGTTCTTCGAAATGCTCGGTAACTTCAGCTTCGGCGATTATTTCAAGCACGACGCGATCACCTTCGCCTGGACCTTCCTCACCGGCGTGCTCAAGCTGCCAAAGGAAAAGCTCTGGGTCACCGTCTACGCCACCGACGACGAAGCGTATGACATCTGGACACAGAAAATCGGTGTGCCGGCCGAGCGCATGATTCGCATCGGCGACAACAAAGGCGCGCCGTACGCATCCGACAACTTCTGGACCATGGGCGACACCGGCCCGTGCGGCCCGTGCACCGAGATTTTCTACGATCACGGCGAGCACATCTGGGGCGGCCCGCCGGGTTCGCCGGAAGAAGATGGTGACCGCTACATCGAGATCTGGAACAACGTCTTCATGCAGTTCAACCGCACCGCCGATGGCGTGTTGCATCCGTTGCCAGCGCCGTCGGTGGACACCGGCATGGGCCTGGAGCGGATCAGTGCGGTGATGCAGCACGTCAATTCCAACTACGACATCGACCTGTTCAAGAACCTGCTGAAGGCTTCGGCCGAAGCGATCGGCTGCGAAAACGGCGATCAGTCGTCGCTCAAAGTCGTGTCCGACCACATCCGTTCCTGCGGTTTCCTGATCGCTGACGGCGTGCTGCCGTCCAACGAAGGTCGCGGTTACGTGCTGCGCCGGATCATCCGTCGCGCCTGCCGTCACGGCAACAAGCTCGGCGCCACCGGCAGTTTCTTCTACAAGATCGTCGCGGCGCTGGTTGCCGAGATGGGCGAAGCGTTCCCGGAACTGAAGAAGCAGCAGAGCAACATTGAGCGCGTGCTCAAGGCCGAAGAAGAGCAGTTCTCCAAGACTCTGGAGCACGGCCTGAAGATTCTCGAGCAGGATCTGGCCGAGCTCAAAGGCACAGTGGTGCCGGGCGACGTAGTGTTCAAACTCTACGACACCTACGGTTTCCCGATGGACCTGACCGCCGACATCGCCCGCGAACGCGGCCTGACCGTCGACGAAGCCGGCTTCGAACGCGAGATGGAAGCGCAGCGTGTCCGCGCGCGTTCGGCCAGCTCGTTCGGTCTGGACTACAACACCTTGGTCAAGGTTGACGTGGCCACCGAGTTCACCGGTTACGCCGCCACCAGCGGCTCGGCAAAAATCGTCGCGATCTATAAGGACGGTCAGTCGGTCGACGTATTGAGCGAAGGTCAGGAAGGCGTGATCGTGCTCAACCAGACGCCGTTCTACGCTGAGTCCGGTGGCCAGATCGGTGACTGCGGTTTCATTCAGGCCGGCAACAGCCGCTTCGACGTGCGTGACACCACCAAGACCGGCGGCGCATTCCTGCACCACGGTGTGCTGGCCTCGGGCAGCCTGACCATTGGCGCGCCAGTGGATACCCTCGTCGACGCCGAAGTGCGTCACGCCACCGCGCTGAACCACTCGGCCACTCACTTGCTCCACGCTGCGTTGCGTCAGGTACTGGGCGAACACGTGCAGCAGAAGGGCTCGTTGGTCGACAGTCAGCGCCTGCGTTTCGACTTCAGCCACTTCGAAGCGATCAAGCCAGAACAGATCAAGCAGCTGGAAGACATTGTCAACGCCGAGATTCGCAAGAACTCCGCCGTTGAAACCGAAGAAACCGACATCGAAACCGCGAAGAACAAAGGCGCCATGGCGCTGTTCGGCGAGAAGTATGGCGACAGCGTGCGCGTGCTGAGCATGGGCGACTTCTCGGTCGAACTGTGCGGCGGTATCCACGCCAACCGTACCGGCGACATCGGCCTGCTGAAAATCATCAGCGAAGGTGGTGTGGCATCGGGCGTGCGTCGTATCGAGGCAGTCACCGGTGCTGCGGCGCTGGCCTACTTGAACGCGGCGGAAGAACAACTCAAGGAAGCGGCCAGCCTGGTCAAGGGCAGCCGCGACAACCTGATCGACAAGCTCTCGGCGGTACTGGAGCGCAACCGTCTGCTGGAGAAACAACTCGAGCAGTTACAAGCCAAGGCTGCCAGCGCTGCGGGCGACGATCTGTCGGCCTCGGCGGTGGACGTCAAGGATGTGAAGGTGTTGGCCGCCCGTCTGGATGGTCAGGACGGCAAGGCGCTGCTGGCGCTGGTCGATCAGCTGAAAAACAAACTCGGCCGCGCAGTGATCCTGCTCGGCGGTGTCCATGAGGAAAAGGTCGTACTGGTTGCAGGCGTGACCAA
>NZ_JBITTW010000059.1:0-730 GCF_044542195.1 Pseudomonas sp. NPDC079367
CCTGTTCTGCCTTGGTCTGGTCGGACTGATGGTCAGCCGCAACATATTGTTCGTGTTGATGAGTCTGGAAGTGATGATGAACGCCTCTGCCCTGGCCTTCATCGTTGCGGGCGCCCGCTGGGCGCAGCCGGATGGACAGATCATGTTCATCCTGGTGATCAGCCTTGCAGCGGCCGAGGCCAGTATTGGTCTGGCGATCCTGCTGCAACTGTATCGCCGCTTCCACACGCTCGATATCGACGCTGCCAGTGAGATGCGCGGATGAACCTGATCTTTCTGACTTTCGTATTTCCTCTCATCGGTTTCCTGCTGCTGTCGTTCTCCCGTGGACGCTGGTCGGAAAACCTCTCGGCGCTGGTCGGCGTGGGTTCCATTGGCTTGTCGGCGATTGTCACCGCCTACGTCATCTGGCAATTCAACGTCGCGCCTCCAGAAGGCGGTCACTACACCCTGGTGCTGTGGCAGTGGATGGCGGTGGAAGGCTTCAAGCCTGATTTCGCCCTGTACATCGACGGCCTGTCGATCACCATGCTCGGCGTGGTGGTCGGCGTCGGTTTCCTGATCCACCTCTTCGCGTCCTGGTACATGCGCGGCGAAGCGGGTTACTCACGCTTCTTCTCGTACACCAACCTGTTTATCGCCAGCATGCTGTTCTTTGTGCTCGTTGTTTATCTGTTGTTCATTTTTTTGTTCTGGTTTGTCGTGTGCTTTTGTTGTTTGCTGTTTATTT
>NZ_JBITTW010000059.1:740-1284 GCF_044542195.1 Pseudomonas sp. NPDC079367
TGGGAAGGCGTGGGCCTGTGCTCGTACCTGTTGATCGGTTTCTACTACAGCAACCGCAACAACGGTAACGCGGCACTCAAGGCCTTCATCGTGACCCGGATCGGTGACGTGTTCATGGCCATCGGCCTGTTCATCCTGTTCCAGCAAGTGGGCACGTTGAACATTCAGGAACTGCTGGTGCTGGCACCGCAGAAATTCCAGGTCGGCGACTTCTGGATCACCCTCGCCACCCTGATGCTGCTGGGTGGCGCGGTCGGTAAATCGGCACAACTGCCGCTGCAAACCTGGCTCGCTGATGCGATGGCCGGCCCTACCCCGGTGTCGGCACTGATTCACGCCGCGACCATGGTAACCGCCGGTGTCTACCTGATCGCCCGTACCCACGGTCTGTTCACCCTGGCGCCGGACATCCTGCACCTGGTCGGCATCGTCGGTGGTGTGACGCTGGTACTGGCCGGTTTGGACGCCGATGTGCTAAACTACATCGAAGTAATCCTCTGCTAATCGAGCGACAGCCGGATACTCTAAATGATAATGGCTGTTG
>NZ_JBITTW010000059.1:1294-22078 GCF_044542195.1 Pseudomonas sp. NPDC079367
CGTGGGTGCCTGGGAAGGCGCGATCTTCCACCTGATGACCCACGCCTTCTTCAAGGCCCTGCTGTTCCTTGCCTCCGGTGCGGTGATCGTTGCCTGCCACCACGAGCAGAACATCTTCAAGATGGGTGGTCTGTGGAAGAAACTGCCACTGGCCTACGCCAGCTTCATCGTCGGTGGTGCTGCACTGGCTGCTCTGCCACTGGTCACCGCAGGCTTCTACTCCAAGGACGAAATCCTCTGGGAAGCGTTCGCCAGCGGCAATCAGGGTCTGCTTTACGCAGGTCTGGTCGGTGCGTTCATGACGTCGCTGTACACCTTCCGCCTGATCTTCATCGCGTTCCACGGTGAAGCCAAGACCGAAGCCCATGCCGGCCACGGCATTGCGCACTGGCTGCCACTGTCGGTGCTGATCGTGCTGTCGACTTTCGTTGGCGCGATGATCGTGCCGCCGCTGCACGGCGTGTTGCCGCAAAGCGTTGGTCATGCCGGTGGCGAAGCCAAGCACAGTCTGGAAATCGCCTCGGGCGCCATCGCCCTGGCCGGTATCCTGCTGGCGGCCCTGCTGTTCCTCGGCAAGCGTCGTTTCGTCACGGCGATCGCCAACAGCGGCATCGGCCGTTTCCTTTCGGCCTGGTGGTTCGCTGCCTGGGGCTTCGACTGGATCTACGACAAACTGTTCGTCAAGCCGTACCTTGCGATCAGCCATGTACTGCGCAAAGACCCGCTCGACCAGACCATCGGTCTGATCCCGCGTATGGCCAAGGGTGGTCACACTGCCCTGAGCCGTACCGAGACCGGTCAACTGCGTTGGTACGCCGCCTCGATGGCTGCTGGTGCCGTGCTGGTAATCGGCGCCATCGTGCTGGTAGCGGTCTGATATGAACCTTGCGAATTTGCGAAAGGAAACGAGCCCGTCATGATTCTGCCCTGGCTAATCCTGATCCCCTTCATCGGCGGCCTGCTGTGCTGGATGGGTGAGCGCTTCGGCGCTACCCTCCCGCGCTGGATTGCGCTGTTGACCATGACCCTGGAACTCGCCCTTGGCCTCTGGCTGTGGGCCCACGGTGACTATTCATTCGCACCGGCGCCAGGCGCCGATCCGACCTGGGCGCTTGAGTTCAAGCATGTCTGGATCCAGCGTTTCGGCATCAACGTGCATCTGGCCCTCGACGGCCTGTCGCTGTTGATGATCCTGCTGACCGGTCTGCTGGGTATCCTCTCGGTACTCTGCTCGTGGAAAGAGATTCAACGTCACGTTGGCTTCTTCCACCTGAACCTGATGTGGATCCTGGGCGGTGTGGTCGGCGTGTTCCTCGACCTCGAGCTGGTCATGTTCTTCTTCTTCTGGGAAATGATGCTGGTGCCGATGTACTTTCTCATCGCGCTCTGGGGTCACAGCTCTTCGGACGGCAAGAAAACCCGGATCTACGCAGCGACCAAGTTCTTCATCTTCACGCAGGCTTCCGGCCTGATCATGCTGGTGGCGATCCTCGGTCTGGTGCTGGTCAACTTCAACAACACTGGCGTGATCACCTTCAACTACGCCGACCTGTTGAAAACCAAGATGTCGATGACCACCGAGTACATTCTGATGCTCGGTTTCTTCATCGCCTTCGCGGTCAAGCTGCCGGTCGTGCCGTTCCATTCGTGGCTGCCTGATGCCCACGCCCAGGCGCCGACGGCCGGTTCCGTCGACCTCGCCGGTATCCTGCTGAAAACTGCGGCCTACGGCCTGCTGCGTTTCGCCCTGCCGCTGTTCCCGAATGCCTCGGCCGAGTTTGCGCCGATCGCCATGACCCTCGGTCTGATCGGGATCTTCTACGGCGCGTTCCTGGCGTTCGCACAGACCGACATCAAGCGTCTGATTGCCTTCTCTTCCGTTTCCCACATGGGCTTCGTGTTGATCGGCATCTACTCCGGCAGCCAACTGGCGCTGCAAGGCGCAGTGATCCAGATGCTGGCGCACGGTCTGTCGGCGGCGGCACTGTTTATCCTCAGCGGTCAGTTGTACGAGCGTCTGCATACTCGCGACATGCGTGAGATGGGCGGTCTGTGGTCGCGTATCGCTTACCTGCCGGCGATCAGCCTGTTCTTCGCGGCGGCTTCGCTGGGCTTGCCGGGTACCGGTAACTTTGTCGGCGAGTTCCTGATCCTGATCGGCTCCTTCGCCAGCGCTCCATGGGTCACGGCGATTGCCACTTCCGGTCTGGTGTTCGGTTCGGTCTACTCGCTGATCATGATCCACCGTGCCTACTTCGGCCCGTCGAAATCCGACGCGGTGCTGCACGGCATGGATGCGCGCGAACTGATCATGGTGCTCGGTCTGGCGGTGCTGCTGATTTACCTCGGCGTCTATCCGCAACCGTTCCTCGACACCTCTGCCGCCACGATGCATGGCGTGCAGCAGTGGCTCGGCACCGCCTTCTCTCAACTCGCTTCGGCCCCGCAAGAGCGCTATGGAATTCACGAGTCAACCCATTAGTGCGCTTGCGCCACTCTTGAACACCAGCCTCACCATTATAGTGGTGATGCTGGCAATCGCCTGGCGCCGCAACCACTCGCAGACCTTCCTGATTTCGGTGGCGGGTCTGAACCTGGCGTTGCTGTCGATCCTGCCGGCTCTGAAAGTCGCGCCTCTGGCCGTGACGCCTTTGCTGCAGATCGACGCGTTCGCCTGCCTGTACATGGCGATGATCCTGGTCGCCACCCTCGCCTGCGTCACCCTCGCCCACGCCTACCTCGGTGATGGCGGTTCGGGTTACCCGGGCAACCGCGAGGAACTGTACCTGCTGATCCTGATGGCCGCCGCCGGTGGTCTGGTTCTGGTCAGCGCGCAGCACCTGGCCGGGTTGTTCATCGGTCTGGAACTGCTCTCGGTACCGGTCTACGGTCTGGTGGCTTACGCCTTCTTCAACAAGCGTTCGCTGGAAGCCGGCATCAAGTACATGGTGCTCTCGGCCGCCGGTTCCGCGTTCCTGCTGTTCGGTATGGCGCTGTTGTACGCAGACGCCGGTTCGCTGAGCTTTGTCGGCATCGGTCAGGCCCTGGCCGCGACCGGCCTGCCTAGCCCGCTGGCGCAACTGGGCCTGGGCATGATGCTGATCGGTCTGGCGTTCAAGCTGTCGCTGGTACCGTTCCACCTGTGGACGCCGGACGTTTACGAAGGTGCGCCGGCACCGGTGGCGGCATTCCTTGCCACCGCGTCGAAGGTGGCCGTGTTTGCGGTGATGGTGCGTCTGTTCCAGATCTCCCCTGCTGCCAGCAGTGGTGTGCTGAGCGACGTGCTCAGCGTCATCGCGGTCGCCTCGATCCTGTTCGGTAACCTGCTGGCCCTGACCCAGAGCAACCTCAAGCGTCTGCTCGGTTACTCGTCCATCGCGCACTTCGGCTATCTGCTGATCGCGCTGGTGGCGAGCAAGGGTCTGGCGGTGGAAGCCATCGGCGTGTACCTGGTCACCTACGTGATCACCAGCCTCGGCGCGTTCGGCGTGATCACCCTGATGTCGTCGCCGTACAACGGCCGTGACGCCGACGCCCTGTACGAATACCGCGGCCTGTTCTGGCGCCGTCCGTACCTGACCGCCGTGCTGACCGTGATGATGCTGTCCCTGGCCGGTATCCCGCTGACCGCAGGCTTCATCGGCAAGTTCTACATCATCGCCAGCGGCGTCGAAACGCGTCAGTGGTGGCTGGTCGGCGCTCTGGTGCTGGGCAGCGCCATCGGCGTCTTCTACTACCTGCGCGTGATGGTCACCCTCTACCTGATCGAGCCAAACCTGCGTCGCCACGACGCTCAGCTGCACTGGGAACAGAAGGCAGGCGGCGTGATGCTGCTGGCCATCGCCCTGGTCGCATTTTTCCTGGGTGTTTACCCGCAGCCATTGCTCGTGCTGGTACAGCAGGCGGGCCTGGCGGGCTGATTGCTCGGCTCATCTGGCTACAAATGGAAACGGCACCTTCGGGTGCCGTTTTTGTTTCCGTTGAGTTCATGACCAGCCGCGCGGCCTCGTTGCCGAGCCAGGACGAGCGCGAATGTAGGAATTCTCTCAATTGGCGGCAGGAGAGCTCACCGCAAACACACGAAAGTCTGATGATCAGGTTTTCCAAGGCCTGACTTTCTCAAAACCTCCGCTGAAATATCCCACAGTCGCCCGGCATCATGCCTCGCCGGTACTTCCAGTTTCCTGCGCCGAATGCTGGGCGTTCCCCCGGCAACGCGGCTGAAACCGCAGATCTTGCCTCTCAACCTCAGAATGTTGTGCATGTGTTTCGACGACCGTTCAATCCCGATATCGACACTTCTGGACATTTTTGACCGGGCGCGGGCCGGCTTATAGATTCGAGTCGTGCAAACAAGCACGTTCATCCACATAACAGGAATCGAACCATGGGCTACATGAGCAGCTGGAACGCCAATCGAATTGTCGAGCTGGACGATGAGCAGACCAGCGAAACGGATCAGACCGAAACGCTGCAACTCAGTGAGGAAGAACTGGCGGAGCTGGACGCACAGTGAGTAATGAACGGGGGGTATCCCCTCCCGTTCTCTATCAGGAGGGATCATGAACGCAATCACAATGGTCGAGCGCGAACTGACAGCTGACCAGGCCTGCCAGCGCATCCAGACCGAATTGAGTCGGCTGGCAATGACTCCCGTCGCCCGCACGCTTGGCCAGGAAGTTGTTGCGGTTCAGGTGACCCTTATCGATCACAAGGGAGTGCCTGCCGCCCGAGGCGCCGGCAAGGGCTATGCAGTGCAGGCTGGCATCGGCGCGCTCTACGAATCGCTCGAACACTATTGGACCGATCGACTCTCGGCAACGGATGTTCATCACGTTCCGGTGGACTACTTTTCGGACAGGCTTTTCGACAACGATCCCGTGCGAATGCTTGTGAAACAGCCGAACCGCCGTATCGCCTGCCGACGCTACAGTTGTCCTCCTTGCGGACACTTCTACTACCCGCTCGCGCTGACGTCACCGCACTCACTCGAGGTTTTCGCCCAGGACGCGGCGGACAGCCGCGCCCTGCGTCGATATTCCAGCAACAGCGGCACCGCCATTGGCGCCAGTTACAACGAGGCGTTGTTACACGCCATCAACGAATGCATTGAAAGAGACGCGGTTTCGCTGTTTTTGCTGGACCACTTTTACTATCAGAATCACCCACCCCTGTGCAGAGTCACCCGTCCTGGTGAGGATGATGCGCTCGGGCAATTATGGACGGATGCCGAAAGGGAACTCGGCGCTGAGGTCGTGCTGGTGGATATCAGTACCGAGTTCGTCGCTCGCACTTTCCTGGCTTTTTCCGCAGCGCCCGGAACGCATATCCGGGTATTCGGTTCAGGCTGTTCCCTCTGCCCGAGCCACGCCGCCTGGCGCGCACTGACCGAACTGGTACAACTGCATCACGCCGCAGCGGGGGAAGAATTCGCCAGATCGCTGCTCAACGCAAAGCGCCACCTCACACCTTTTCCACGCCTGCTGCGCTGTCTGCTGTTCCATCCCGATGTTTTGCTGCATCGCTGTGCTCAGCACGCCGTGACATTGCCCGAGGCCGAAGCGCAAGCACCATTGGCTTCCCAGATCGAACAGTTGAGCGAAAGTCTGCGCCAGCATGGCCATGACTTCGGCATTTCCATCGTTCATCAAACCAACCTGGGCACCAGCCTGATCAATGTGGTGATACCCGCGCTGGAGCGATTTTTCATCGTCTCGAGCGGCAATGTCGTGGTTCCCCACGCTCGCGGTCGGACGTTACGCAGTTTGCGCGCAGAGGTGTGTTCATGAATAACCGGACACCTGCGCTCTCAAACTTGAATGAAGTGGCAATGGCGAAGAATTTGTCCGCACACATCGAATACGCCGGGCCGATCGGTTGTTTCGTTGAACCGACCCGACAGGGTTTGCATCAGGTATTTTTCTTGCGGGTCCGTGGTCGGGACTGGATCGGCCGCAAGGTCTTGCAACGCGACGCCGATCATCGCTGGAGCATGAGCAGCCTTTTGAATCCGGCCATGTTGCTCGGCCCTCACCTGGAGTCGCAATGGAGCGATGACGGCGTGTCGTTCTACTTTCATACCGCTACGCTGGAGGAGCGAGCCGAAGTTTTCCAAGCCGCGCGCAAGGACCTGCACAGCGAGATCCATTTCCCTTTCACGGCGACCGATCATGACGGTAACGAGGCCGTTTGTCCGGCGGATTACTGGCAGGGTCACGAGTCGCTGGCCGAGCAGCTGAACGCAGACGAACTGCACTTTCGCGAACATTGCGTGGCAGTGCTGGGCCCATTGCTCAAACCCGGCGATCTGGTTTACGACCCGGCCTGCTCTACGGGCGAGTTCATCGCCTGTCTGGCCGCCGAACTTGCCGGTGGGCATTTCGTCGGCAGTGATCGTTCGGCCACGATGATCGAATACGCCAGGCGCCACCACGCAGACTCGCGTGCCGAATTCCACGTCATGGAGGCGGCAAGGGCTGCTGACGCGGGTATGCGCTGCGATGTTCTGATCCTGCGCTTTCTCAATGCCGAAGTCCTGACCCGTCGCGAGGCGAACTGCGCGTTTTCAAGTCTGTTACGTTGCGTAAAACCCGCAGGCACAATTCTGTTGTTTGGCCATACGCCGGTATTGTCCGCCGTGCCCTGGCTGGCTTATACCCATGGACTTGCAAGGGTATCGAGCACAGGGGCGCGCAGCGGGCACCAGGAACTGTTTCAGTTCTATCACATGAAGGCGCCATGCCCTTGAACGAAGCCAGCGGTTACTTGACGCGGCAGAACGGCCATCGGCTTTACTGGGAACGCCACGGAACGTTTGGGGCCGAGCCGGTGTTCTTTTTACATGGAGGGCCGGGCGGCTGCTGCAGCCGTCAGCATCTGGGGTTTTTCGACCTGCGTCACTTCGACGTCATTTTGCTGGATCAGCGCGGCTGCGGCCGATCACGCCCGCATGGGCAGAGGCGCCACAACAACTCGCGCCTGTGCGTTCAGGATATTGAGGCCTTGCGCCTGCACCTTGGCCTGGAGCAAATCAGTCTGCTAGGCATTTCCTGGGGAAGCTGGCTGGCCATCCAGTACCAGCAGCAGTACCGCTGTGCGTTGAGGAAAACCACCCTGGTCTCGATTTTCGTCCCGTTCCCGGCCAACGTTCGCACTTTCGACAGGGCAATCAATGCTGCTTTGCAGGTAGCAGGCAGCGGACCAAGTCGCAGCCTCTATCAGAAACTCGACCAAGGCTCTGAGGATCAACAGCGACAGGCGGCGATGCAATGGTTGCAAGCGACGCTCGGACTGAACGGGCAGTCGATGCCCAGCGAGGTATTGGCGCGGTTTACCGATCAAGAAGCCATTCGCGCTGTTCGTCTGGAGTTGCATTATCACCTCAATCGCTACTTCTTCAGCCAGGCAGACGAAAACCTCTCGCTCAGCAGCGATACCCTGGTGATTCAAGGCGTCAAAGACACCTACGGCATGTCCAGCCTGCGCTGGTTGCGTCAGCGCCAGTTCGTCGAGGCCCGTTTGTTGCGCGCGGGGCATAACGCCTTTGAGCCCGCCGTGCTGGATGCCGTTCGTCACGCATTGAGACGGGATTGATATCAGCTACCAAGCTGCGGCCCACGCCCATGGCGGAGTGGTGGTCCAACCAGCATGAAAAACGGCACCTTCCGGTGCCGTTCGCTTTCTCCATTTCAGCTGTTACTTACGCGCATCCGCCCACGATTTCAGCAGTTCGCTATAACTCACGGTTTCGCCTTTAGGCTTCTCGTTGGCCAGTTTCGGCTTCGGTGCGCCCGGCTGGTCGAACCAGTACTGCGCGTCGCGTTCCGGGTTCATCTTCGGTGCGCACACGGCCTGAGCCTTGGAGCGTTCGAGGCGTTCCATGATGCGGTCCTGGTCTTTCGCCAGGCCATCGAGCGCCTGTTGCGGGGTCTTCTCGCCGCTGGCCGCTTCGGCGATGTGGCTCCACCACAGCTGCGCCAAACGCGGATAGTCCGGCACGTTGGTCCCGGTCGGCGACCACTGCACGCGGGCCGGGCTGCGATAGAACTCGACCAGCCCGCCAAGTTTCGGCGCCAGATCGGTCATCGCTTGCGAGTTGATGTCCGACTCACGAATCGGCGTCAGGCCGACAATGGTTTTCTTCAGCGATACGGTTTTCGAGGTGACGAACTGCGCGTACAACCACGCTGCCAGTTTCTGTTTCTCCGGGGTGGATTTCATGAATGTCCACGAACCCACGTCCTGATAGCCCAGCTTCATACCCTCTTCCCAATACGGGCCTTTGGGCGATGGTGCCATGCGCCACTTCGGCGTGCCGTCGGCGTTGACCACCGGCAGGCCCGGTTTGGTCATGTCGGCGGTGAACGCGGTGTACCAGAAGATCTGTTGGGCAATATTGCCCTGCGAAGGCACCGGCCCGGACTCCGAGAAAGTCATGCCAGCCGCTTCCGGTGGCGCGTACTTCTTCAGCCAGTCGACGTATTTGGTGGTGGCGAACACCGCCGCCGGGCCGTTGGTGTCGCCGCCGCGGGTCACGCTGGAGCCGACCGGATGGCAGTCTTCGACGCGAATGCCCCACTCGTCCACTGGCAAACCATTGGGCAGCCCCTTGTCGCCGCCCCCGGCCATGGAGAACCAGGCATCGGTGAAGCGCCAGCCCAGCGACGGGTCTTTCTTGCCGTAGTCCATGTGCCCGTAAACGCGTTTGCCGTCGATTTCCTTGACGTCTTCACTGAAGAATTTGGCGATGTCTTCATAGGCCGACCAGTTCACCGGGACGCCCAGCTCGTAACCGTACTTTTCCTTGAACTTGGCTTTCAGATCGGCGCGCTCGAACCAGTCGGCGCGGAACCAGTACAGGTTGGCGAATTGCTGGTCGGGCAGCTGATAGATCTTGCCGTCCGGCGCGGTGGTAAAAGAAATGCCGATGAAGTCCTTGATGTCGAGGGTTGGCGAAGTGAAATTCTTGCCCTCGTTGGCCATCAGGTCGGTGATCGATTCGGTCTTGCCGTAGCGAAAGTGCGTGCCGATCAGGTCGGAGTCGTTGACCCAGCCGTCATAGATGTTCTTGTCCGACTGCATCACCGTCTGCATTTTCTCGACCACGTCGCCTTCCTGCAGCAGGTCGTGGGTGAGCTTGATCCCGGTGATTTCGCTGAACGCCTTGGCCAACACTTTCGATTCATATTCGTGGGTGGTCAGGGTCTCGGAAACGACCTTGATGTCCATGCCGCGAAACGGCTCGGCGGCCTTGATGAACCACTTCAGTTCTTCCAACTGCTGTTCGGCCGTCAGGGTCGAGGGCTTGAACTCGCTGCCGATCCATTTTTTCGCAGCATCTTCATAGGCGTCGGCCCAGGCAGATGCGCTCAAACCGCTGAGTGCCAGCATGGCTGCCAATGAAATGCTATGTCGCAGCTTATTGTTTTTATCGAACATAGAGACCTCCTGTTTAAGTTGTGGAGCCGCGTTGCCGAACGATTCGACTAGCCCCAACGCATCACAGCCAACAGCCACACCAGGGACAGCGCGGACGCCACCCAGATGCTCCAGTCGGTGACGCCGATTACCAGCAAATGCAGGTAGGCGCTGCCGAGAAGACCGATAAACAAGCGATCGCCACGGGTGGTGGCAATCGGCAAAAACCCTCGCCGCAAGATGCTCGGCGAGCGCAATTCCCAAGTGGTCATGCCCACCAGAATCAGACCGATGCCGATGAAGAACGCGGCGGTCGGTGTCGTCCAGCTCATCCATTCCATCATCTGCTCCTCAGACCCGACCGAGGGCAAAGCCCTTGGCCACGTGGTTGCGCACAAACCAGATCACCAGCATGCCCGGCAGGATGGTCAGCACCCCTGCCGCTGCCAGCACGCCCCAATCGATCCCCGATGCCGACACTGTTCGCGTCATGACTGCCGCAATCGGCTTGGCGTTGACCGAGGTCAGCGTGCGCGCCAGCAGCAGTTCGACCCAGGAAAACATGAAGCAGAAAAACGCCGTGACACCGATGCCCGAGCCGATCAACGGGATGAAAATCTTCACGAAGAACTTGGGAAAACTGTAGCCGTCGATGTAGGCCGTTTCGTCGATCTCCTTCGGCACGCCGGACATGAAGCCTTCCAGAATCCAGACCGCCAGCGGCACGTTGAACAAGCAGTGCGCCAAGGCCACGGCGATGTGTGTGTCGAACAGCCCGATCGACGAATACAGCTGAAAGAACGGCAGCAAGAACACCGCCGGCGGCGCCATGCGATTGGTCAGCAACCAGAAGAACAGGTGCTTGTCGCCGAGGAAACGATAGCGTGAAAACGCGTAAGCCGCCGGTAACGCCACGCTCAGGGAAATCACCGTGTTGAGGCTCACGTAATACAGCGAGTTCAAGTAGCCGGTGTACCAGCTCGGATCAGTAAAGATCACCTTGTAGTTCGCCAGCGTGAAGTCCTGTGGGAAAAGCGTCAGGCCGCCGAGGATTTCGGTGTTGCTCTTGAACGACATGTTCAGCAGCCAGTAGATCGGCACCAGCAGGAACAGGATGTAGACCAGCAACGGAATAAGCTTTTTCTTGCTCATGGCCGGGCCTCAGCGGTTGGCGTCGGAGTGCGTCATGGCGGTATAGAACAGCCACGACACCAACAGGATGATCAGGAAGTACACCAGCGAAAACGCCGCTGCCGGACCAAGGTCGAATTGCCCTACAGCCATCTGCGTCAACGTCTGACTGAGGAAGGTCGTGGCATTACCCGGCCCGCCGCCGGTGAGCACGAACGGCTCGGTGTAGATCATGAAACTGTCCATGAAGCGCAGCATCACCGCGATCAGCAGCACGCTTTTCAGCTTGGGCAATTGAATGTGGCGGAACACCGCCCAGGCCGAGGCGCGATCGATGCGCGCGGCCTGGTAATACACGTCGGGAATCGCCCGCAGGCCGGAGAAGCACAGCAGCGCCACCAGTGAAGTCCAGTGCCAGACGTCCATCACCAGCACCGTCACCCAGGCGTCCATGGTGTTGGCCGCGTAGTTGTAGCTGATGCCCATGGCATTGAGGCTGGAACCGAGCAGGCCGATGTCGGCGCGGCCGAAGATCTGCCAGATGGTGCCGACCACGTTCCACGGAATCAGCAGCGGAATCGCCAGAATGATCAGCACCACCGAAGACCAGCGGCCCTTGGTCGGCATGGTCAGCGCGACGGCGATGCCCAGCGGGATTTCAATCAGCAACACGCACGCCGAATAGATGAACTGGCGCAGCAGCGAGTCATGCAGACGCGGGTCGAGCAGCACCTGCCTGTACCAGTCGGCACCGACGAAGTAGCGGCTGGACTGGTCGAAGATGTCCTGCACCGAATAGTTGACCACGGTCATCATCGGGATCACCGCACTGAACGCCACCAGCAGAAACACCGGCAACACCAGCCACCAGGCCTTGTTGTTCTGCACCTTGTTCATGGCTGCACCTCCTCGTCGCTGACTTCCAGCAAGAACTCATCGGCATAGACCATCAGCCATTGCGCCGGAAAACTGATGTAAGCCGTGCCTTGAGGCACCGGCTTGTCTTCAGCCAGGCGCACCTTCAACGGCGCACCGTCGAGGTTGAGGGTCATGATCTTGTAGGTGCCGAGGTCTTCGACGTGTACGACGTTGGCCTGCATCGCGTCGTCAAACGGCTCGTCCCAGACGTGAATAAACTCGGGGCGGATGCCGACCTTGAGATTTTTCCACTGGCCGTGCTCGATATGGCGCTGCAAGGCGTCGGACAACGGCAAGTGCGTCGAGGCGAAACCGACGCCACCGGGCTGCGGCTGCACCTCGATCAGATTCATCCCCGGGCTGCCGATGAAGTAGCCGACAAAGGTATGGCTCGGCCGCTCGAACAATTCCCGTGGCGTGCCGAACTGAACGATCTGGCCGCCGTACATCACCGCGATCTTGTCGGCGAACGTCGAGGCTTCCAGTTGATCGTGGGTGACGTAGACCATGGTGATGTTGAACTGCTCGTGGATCTGCTTGAGCTTGCGCCGCAGCTTCCACTTCAGGTGCGGGTCGATCACCGTCAGCGGCTCGTCGAAGAGGATCGCCGAGACGTCGTCGCGCACCAGACCACGGCCCATCGAGACTTTCTGTTTTTCGTCGGCGGTGAGGTTGCGCGCCTTCTTGCTCAGCAGATTCTGCAGGTCGAGGACTTCGGCGATTTCCTGCACCTTGCTGTGCACTTTCGCCTCGGCCATGCCCTGGTTTCGCAGCGGGAAAGCAAGGTTATCGAACACGGTCATGGTGTCGTAGACCACCGGAAACTGGAACACCTGGGCGATGTTGCGCTTCTCCGGCGTGAGGTCGTTGACCGCTTTGCCGTCGAACAACACATGGCCCTGGGACGGGCTGAGCAGGCCGGAAATGATGTTGAGCAAGGTCGACTTGCCGCAACCGGACGGGCCGAGCAAAGCATAGGCGCCACCCTGCTCCCAGACGTGATCCATCTCGCGGATCGCATAATCCTCCGCGCCGCTCGGGGTTTTGCTGTAGCTGTGGGCGAGGTGTTGCAAACGGATTTCGGCCATCAGGCAACCCTCGCGACACGCCGGCCCGGTGCTTGCACCAGACGGCCCTGCGCATCGAAAACGAACAGTTTGTGGGTCGGGATATAAATGCGGATCGGCGCATCGACGTCGTATTCGTGAACCCCGGGCAAGTGCAGCACCAACAGAAAGTGCTCGTTGCGCACGTGCAGGAAGGTTTCCGAACCGCTGATCTCGGCAACCTCGACGGTCACCGCCAATTCGAGGTCGTCATCGTTGCTCGGCACCAGCGAGATATGGCTCGGCCGGACGCCAAATCGGAACTCGCCCTCGCCCACCGGGCGCAGGTCGACGTTCAACGGAAAGTGGACGAAATTGGCGAAGCTGACTTCGTTGCCGGCAATGCGTCCCGGCATGAGGTTGATCGGCGGCTCGGAAAACAATTCGGCGGCGAGCACGGTTTGCGGCTGGTGATACACCGAAGTCGACGGCCCGCTCTGGATCACCCGACCTTCGTGCAGGATGGTGGTGGTGCCGCCGAGGGCCAGCGCTTCGTTGGGTTCGGTGGTGGCGTAGATGGCGATGGTGTGGCGCGCTTTGAACAACTCGCGCATTTCCTGACGCAGTTCTTCGCGCAGCTTGTAATCGAGGTTGACCAGCGGCTCGTCGAACAGAATCAGTTCAGCATCCTTGACCAAGGCGCGAGCCATGGCCGTGCGCTGTTGCTGACCGCCGGACAGCTCCAGCGGATAGCGCTGCAAGAACTTTTCGATGCGCAGCATGCGTGCGGTTTCCTGCACCTTGCTGTGAATGATGTCTTTGGAAATTCCGGCCTGACGCAGTGGCGAGGCAATGTTCTCAAACACCGTCATGGTCGGGTAATTGATGAACTGCTGATAGACCATCGACACGTTGCGCAGCCGCACCGGGCGTTGGGTGACGTCGACGCCGTTCATCAGCACGCGGCCGCTGTCGGGCTTGTCGAGGCCGGCCATCAGGCGCATGAGACTGGTCTTGCCGGACAGGGTGCGCCCGAGCAGAACATTGAAGGATCCGGGTTCGAATTTCAGACACGCATCGTCGATCCAGATCTGGCCCTCGACGGTACGGCTGACGTGCTCCAGGGTAAGTGACATGGCTCGGCCTTTTTTATTTTTGGAGTCAAGCGACCGGAGCAACAGAGCGACATTCATGCCAGAAATGGCAAGTGGTTGATTTGCTTTGAGAAGCAGTATTCACGGGGGCGAGCGGCGTTCACAGCTGAACACTTTTGAACAGTCGGGGTGATTGACAATGAACAATAGTGAACAACACTCTATGCACGCTTTTGCCCAATCTCATGAACACCGAAGATCCCATGTGGGAGCGGGCTTGCTCGCGAATGCGCAGTATCAGTCACCGAATCAGTTGAATGACACACCGCATTCGCGAGCAAGCCCGCTCCCACAATGGACTTGTGGTGATTTAAAGATCCGGGTTCATAACAATAATAAAATCGCTGCACTCAGAGGCTCGCCCCCATGGCCGCACCTGCTTCGCCGCTGTCCCACGACGTGATCGTCCAGACCTCCTGGCAGCGTTGCCGCGCATTCGGCCTCGACCACCAGAGCGCCCCGGCCTTCGATCAATTGCCCGCCGTCGGCATTGCGCGGTTGCTCGACAGCCATCACTCGCTGGTGCAGACCACGCATCAGGAAGTCCTGCCCTATTACGAAAACATCCTCAGCAACTCCAACTGCCTGATCATGCTCGCCGACAATCAGGGCCAGGTGCTGACCTCGTGGGGCACGCAACGCTTTATCGAACCGAGTCTGGCCCGGGGTTTTCAGGCCGGGGCGAGCTGGATGGAGCGCTGTAGCGGCACCAATGCGATCGGCACCGCACTGGCCTGTGAGCAAGCGGTGCACATCGAACACGACGAACACTTTCTCAAGGCCAACCGCTTCATGACCGGCTCCGCCGCGCCGATTTTCGACGCCGAACGCAAAGTCATCGCCGTGCTCGATGTCTCCAGCGACAGCTACCTGCCGCCCTCGCACACCCTGGGCATGGTGAAGATGATGAGCCAGACCGTGGAGAACCGGCTGATCCTCAACCTGTTCCACGGTCAGCACTTTCAACTGACCTTCAATACCGGCCTGAACAACCTCGACAGCCAGTGGGCCGGGTTATTGATCTTCGATGAAAGCGGTCAAGTGCTGTCGGCCAATCGCCGTGCCGACAACCTGCTCGGTGTGCGTCTGTCCCGCGTCAGCGTTGAAAGCCTGTTCAAAGTGTCATTGCTGGAGCTGATCAACCAGCCCGAGGGTCTGCCATTTGCCCTGCAGACCTCCGGGCGCAACCGTTTCCAGTGCTTGCTGAAGCGGCCGAAACAGGCGCCGGTGCAAGCGCGGGTGTTTATCGCCGAGGACAAGCCTGCGCCAGCCAGTGCGATCAGTCTCAACACGCTGCATTTCGGCGACAGCCGTGTGGAAAAAGCCGTGCGCCAGGCCGAACGCCTGCTGGAAAAAGACATTCCGCTGCTGATTCACGGCGAAACCGGTGTCGGCAAAGAGGTGTTCGTCAAAGCCCTGCATCAAGCCAGCTCCCGCAGCAAACAAGCGTTTATCGCGGTGAACTGCGCAGCGATCCCCGCCGAACTGGTCGAGTCTGAATTGTTCGGCTACGAAAAAGGCGCATTCACCGGGGCCAATCAGAAAGGCAGCATCGGCCTCATCCGCAAGGCTGACAAAGGCACGCTGTTTCTCGACGAGATCGGCGATATGCCGCTGCCAACTCAGGCGCGCTTGTTGCGGGTTTTGCAAGAGCGTTGCGTGCAACCGGTGGGCAGCAGTGAGTTGTTTGCGGTGGATCTGCGGATTATCTCGGCGACCAACCGATCCTTGCGCGAACAGGTGCAGTTGGGTCGGTTTCGTGAGGATTTGTACTACCGCATTGGTGGGCTGACTTTGGAATTGCCGCCACTGCGTGAGCGCAGTGATAAACAAGCGCTGTTCAAACGACTGTGGGAACAGCATCGCGAGCCGACGCAATGGGCGGGGCTGAGCCCGGAGGTGCTGGAGCTGTTTGAAAAGCATCCGTGGCCGGGGAATCTGCGTCAGGTCAGCAGTGTGATGCAGGTGGCGTTGGCCATGGCCGAAGAGCAACCGGTACGGCCGGAGCATTTGCCGGATGATTTTTTTGCCGATCTGGAGATGGAGCCGGTGGAAACGGCGGCGCCGTTGGGGCTGGATTTGAATGATATCGAGGCGTTGAATCGCGAGTTGAAAGCGGCCGGGGGGAATATTTCGCACCTGGCGCGGCGCTTGGGGGTTAGCCGCAATACGCTGTACAAGCGGTTGCGGCAGGCTGAATGACACGTTGTCTGGACGGGCCTCTTCGCGAGCAAGCCCGCTCCCACAGGGGATTTGTGTCGTGCATTGAAAGTCGATCGTTCCCACGCTCTGCGTGGGAATGCAGCCCGGGACGCTCTGCGTCCCTACAGAGCCGAACGCGGAGCGTCCGTTGAGGCATTCCCACGCAGAGCGTGGGAACGATCATGGTAGGGGCTTTGGGCCTCAGTCAGCCAGACGCCAGGTCGTCCCACCCTTGCCGTCTTCCAGCACCACGCCCATGGCGGTGAGTTGGTCGCGGATGCGGTCCGACTCGGCCCAATCCTTCCCGGCCCGAGCCGCCAGACGCGCAGCAATCAACGCATCAACCTCAGCCGCATCGACCCGCCCTTCAGCGCCTGCCTGGAGGAAATCATCGGCCTCGAGCTGCAACACGCCCAGCACGCTGGCCAGTTCTTTCAGGCGCGCCGCCAGACCTGCCGCCGCATCGAGATCACTCTCACGCAGGCGGTTGATCTCACGCACCATCTCGAACAGCACGGCGCAGGCTTCCGGGGTGCCGAAGTCGTCGTTCATCACCGTGGTGAAACGCTCGACAAACGCCTCGCCACCGGCCGGCGCCACGCTCGGCAGACCTTTCAACGCGTGGTAAAAACGCTCCAGTGCGCCCTTGGCGTCCTTGAGGTTGTCTTCCGAATAGTTGATCGCGCTGCGGTAGTGGCTCGACACCAGCAGGTAGCGCACGACTTCCGGGTGGTACTTGTCGAGCACGTCGCGGATGGTGAAGAAGTTGTTCAACGACTTGGACATCTTCTCGCCATTGATGCGAATCATGCCGCAATGCATCCACGCGTTGGCGTAGGTCTTGCCCGTGGCCGCTTCGCTTTGGGCAATTTCGTTTTCGTGGTGCGGGAACTCGAGGTCGCTGCCGCCACCATGAATGTCGAACGTCTCACCGAGGCAGCAGGTCGACATCACCGAGCACTCGATGTGCCAGCCCGGACGCCCGGCGCCCCATGGCGATTCCCAGCTCGGCTCGCCCGGCTTGGCAGCTTTCCACAGGACGAAGTCGAGCGGATCTTCCTTCGACTCGTCGACTTCGATGCGCGCGCCGATACGCAGGTCTTCGATCTTCTTGCGCGACAGCTTGCCGTAGCCCATGAACTTGGCGACGCGGTAGTACACGTCGCCGTTGCCCGGGGCATAGGCGTAACCCTTGTCGATCAGGGTCTGGATCATCGCGTGCATGCCAGCGATATGATCGGTGGCGCGCGGTTCCATGTCCGGTTTCTGGATGTTCAGGCGCGCTTCGTCTTCGTGCATCGCGGCGATCATGCGCTCGGTCAACGCTTCGAACGATTCACCGTTCTCGTTGGCGCGGTTGATGATCTTGTCGTCGATGTCGGTGATGTTGCGCACGTAGGTCAGGTCGTAACCGCTGAAGCGCAACCAGCGCGTCACCAGGTCGAACGCGACCATGCTGCGGCCGTGGCCGAGGTGGCAGTAGTCGTACACGGTCATCCCGCAGACATACATGCGCACCTTGTTGCCATCCAGCGGCTTGAAGACTTCTTTGCTCTTGGTGAGCGTGTTGTAGATCGTTAGCACGTTAGTTCCTTGACTCACTCACTGGCCCCACGAATCACGCAGGGTCACGGTACGGTTGAATACCGGCTGACCGGGTTTCGAGTCCTTCAGATCCGCGACGAAGTAGCCTTCGCGCTCGAACTGGAAACGGTCTTCCGGCTGGGCGTTGCCGAGCGATGGCTCAGCGCGACAACCGGTCAGCACTTGCAGCGAGTCAGGGTTGATGTTGTCGAGGAAGCTGGCGCTGTCTTCGGCTTTTTCCGGGTTCGGCGAACGGAACAGGCGATCGTACAGACGCACTTCGCACTCGACGCTGGCGGCGGCCGGCACCCAGTGGATCACGCCTTTGACCTTGCGCCCTTCCGGGTTCTTGCCGAGGGTGTCCGGATCGTACGAGCAACGCAGCTCGACGATGTTGCCATCGGCGTCCTTGATCGCTTCGTCGGCACGGATCACGTAGCTGCCGCGCAGACGCACTTCGCCGGCCGGCTCCAGGCGCTTGTAGCCTTTTGGCGGCTCTTCCATGAAGTCGTCACGATCGATGTAGATTTCCCGGGCGAACGGCAAGGCGCGCACGCCCATGTCCTCTTTCGGGTGACGTGGCAGTTCGAGGTTTTCGACCTGGCCTTCCGGGTAGTTGGTGATGACCACTTTCAGCGGACGCAGCACGCACATGGCGCGCGGGGCGCTGTGGTCGAGGTCGTCACGGATGCTGAATTCGAGCATGCCGAAATCGACCACGCCGTCGGAACGGTTGGTGCCGATCATTTCGCAGAAGTTGCGGATCGATTTCGGCGTGTAGCCACGGCGGCGGAAGCCCGACAGCGTGGACATGCGCGGATCGTCCCAGCCATTGACGTGCTTTTCATCGACCAGTTGCTTGAGCTTGCGCTTGCTGGTGATCGTGTAGTTGAGGTTCAGGCGGCTGAACTCGTACTGGCGCGGGTTCGCCGGCACTGGCAGGTGCTCCAGGAACCACTCGTACAGCGGACGATGGCTTTCGAACTCGAGGGTGCAGATCGAGTGGGTGATGCCTTCGATGGCGTCCGACTGACCGTGGGTGAAGTCGTAGTTCGGGTAGATGCACCACTTGTCGCCGGTCTGGTGGTGATGAGCGTGGCGGATGCGGTACATGATCGGGTCGCGCAGGTTCATGTTCGGCGAGGCCATGTCGATCTTCGCTCGCAGCACGCGCGCGCCATCCGGAAATTCACCGGCCTTCATGCGCGCGAACAGGTCGAGGTTTTCCTCAACCGAACGGTCACGGAACGGGCTGTTCTTGCCTGGCTCGGTCAGGCTGCCACGGTATTCCTTGGCCTGCTCGGGGGTCAGGTCGTCGACATAGGCCTTGCCGGCCTTGATCAGCTCGACAGCCCAGTCGTGCAACTGGTCGAAATACTGCGAGGCGTAGCGCACTTCACCGGACCATTCGAAGCCCAGCCATTTGACGTCGCTTTCGATCGCGTCGATGTATTCCTGGTCTTCCTTGGCCGGGTTGGTGTCGTCGAAACGCAGGTGCGTGACGCCGCCGAACTCCTGGGCCAGACCGAAGTTGACGCAGATCGACTTGGCGTGGCCGATGTGCAGGTAGCCGTTGGGCTCCGGCGGGAAGCGAGTCACGATCTGGGTGTGCTTGCCCGAGTCCAGGTCTGCCTGGATGATCGGCCGCAGGAAGTTGACCGGCACGGCAGGGCCGGACTTGGCATTCGAGGTAGGGTCGACAGTGGGCTTGCTCATAGGATCCTTGACGTACAGGTGCGCGGCCGCAGAAGGGGCCAGACAAAACAAAGCCGCTATCATAGCCGATGCTGTCAAGGGCCTGACAGAGCAGGCTCCATAAAGCGGCGCATTTAATCGCGGTGAAATGAAAAACCGCCTCGAAATTCGCGCCTGTCACGCTAAACTGCGCACCTTGGCCGAAGCAGGCTGAACCGGTTGCGGGGCTGAAGGTCCCAAAACCACGAATTCCTCAGAAGAGTAGCGATCATGACTCAAGTCAAACTGACCACCAACCATGGCGACATCGTCATCGAACTGAACGCTGAAAAGGCGCCGATTACCGTCGCCAACTTCATCGAATACGTTAACGCCGGTCACTACACCAACACCGTGTTCCACCGCGTCATCGGCAACTTCATGATCCAGGGCGGCGGTTTCGAGCCAGGCATGAAAGAGAAGAAAGACAAGCGTCCAAGCATCCAGAACGAAGCGGACAACGGTCTTTCCAACGACAAGTACACCGTTGCCATGGCCCGCACCATGGAGCCGCATTCGGCTTCGGCACAGTTCTTCATCAACGTCGCCGACAACACCTTCCTCAACCACAGCGGCAAGAACGTGCAGGGCTGGGGCTACGCGGTATTCGGTAAAGTCACCGCAGGCACCGACGTTGTCGACAAGATCAAAGGCGTGTCGACCACTTCCAAGGCCGGCCACCAGGACGTACCCGCAGACGACGTGATCATCGAGAAAGCCGAGATCATTGAGTGATATTGCTGATTTCAGACTTGCATCTGGAAGAGGAGCGCCCGGACATTACCCGGGCGTTTCTGGATTTGCTCGCCGGACGCGCCCGCTCGGCGAGTGCCTTGTACATCCTCGGCGACTTTTTCGAGGCGTGGATCGGCGACGACGCCATGACGCCCTTCCAGCGTTCCATCTGCCAGGCCCTGCGCGAATTGAGCGACAGCGGCACGGCCATTTTCCTCATGCACGGCAATCGCGACTTCATGCTCGGCAAGGCCTTTTGCAAACAGGCCGGCTGCACGCTGCTGAAGGATCCGAGTGTCGTGCAGTTCTACGGCGAGCCGGTGCTGCTGATGCACGGCGACAGCCTGTGTACCCGCGATGTCGGCTATATGAAGCTGCGCCGCTACCTGCGCAACCCGATCACTCTGTTCATCCTGCGCAATCTGCCGTTGCGCAGCCGCCGCAAACTGGCGCGCAAGCTGCGTAGCGAGAGCCGTGCACAGACGCGGATGAAGGCCAACGACATCGTCGATGTCACCCCGGAAGAGATTCCGCGAGTGATGCACGAATTCGGCGTGAAGACTCTGATCCACGGCCACACCCACCGCCCGGCCATTCACAAGTTGCAGCTTGGTGAACAAGCGGCGAAGCGGATTGTGCTGGGGGATTGGGATCGTCAGGGTTGGGCGTTGCAGGTGGATGAGAGCGGGTATGCCTTGGCGCCGTTCGACTTCGCCCCGCCACCCGCCCTGCCTGCCCCCGCAATCTAACGCCAAATACAACACAAAAGTGGGAGCAACTGTCTTAACCCGCCGTCCATCAGCGCCATTCTGTACCGTCTCGCAGCATGGCATTCAGTCTGATCAGCAGTATTCGCATGCAGG
>NZ_JBITTW010000060.1:0-21782 GCF_044542195.1 Pseudomonas sp. NPDC079367
CCCATGTGAGAGTAGGTCATCGTCAAGATTAAATTCCGAAACCCCAATTGCGTAAGCAGTTGGGGTTTTGTTTTGCCTGCGAGAAAGTTTTTCAGGTGCCATCGGGTAATTTCATTCTGAAGTGGACAGCCAGTTTTGTTATGGTGCAGCTCGTTTTTTAACGGACTGATATTCTGCCCACGGATCGGCACTCATTTATGTCAAAGAGTTGCTGTAGAAATGCCTGAACCAATCCCGATCAAGGACCATGAAAAAGAGACGCGGCTGGTCAATAAACGATTGATTGCCTGTGCTCTGTTCGTCTTCGCCATCAGCTGTGCTCTGGTTGTGCGCCTATACATCCTCCAGGTCGTGGAGTTCGAGTACCACTCGACCATCTCCGAAAACAACCGTGTCCACGTCTTGCCGATTCCGCCGACGCGCGGGCTGATCTACGACCGCAACGGTGTCCTTCTCGCCGACAACCGTCCCAGCTACAACCTGACCATCACCCGTGAGCGTGCAACTGACATCAATCAGGAGCTGGACGAAGTCATCAACTTGCTGCACTTGCCTGCAGAAGACCGCACGGTATTCGATAAGGCGATGAAGCAATCCCGTCATCCGTTCACACCGGTCACTTTGTTTTATGAGCTGACGGAAGAGCAAATCGCCGTCCTGGCGGTCAACGAGTTCCGTTTGCCGGGTCTTGATGTCGAACCGCAGTTCGTCCGGCACTACCCCCTCGGCGCTCATTTCGCCCATTCGATCGGTTATGTCGGCCGGATCAATGAAAAAGAATCGAAAACCCTGGACTCCGTTGAATACCGTGGTACGCAATCCATCGGTAAGACCGGTATCGAGCGCTTCTATGAAGCGCAGCTGCATGGCCATGTCGGTTACGAAGAAGTCGAAACCAACGCTCAAGGCCGAGTGCTGCGGGTGCTCAAGCACACCGATCCGGTGCCAGGTAAAAACATCGTCCTCAGCCTGGACGTCAAGCTGCAGGAGGCCGCTGAAGCGGCGTTGGGCGATCGTCGTGGTTCAGTGGTAGCCCTCGATCCGTCCACGGGAGAAGTGCTGGCGATGGTCAGCAATCCGAGTTTCGATCCGAATCTGTTCGTCACAGGCATCAGCTCGAAGGAATATTCGGCGCTGCGGGATTCCATCGACCGGCCGCTGTTCAACCGTGTATTGCGCGGCCTCTACGCCCCAGGCTCGACGATTAAACCGGAAGTCGCCATCGCGGGGCTGGACGCAGGCGTCGTGACTCCGCAGACGCGAGTATTCGATCCCGGCTATTACCAACTTCCGGACTTCGATCACAAGTATCGCAACTGGAACCACAGCGGTGACGGCTGGGTGGACATGGACGCGGCGATCATGCGTTCCAACGACACCTACTTCTACGACCTTGCGCACAAGCTTGGCATTGATCGTCTGCACGACTACATGGCGATGTTTGGCCTTGGTGAAAAAGTCTCGCTGGACATGTTTGAAGAGTCGCCCGGCCTGATGCCGTCGCAAGCGTGGAAACGCGCTACAAGGCGACAGGCCTGGTATCCCGGCGAGACGGTTATTCTTGGCATCGGCCAAGGCTACATGCAGGTCACGCCACTGCAATTGGCTCAAGCCACTGCCCTGATCGCCAACAAGGGCATATGGAATCGGCCGCATCTGGCCAAGTCTGTCGATGGCGTTGCGCCGGTTGACGAGCATCCGATGCCGAATATCCTGCTCAAGGATCCGCGCAATTGGGAGCAGGTCAACCACGGCATGCAGATGGTCATGCACGATGCTCGAGGCATTGCCCGAGCGGCCGCTGCGGGCGCGCAATACCGCATCGCCGGCAAGAGTGGTACGGCGCAAGTGGTGGCGATCAAGCAGGGTGAGCGCTACAACCGCGAAAAAACCCTCGAGCGCCACCGTGACAACGCCCTGTTTGTAGGATTCGCACCGGCCGAACATCCAAAGATCGCCATCTCGGTAATGATCGAAAACGGCGAGGCCGGTGGTCGTGTTGCCGGTCCAGTAGTGAGACAGATCATGGACGCTTGGTTACTCGACCAGGATGGCCACCTCAAGCCGCAATACGCAGCGCCGAGCAAAGCGCCGGGCGATCCTCACGTCTGAGGCGTAACGGTTTCACAGTACAGGCTCCCGAAGGCGAGCCTGTAATTACGCTCCGGGAACCGGGCAATTCATGTCACCTTCCTCGCATTTCAAATAGTGTTTGAGTGCCTCGACACGCGTCTTGGTCATGCCGGTCAGGCAAACGCTGTAAATCAATGGATAGACACTCCCGCCCGCCACCCCAGATGCCGAAAACTTGCACTCGGCATCCCGGAAGCTGATCCACGCCCGCTGCGCGTTGACCAGCAGCTTCTTGCCTTCCGGGTTGTCCTTCAAGCGCCCGGTGACCTGCTGGTACAGCGCATTCAGTTCCTTGTCTGCCGCTTTGAACGCTTGCCCCGCACATTGATTCATCGTTGCCTGATCGCTGGCATTGGCACAGTCAGTGGCGGCATGGGCGAATGGGGAAAACACAAAGGGCGCAAAGGCCAGAAGCACGCGTACTGACATGAGGTTCTCACTGTATCGAATGTAAAGAGCACCACAGTGTAGCGATTGTTATGTACGAAAGCGGGACGCCTCAAGCAAGCGATCCGCCGTGGCCGTGATTTCCTCGACTTCATGCAGTCGCTCCAGCCAGTGTTCGGGAATTCCTCGAGCCCCGTAGTAGGCTCCTGCCAATTGGCCCACGATAGCCGCTGTCGTATCCGCATCGTCACCCAGATTGGCTGCTGTGAGTACGGCGTCGGTGTACGTATGCGTGTGATGAAAGCACCACAAAGCGGCTTCCAGTGATTGGACGCTATAGCCGCTGCCTTTGATTTGAGTCTCGCCTTTGTCGAGGTATTCACCCCGCGCGATAGCAACCACCTTGGGCTGGGAAAGCTCTGACAGTGACGACCGGCGAAGCTGCGTTTTGTCCGCACCCTCAAGCGCTCTTCTGATCAGATCAGCCAGCAATTGGCAGCACTCGACTGCCTCCGGCGCGGCATGAGTTGTGCGCGAACTGTCGGCCGCAAAGGCCTGGATCTGTCGAATGTCGGGGAAATAGAACAGCACGACGGGCGCCAATCGCATCAGCGATCCGTTGCCGGCAGTCAACGGGTCAGTCGAGCCGGCAAAAGGCTCCCCAGTTTGCTGGTACTGATGCAGCGCCCGGCTAACGGTCATGCCGATGTCGAAACATTCACCGGTGGAGCTCAGGTATCCCCATTTCCACCAGTTGAGATAGCGGCCCATCTGATCAGCCGCGTCGAACCCATTCTTGCTCAGCAGGCTCTCGGCCAGGCACAGCGCCATTGAGGTGTCATCGGTCCATTGCCCAGGTTTGAGCTGGAACGGACCACCGCCAACCATATCACTGACCGGCTGGAATGATCCTCGCGGTTGAAACTCCACTGTTGTGCCGACCGCATCGCCGCAAGCCAAACCGAGGAGGGCGCCGCGATAACGATCGGCGAGAGAAGGCTGCATGATTCTTCCTTGTTTCTGCGAATTCGCGGGAAAGATAACAGGTCAGACGACGCTGATCACAGAGCGGAAACTACGGCAGGATGTGTCCGCTCGAATCAGTGGCTGCAGCGCTTCGATACAACTTCGCATTGGACATGTGGTCATACAAGCCTAGTGTTCAGAACAGGAGGTGACGTATGAAACCAGTACCTAACAGTTTCGAACGCAAAATCACGCTCAAGGCGTCGCGTTCCCACGTTTGGCGTGCATTGGTCGATGCCGAGGCATTTGGTCAGTGGTTTGGCGTGGCGCTCGAGGGCCGGCGGTTCATTGCAGGTGAATGGACGCAAGGCCAGGTCACGTACCCCGGTTATGAACACGTGTTGTGGAATGTGCTGATCGAGCGCGTCGAGCCGCAGCAGTTGTTTTCTTTCCGCTGGCACCCGTATGCAGTCAATCCGAAGATCGATTACTCGCAAGAGCCGACCACGCTGGTCAAGTTCGAATTGCAGGACTTCGAAAAGGGTACGTTGCTCAAGGTTTCGGAATCGGGCTTTGCACACATTCCCGACATCCGCCAGAAGGAGGCGTATTACATGGACAGTCGTGGTTGGGAGGAGCAATTGAGCAGGCTTGAACAGTTCCTCGCCGAAAGCGCGAAGGCCCGTGAAAGCGGAAATGCCTGAAGGGTCTAAGGGTTTTCGGAAATGGTTGTATGGCGAATGTCTTACACGCGTTGATAGCTTTTACGACTATTGCTGATTGGATCCACTCGGTAATCTACACACATCAACTGAGACGCAGGGAGTGTTTCAGGATCATGGATGATCGACCATTTGCAAGGATCGCTGCCGACAGGGAGTCGATAATGGTCTTGGGAAAAACCCGCTTCGGCGGGTTTTTTTTCGTCTGTATGCAGGTGCCGCCGAAGGCTGCGATCTTTTGATTTTGCTTCTAAAGCCAAAGTCAAAGAAACCGCAGCCTGCTGCAAATGTCACCCGTTACGAAGCAATCAACTGCCGCAATACGTAATGCAGAATCCCCCCGGATTTGAAGTACTCGACCTCATTCAACGTATCAATCCGGCACAAGACTTCAATCTTCTCCTGACGCCCGTCCTCGCGAGTGATCACCAAAGCCAGGTTCATCCGCGGCCTCAGCTCAACGCCGGTCAATCCCAGAATCTCGAACGTCTCTTTGCCGGTCAGATTGAGGCTCTTGCGATTCTGATCAAGCTTGAACTGCAATGGCAGCACACCCATGCCAACCAGATTCGAGCGGTGAATACGCTCAAAACTCTCCGCAATTACAGCTTTGACGCCCAGCAGATTGGTGCCTTTCGCCGCCCAGTCACGGCTCGACCCGGTGCCATACTCCTGACCGGCAATCACTACCAGCGGCGTGCCCGCAGCCTGATATTTCATCGCAGCGTCATAGATCGCCATTTTCTCCCCGGTGGGAATGTAAAAGGTATTTCCGCCTTCCTCGCCCCCGAGCATCTCGTTACGAATACGGATGTTGGCAAACGTGCCCCGCATCATCACCTCATGATTGCCGCGACGGGAACCATAAGAGTTGAAGTCGCGTGGCTCGACGCCTTTTTCCTGCAGATAACGCCCCGCAGGGCTGTCGACCTTGATGTTGCCGGCGGGGGAGATGTGGTCTGTGGTTACCGAATCACCCAGCAAAGCCAAGACCCGCGCGCCCTTGACGTCTTTTACCTCCGGCAGAGGACCGGAAATGTCGTCGAAGAAAGGCGGATGCTGGATGTAGGTCGAATCGTCCTGCCAAACGTAAGTCGCCGCTTGCGGGACTTCGATGGCTTGCCATTGCTCATCACCGGCGAACACTTCGGCGTATTCCTTGTGGAACATCGCCGTATTGACCTGAGCCACCGCCTCGGCGATTTCCCGGCTACTTGGCCAGATGTCGCGCAGATATACCGGATTGCCCTGCTGGTCTTCGCCCAGCGGTTCGCTGCTGATATCGGTGCGCACACTACCGGCCAATGCGTAGGCGACGACCAGCGGAGGTGAGGCCAGCCAGTTGGTCTTCACCAGCGGATGTACGCGGCCTTCGAAGTTGCGGTTGCCGGACAAGACCGAAGCGACGGTCAGATCGGCTTTCTGAATGGCTTTCTCGATCGGCTCCGGCAGTGGCCCGGAGTTGCCGATGCAGGTGGTGCAGCCATAGCCGACCAGTGAAAAACCGAGTTGATCAAGGTACTGCGTCAGCCCGGCAGCCTTGTAGTAATCAGTGACGACTTTCGAACCAGGGGCTAGTGAGCTTTTTACCCACGGCTTGCGCGTCAGGCCTTTCTCGACGGCTTTCTTCGCCAGCAACCCGGCCGCCATCATCACGCTCGGATTGGAAGTGTTGGTGCAGGAAGTAATCGCGGCGATAACCACGGCACCGTTTTTCAGGCGATACGTCTTGCCCTCGTATTCGTAGTCAGCTTCGCCTATCAGATCGGCGTTGCCCACCGCCACGCCGCCACCGCCCTCGCTTTCCAGGCGTCCTTCTTCCTTGCTGGTGGGTTTGAATTGCAGGTCGATGAAATCACTGAAGGCCTGCGCGACATTCGGCAGCGAAACGCGATCCTGCGGGCGTTTCGGCCCGGCCAGACTCGCTTCGACGCTGCCCATGTCCAGCGCCAGGCTGTCGGTGAACACCGGCTCCTGACCCGGCAGCCGCCACAGGCCTTGAGCTTTGGTGTATGCCTCGACCAGCTTCACCACTTCCGGCGGCCGGCCCGACAGGCGCAAATATTCGAGCGTGACATCGTCGACCGGAAAGAAGCCGCACGTCGCGCCGTACTCCGGAGCCATGTTGGCGATGGTTGCGCGGTCGGCCAGTGGCAAGTCGGCGAGGCCGTCGCCATAGAACTCGACGAATTTACCGACCACGCCTTTCTTGCGCAGCATCTGCGTCACGGTCAGCACCAGATCGGTCGCGGTGATACCTTCCTTGAGTTTGCCGGTGAGTTTGAAGCCGATCACTTCGGGAATCAGCATCGACACCGGTTGCCCGAGCATGGCGGCTTCCGCTTCGATCCCGCCAACGCCCCAGCCAAGTACGCCGAGTCCGTTGATCATGGTGGTGTGGGAGTCCGTGCCGACCAGCGTGTCGGGAAATGCGTAAGTGCGGCCATCTTCGTCTTTGGTCCACACGGTGCGGCCGAGGTATTCGAGGTTGACCTGGTGGCAGATGCCGGTCCCCGGCGGTACCACGCTGAAGTTATCGAATGCGCTCTGGCCCCAGCGCAGAAAGGCGTAGCGCTCGCCGTTGCGTTGCATTTCGATGTCGACGTTCTGCTCGAACGCACTGGCGCTGGCGAACTTGTCGACCATTACTGAGTGGTCGATCACCAGATCCACCGGCGACAATGGATTGATCCGTTGCGGATCGCCGCCGGCCTTGGCCACAGCGGCGCGCATCGCCGCCAGGTCGACCACGGCGGGGACGCCGGTGAAATCCTGCATCAATACACGGGCCGGGCGGTACTGGATTTCCCGATCGGAGCGGCGCTCCTTGAGCCACGCGGCGATGGCCTTGAGGTCGGCGCCGGTGACGGTTTTTTCGTCTTCCCAGCGCAGCAGGTTTTCCAGCAGAACCTTCAACGACATCGGCAGCTTGTCGAGGTCGCCCAGGCTTTTGGCGGCTTCCGGCAGGCTGAAATAGTGGTAGGTCGTGGCGTCAATTTGTAGGGTTTTCAGTGACTTCAGACTATCGAGGGACGGCATTACGATCACTCCTTTGAGTCCGCACGGCTACGGACTGAGGGGACGGGCAGAGCATTAAACCTAGCCCTGTTTTGAGTAGCTGGCTAATAACTGGACTCTATGAGCGGAACCAAGGTTCCGACTTCGGCTATCATGCGCCGGTTTTCGTGACAGGCATTGCGGCAACGCAAGGCTTGAGCATCGCGCAGCGGCCGAATCATCGGCCGCTGCCCAGGAGTAAGAATGAACACCCTATTCATGCATTGCCGGCCCGGCTTCGAAGGCGAAGTCTGTTCGGAGATTTCCGACCTCGCCGCCCGTCTCAATGTCGCCGGTTACGCCAAAGCCAAAACGGCCGCGGCCTGCGCCGAGTTTGTCTGCACCGAAGCCGATGGCGCTGAACGCCTGATGCGCGGTCAGCGTTTCGCTGAGCTGATCTTCCCGCGCCAGTGGGCGCGTGGTTTTTTCATCGATCTGCCAGAAAACGATCGGATCAGCGTGATCCTGGCGCACATGGCCGATTTCCGGGTGTGCGGCAGCCTGTGGCTGGAAGTGGTCGATACCAATGACGGCAAGGAACTGTCGAACTTCTGCAAAAAATTCGAGGGCCCGCTGCGCAAGGCGCTGACCGCCGCCGGCAAACTGATGGAGGACGCCAGCAAGCCGCGTTTGTTGCTGACCTTTAAAAGTGGTCGTGAAGTGTTCCTCGGCATGGCTGATGCCGGCAATTCGGCCATGTGGCCGATGGGCATTCCGCGCCTGAAGTTTCCCCGCGAAGCGCCAAGCCGTTCGACCCTGAAGCTGGAAGAGGCGTGGCACCACTTCATTCCGCGTGATCAGTGGGACGACCGTCTGCACAGCGACATGACCGGCGTCGACCTCGGTGCGGCGCCGGGCGGCTGGACCTGGCAACTGGTTAACCGCGGCATGCTGGTCACCGCCATCGACAACGGCCCGATGGCTGAAAGCCTGATGGACACCGGCCTGGTTCAGCATTTGATGGCGGACGGGTTCACCTTCAAGCCCAAGCAGCCGGTTGACTGGATGGTTTGCGATATCGTCGAGAAACCGGCGCGCAACGCGGCGATGCTGGAAGAATGGATTGGCGAGGGACATTGCCGCGAAGCAGTGGTCAACCTGAAGCTGCCGATGAAGCAGCGTTATGCCGAAGTAAAGCGGCTGCTGGAACGCATTGCCGATGGTTTCAAGGCGCGGGGAATCAAGGTAGATATTGGCTGCAAGCAGCTGTATCACGATCGTGAGGAAGTGACCTGCCACCTGCGCCGGCATGACAGCAAAAAGCCCAAGTCTCGCTGACCCATAGAGGTTGGACGAGATCCCGGACAATGCGCGACAATGCCGGCCAGTTTCTGGAGTGAACCATGAGTGAAATGATCGATTCTCCGGTCGACGGCACCCTCGACGCCACCGGCCTCAATTGCCCGGAACCGGTGATGATGTTGCATCAGCACATCCGCGATCTGGTGCCCGGCGGCCTCTTGAAGGTGATCGCTACCGATCCTTCGACCAAACGTGACATCCCCAAGTTTTGCGTGTTCCTCGACCATGAGTTGGTCAGCCAGCATGAAGAAGCGGGTACTTATCTGTACTGGATTCGCAAGAAACCCTGACTCTGGGCAAAAAAAAGACCTGCAAATGCAGGTCTTTTTTTATGGGTGATCAGCCGAGCGAGCGACTGATCCGGATCCGCTTGCGCGCGCTGCGTGTCAGACGAATCGACAGCATCAGCGCCGCGCAACTCAAGCCGACAATCAAACCCTGCCACAGCCCGCTCGGGCCACGTGACTCGCCGAGCCAGTCGGTCAGCCCCAGCGCATAACCTACCGGCAAACCGATCCCCCAATAAGCGAACAGGGTCAGGATCATCGTCACGCGGGTGTCCTGGTAGCCACGTAACGCGCCGGCGGCGGTCACCTGGATCGCATCGGAAAACTGGAACAGCGCCGAATAGACAATCAGCATCGCTGCAATATGAATCACCGTCGGATCAGCGGTATAGATCGCCGCAATCGGCTCGCGCAGCGCCAGCATCAGGCTCGCCGACAGGCAGGCGTAGGCCAGCGCCGTGCCCATGCCGACTCCAGCGGCAAAGCGTGCCTCACGCGGTTCCTCACGGCCCAGCGCCTGGCCGACACGCACGGTGACCGCCATACCCAGCGAATAAGGGATCATGAACACCAGCGAGCTGACGTTCAGCGCGATCTGGTGCCCGGCCACCACCGTCGCGCCGAGGCTGCCGATCAGCAGGGCGATCACGGCGAAGATGCTCGACTCGGCAAACACCGCGATGCCGATCGGCAAACCAATCGATAGCAGACGTTTGATCACCGCCCACTGCGGCCAGTCGAAACGGCTGAACAGTTCGCTTGAGCGGTAGGCCGGCGCCCAGCGTTCGTAGCCGGCCAGGCCCAGCGCCATCACCCACATCACGATCGCCGTGGCCCAGCCGCAGCCGACGCCACCCATGGCCGGCACGCCGAAGTGGCCATAGATGAAGATGTAATTCAGCGGAATGTTCAGCGCCAGCCCGCACAGGCCCAGCACCATGGCCGGGCGCGTGCGGCCGATGCCGTCACTGGTGCAACGCAGCACGTGATAAATGGCCACTGCCGGCAGACCGCTGGCGATGCCGTGCAAGTACTGCATGCTCGGGTCGATCAGTTCGGCATCGACCTTCATCAGGTGCAAAACCGGTTCGGCGGCGACCAGCATCGCAGTGGCGATCAACCCCACCACCAACGCTAGCCATAGCGCCTGACGCACGATCGGACCGATCTCGCTGTGCTTGCCAGCGCCGAAGCGTTGCGCGACCTTCGGCGTGGTGGCCAGCAAGGTGCCGGTCATCAACAGAAACACCGGGACCCAGATCGAGTTGCCCAATGCTACCGCCGCCAGATCCTTTGGTCCGACGCGTCCCGCCATCACCGCATCGACGAAGCCCATGGCCGTGGTCGCCAGTTGCGCGATGATGATCGGCAGCGCCAGGGCGAGCAGGTTTTTCAACTCCAGGCGAATCCGCGCAGGGCGGGACAGGGAGACGGCGACGGGTTGGTCAGTTACAGAGTTCACAGGCGAAGCGTCCAGAAAGTATTGATGCGCAGAGCGGCGCATTCTACGCCGCTGACGCCTCGGTCAGGAAAAATCCTCTGTTGCGTATTTGTAAGCGCAAACCCTGCTGGCTGATCGGCGCGTCTGCACCTAAACTGCCGATCCGCCCAAGGAGCCCGCCATGCTGATTGTTGCCGACGAAAATATCCCGCTGCTCGATGCTTATTTTGCCGGTTTCGGTGAAATCCGCCGTGTGTCGGGCCGCTCCATTGACCGTGCCACGGTCGAGCACGCCGATGTGTTGCTGGTGCGTTCGGTGACCCGCGTTGACCGTGCGCTGCTTGAGGGCAGCAAGGTGCGCTTTGTCGGTACCTGCACCATCGGCACCGACCATTTGGATCTCGATTACTTCAAAGAGGCCGGGATTGGCTGGTCGAGCGCGCCGGGGTGTAATGCTCGTGGCGTGGTCGACTACGTACTGGGCAGTTTGATGACACTGGCCGAAATCGAAGGCGTTGATTTGACTCAGCGTACCTACGGCGTTGTCGGCGCCGGTGAAGTCGGTGGTCGCCTGATCACGGTCTTGAAAGGTTTGGGCTGGAACGTAAAGGTTTGCGATCCGCCGCGTCAGGCTGCCGACGGCGGCGATCATGTCAGCCTCGAGCAGATCCTCGAGCAGTGCGACGTGATCAGTCTGCATACACCTTTGACCCGTAACGGCGACGATGCGACCTGGCATCTGTTTGATCGACAGCGTCTGCAGCAACTCAAGCAAGGTGCGTGGCTGATCAATGCGGCGCGCGGCCCTGTGGTCGATAACGTTGCGCTGCGTGAAGTGCTGCTGGAGCGTGAAGACCTGCAGGCAGTGCTCGACGTCTGGGAAAAGGAGCCGGAAGTTGATCCTGCGCTGGCCGAACTCTGTGTGTTGGCGACACCGCATATTGCCGGTTACAGCCTTGACGGCAAGCAACGCGGAACCGCGCAGATCTACCAGGCCTACTGCGCTTTCAGCGGCCAGCCTGCGATTATCCAGCTGAGTGATCTGTTGCCAGCGCCGTGGTTGTCGGAAGTTTCCTTGCATGGCGACAGTGATCCGGCGTGGGCGCTGGCGATGTTGTGTCGGGGCGTGTATGACCCGCGCCGCGACGACGCGGATTTTCGCCGCAGTCTGGTAGGAAATGTCGCTGAGCAGCGTGAGGCATTTGACCAATTGCGCAAGCAGTACCCGGTACGACGCGAGATCGAAGGGCTGAAGGTGCGGATTGAAGGGGATGCGCCTGTGTTGCGCCAGATTGTGGCGGCGCTCGGCGCAACCCCGGTCCCATAACCGCATTGGCCTGTAGGAGCTGTCGAGTGAAACGAGGCTGCGATCTTTTGATCTTGCTTATTGAAGATCAAAAGATCGCAGCCTTCGGCAGCTCCTACACGATTCGCAGCTAAATCAGGCGCAGAAAAAACCCGGCCAATCAGGGCCGGGTCGGGAAGACGTTGGCTACATCACTCTTGTTCGGCAGGCTTGACCAATCGCTTCTCCAGTTCGCGGCAGGCGTCCTGGATCATGTCTTCAGTGATTGGTACTTCGCGGCCCTGCTCATCGATAATCGAGCAACCCAGAGACTGGTCGGGTTGGGTGCGGATCACTTCAATCTTGTCTTCGCTGCTGTGTTGCAAGGACATGGCCTGTCTCCTCATCAGGTTGTGTGCCTAAGTTAAAACCGCCACGTGACCAGGCTGTGACAACTCCCTGCGATCTGTCGGCGAGCGGCATCTCTACTCAAACAGAAATGCCGTCTCGTCTCAACCGCAACCTTAGACCAATCGTTTCTAGCATCCGGACATCCCGGGCATATTTAACCTGACTCATTGTGATTTACAGAGTTCCACCCCATTTGAGTCTGTAGGCTGGCCCGATTCATCTGCGCAGACGTGAATTCCATGATCTCCTTGCTATCTTCCCGACACCGGCGCGCCTTGCGCCTGACCAGTCATTTTCTCCTGCCGTACCGCTGGCATGCCTTCGGCGCTTTACTCGCGCTGATCGTCACCGCGGGCATTACCTTGTCAATGGGGCAGGGCATCAAGCTGCTTGTGGACCAAGGTTTCATGACCCGATCGCCGCATCTTCTTAATCAGTCCATCGCGATCTTCATGTTGCTGGTGCTAGGCCTGGCACTGGGCACTTTCGCCCGTTTCTATCTGGTGTCATGGATCGGTGAGCGCGTGGTCGCTGATATTCGTCGCCAAGTGTTCAATCACTTGGTGTACCTGCATCCAGGCTTTTATGAGGACAACCGCAGTTCGGAAATCCAGTCGCGCCTGACTGCCGACACCACGCTACTGCAATCGGTGATTGGCTCGTCGCTTTCGTTGTTCCTGCGCAACCTGTTGATGGTAGTTGGCGGTGTGGTGCTGCTGTTCATCACCAATTCCAAACTCACCAGCATTGTGGTGATTGCGCTGCCGCTGGTGATTGCGCCGATCCTCATATTCGGCCGTCGCGTGCGCAATCTGTCGCGCCAGAGTCAGGATCGTATCGCTGACATTGGCAGTTACGTGTCTGAAACCCTCGGCCAGATCAAAACCGTGCAGGCCTACAACCATCAGGTGCAGGATGAGCAGCGTTTCGCCTCCACCGTAGAGCAGGCGTTCGAGACCGCACGCAAACGGATCTTCCAGCGGGCGTGGTTGATCACGCTGGTGATCGTGCTGGTGCTTGGCGCGGTGGCGGTGATGTTGTGGGTTGGTGGCATGGATGTCATGGCCGGGCGGATATCGGCCGGCGAGCTGGCGGCATTCGTTTTTTATAGCCTGATCGTCGGTAGCGCGTTCGGCACGCTGAGCGAAGTGATCGGCGAACTGCAACGCGCTGCGGGTGCCGCTGAACGCATCGCGGAATTGCTGCGCTCGGAAAACATTATCCAGCCACCGGTGGCCGGACTGGTCACTTTGCCAGCGCGAGTCAAAGGTGAGCTTGAATTGCGCGACGTGCGCTTTTCCTACCCCTCTCGTCCGGAAAGTTACGCAGTCGATGGCTTGAGTTTGACGGTGAGGGCGGGCGAAACCCTGGCATTGGTGGGGCCGTCAGGCGCGGGCAAATCCACGGTTTACGACCTGTTGCTGCGCTTCTACGATCCGCGCGAAGGGCAGATTCTGCTGGATGGAGTGCCGCTGACCAGCCTTGACCCACTGGACCTTCGCCGCTGTTTCGCGCTGGTGTCGCAAACCCCGGCGCTGTTTTTCGGCAGCGTGGATGAGAACATTCGCTACGGTTGTCCTACGGCCACGCTGGCGCAGGTCAAGGAAGCCGCGCGCATTGCCCACGCCAACGACTTCATCGAACAGATGCCTGATGGTTATCAGACTCATCTGGGCGATGGCGGCCTCGGCCTGTCCGGCGGTCAACGCCAGCGCCTGGCCATCGCTCGGGCCTTGCTCGTGGACGCGCCAATCCTGCTGCTGGACGAAGCCACCAGCGCCCTCGACGCACAGAGCGAGCATCTGATCCAGCAAGCCTTGCCAACGCTGATGGAAAACCGCACCACGCTGGTCATCGCCCACCGACTGGCCACGGTGAAAAACGCTGATCGGATTGCGGTGATGGATCAAGGCAAGTTGGTGGCGGTTGGGACACATCAGCAATTGATCGCCAGCAACCCGCTGTATGCGCGGCTGGCGGCGTTGCAGTTTAATGATGGCCACGCAGTGGACTTGTAGGAGCTGCCGAAGGCTGCGATCTTTTGATCTTGCTTTACAAAAAATGCCCGCATTGAATGCGGGCATTTTTACATCAAAGATCGCAGTTTTCGGCAGCTCTTGCCTACCCGGGATTACCGGTTACTGATCATCAAAATACCGCTCATGCCAATCCACCAGCGGTTGGGGAGAATTAAGCTTCTGGCCGTAGATCACCGAATATGACAGTACGTTCTGCACGTATTGACGGGTTTCGTCGAACGGGATGCTTTCCACCCAGACGTCAAAACTCAGGTGATCAGCGCCGCGCAGCCACTGACGCACGCGGCCGGGGCCGGCGTTGTAAGCGGCGGAGGCGAGGACGCGGTTACCGTTGAACTGGCTGTGCACCTGACTGAGGTAAGCAGCACCGAGCTGGATGTTCTTGTCCGGATCGAGCACTTGCTGGGGCGAGGCCAGCGGAATGCTGAACTTGCGCGCGGTTTCCTTGGCGGTGCCGGGCATCAGTTGCATCAGACCGCTGGCGCCGACGCCGGAGCGCGCGTCGTCCATGAAGGCGCTTTCCTGCCGGGTGATGGCGAACACCCAGCTTGAATGCAGGCCGCGGACCTTGGCTTCACGCACGAGGGTATCGCGGTGAGCCATCGGGAAGCGGATGTCCAGGTCGTCCCAGTACTGCGCCTGACTGATGGTGCGGATTGCCGGGAAGTACCATTTCAGGTCATACGCCAGTTTCGCCTGGGCGACCATTTCATCGCGATTGAAATGACGGCTGACGTGATACCACTCGCGACGCCCGTCGACGATCTGCCCACGTGCATGAAACTCCAGCGCACGACGCACGCCGGGGGTGTTGCGAACCTTGCTGATCAACGCCTGGCTGAGCACCAGCGGCTTATTGTTCAACGAGTAAGGCGACTGCGAGCGATCAGCGGCAAGGAAACCGTAGAAGTCCCGTTCCCGCGCCAGATTCTTGTACAGGGTCAGCGCTTGCGGGTTTTGCGGTTGGGCCAGTTCCAGGCTGCGCGCCTGCCAGTAGCGCCAGCGGTTGGTGGTGGCCAGGTCTTGCGGCAGACGTTTGGTCAGTTCGTAGGCATCGTTCCAGCGTGCCAGACGCAGCAGCAGGCGCAAGCGCCATTCCGATACGGTGTTGTCGCGCAGCTCCGGATCGTATTTGGTCATAACGTCCAGCGCGCGGCTGTCGAAGCGGCGCGCAAGGGTCAGGCCGATCTCGCGAGCAATCGCGACTTTTTCATCGCGAGAGAAATGCATGCTGCTGGCGTAACCGTCGAGCAGAGCCATGGCCTTGTCCGGATCCTGCCTTGCGAGGCGGCGCAGGCCGAGGCTGACAACGTCTGACATCGGCTCGTCGGCCGGGGTGAAGCGCGACGGCTGGTTCAGCAGTTCGGGTTTCTGCGCGACGTCGACCAGCAAGCGACCGCGCGGGGCGAGGCTGGTCAAGCCGTTGATCAGGCTGTTCGCCAGCGGATAGTTACGCGCCTGCGCGGCGAGTTTGGTGCGTTCCCAGCGTTTCTGTTCGGTCAGTTGGCCGTCGGCAGCCCAGATGCCGAACAGGGCGTCACAGGCGGCGGGTTGCGATTTGCCGGTCAGCCAGAGTTTTTCCGCGTTGGCGTAGCCTTCAGCTTTCTTGTCGTGGCTGATCTGATACTGCGCGTTGAGGCAGTCTAGCTCAGTGAAGTTCAGCTTCGGATCGTAGTATTTGACGAAGGTCGCCCAGTCGCCACGGTCGGCGAGCCAGCGCAACCAGCGCAGCTTCATCCAATTGGCTTGCGGCAGATCACCGTGTTCGGCGAGGAATTTCTCGATCTCCGCGTTGCTCGCCGTCTTCAGACGCGCGGTCAGTTCGTCGTAAGCCAGATAGGGTTCCAGCGGATAATCGGCCAGCGCCTGGCTGTAACGGAAATACGGTCCGGTATCACCCTTGGCCAAGGCGCGCTTGGCTTCATCGTAATACTGGCGTTGGGTGGACAGGTCGACCGCCTGGACGGATTGAGCGGCAGCGGCGGTAAGAAACAAGCAGGACAAAACACTGAAAAGGCGACTGCGCATGAGACATCCGGGCAGAGAAATCATGACAAGTGCCGATCGGAATCCGCACTGAATTGCCTGTAGCTTAGCCTTTTGCCAGCAAGCGGCGAAAGCTTTGCGCGCCTCACTGCACAAGTTCGCAACAAATGTTGTGCAGAGTGCTTCGACCGACAAATTGCCGGCCTGCTGAAGCCTCAAGTCAGGTAGAATGCGCGCCCGGTTTTTGGAGAAGCTCATGACCCTGCTCAAATTCAGCGATGTGTCCCTTGCGTTCGGCGCTATGCCGTTGTTGGACAAGGTGTCCTGGCAGATCGCCCGTGGTGAGCGGGTGTGCATCATCGGCCGCAACGGCACTGGCAAGTCCAGCATGATGAAACTGGTCAAGGGCGACCAGAAGCCCGATGACGGCTCGGTTTGGCGTGCGCCTGGTCTGAAAATCGGCGAATTGCCGCAAGAATTGCCAGTGGCCGACGACCGGACTGTATTCGACGTGGTGGCTGAAGGTCTCGACGGCGTCGGCGCCTTGCTCGCCGAATACCATCACCTGAGCCAGAACATCGTCACCGACGCCGATCTGGACAAACTGATGCATGTCCAGCACGACCTCGAAGCCCGTGACGGCTGGCGCTTGCAGACGCTGGTTGACAGCACCCTGAGCCGCCTGCAACTGCCGGCCGACAAGACCCTCGCCGAACTCTCCGGCGGCTGGCGCCGTCGCGTGCTGCTGGCGCAGGCGCTCGTGTCCGAACCGGACCTGTTGCTGCTCGACGAACCGACCAACCACCTGGACATCGGTGCGATTGCCTGGCTCGAAGAAGCGCTGAAAGATTTCCAGGGCGCCGTGCTGTTCATCACGCACGACCGTTCCTTCCTGCAAAACCTCGCCACGCGCATTCTCGAACTGGATCGCGGCGGCCTGATCGATTGGAACGGCGACTACGCCAGTTTCCTCGTACACAAGGAAGCCGCGCTGGCGGCTGAAGAGACCGCCAACGCGCTGTTCGACAAGCGTCTGGCTCAGGAAGAAGTGTGGATCCGTCAGGGCATCAAGGCCCGTCGCACCCGTAACGAAGGCCGTGTACGTGCGCTGAAAGCTTTGCGCGTTGAGCGCAGTGAGCGTCGCGAGCGTACCGGCAAGGCCAACATCCAGCTGGAAACCGCGGACAAGTCCGGCAAGCAAGTGATGGTGCTGGAGAACGTGAGCTTCGCGCATCCGGGCGGGCCGTTCCTGATCAAGGATTTTTCGATGGTCCTGCAGCGCGGCGACCGTATTGGTCTGCTCGGCGCCAACGGTACCGGCAAGACCACACTGTTGAAACTGATGCTCAGCGGTCTGCAACCGACCAGCGGCAAAGTGGAAGAGGGCACGCGCATCGACGTGGCGTACTTCGACCAGTTGCGCCATCAGTTGGATCTGGAAAAAACCGTGATCGACAACGTCGCCGAAGGTCGCGACTTCATCGACATCGACGGGCAGAGCCGTCACGTGCTGAGCTATCTCGGCGACTTCCTGTTCAGCCCGCAGCGTGCGCGCACGCCGGTCAAGGCGTTGTCCGGTGGTGAGCGTGCACGTCTGTTGCTGGCGAAGCTGTTCAGCAAACCGGCTAACCTGCTGGTACTCGACGAGCCGACCAACGATCTCGACGTGGAAACCCTCGAACTGCTCGAAGAAGTGCTGCTGACCTTCAATGGCACCGTGCTGATGGTGAGCCACGACCGGGCATTCCTCGATAACGTGGTGACCAGCACCCTGGTATTCGAAGGCGAAGGCAAGGTTCGTGAATACGTCGGCGGTTATCAGGACTGGATCCGTCAGGGCGGCTCACCGCGTCTGTTGGGCGTGACTGAAAGCAAGTCGGGCAAGGCTGACCTGAACTCGGCGGTGGTTGCCGCTGAGCCTGCTGTGGTTGCTGCGCCTGCCGCTGCTGCACCGGCTGCAAAGAAAAAGCTGAGCTACAAGCTGCAGCGCGAGCTGGAAGCCTTGCCGGGCGACATCGACGCCAAGGAACAGCAGATTGCTGCGGTTGAGGCTGAAATGGCTGAAGCCGGTTTCTATCAGCGTCCGCCGGCGGAAACGGCCAAGGTCATTGCTTCGCTGGAACAATTGCAGGCCGAGCTGGATGCGTTGGTGGAGCGTTGGGCCGAGCTGGATGCCTGATCGATCGTGATGTGCAAAAGCCCGGCGCTCAGTGATGAGCGCCGGGCTTTTCATATGTAACGCGATCAGCAGGCTGGATCAGATCAAAATGTGGGGAGCGAAACCAGTCAGCGTTTGACCAGGTGCACCGCGAGCACATCGCAAGGGGCGCCATGCAGCACATCATTTGCGGTCGAGCCTAGCAATAGCGCCAGACCGTGACGGCCATGGCTGCCAACCACGATCAGATCGCACGCTTGTTCCTTGGCAAAATGATGAATTTCCTGGCGTGGCTGGCCGTAGGTCAGGTGGCAATTGGCGCCAACGAGCTCGGTATATTTGGATTTGAGCTTTTCAAGGCGTTCCTTGGCCTGATCGAACTGCTGTTGTTGCAGTTGTGACAGATCCATCGGCACATCGCCACCGAAGGCCATGGCCATTGGTTCAACGATATGCACCAGCGACAACTTGGCACCGTTGCTCACCGACAACTCGCGGGCGCGGTGGATCACAGGGTCGCACTCTTCGGTCAGATCTACAGCGACCAGTATGTGGTGGTAGGGCATGAGGTGCTCCTCCTGAGGTTTCGATATTGGTAAGTATGGCTGGTTTCAAGCGCATTGGTTCGCAAGCGAGACAATGGGCCCATCAAAAATCGGGAGTACAGATATGACGGTCTGGCTGGTGGTGTCAATCCTGCTGGTAGTTTTAAGTCCGCTGGCATGGCTGCGCCCATCGCGTGCGCAGAGCGGTCGCATGGCCTTGCGTATGGAGGCGCGGCGCATGGGCCTCGCCATGCAACTCGCGCCCCAGGAGTGGCCGCACTGGCTGCTGCCGGAGCCGCCGAATCCTTGTGCCCAGTACCATCGGCCGCGGCGAGGCGGTCAGCCGGCGTGCTGGACCTACTGGCAGAAAACTCCGGGCGTGTGGGTCAATCAATGGCAGGAAGTCTGCGATGACCGGGCGCTGCTCGATTATTTCGAAAAATTGCCGGGCAATGTTTTCAAGGTCGAGGCGGACAAGCAGATGATCGCATTGTATTGGGGCGAGAAGGGTGAGGCGACGGTTCTGCAGGATATCGACGCGACCCTTAAAGCGCTGGCGTGATGCGTGGACTTTTCTCACTGCAACGGTGTGAAACGTCCGGCAGACGCGCATTAAAAAGCCCGACATGATTCATCGGGCGGGGTTGGCCAGGCAGGCCGGAAATAGTTTTTTCTGCTGACGCGGTTTCAAGCGCGCTGTGCATTTCCCAGTAGTCCCACCAGCGTAGCCCTTTAAACAAAGGCTGCGACGGATTAGGGCGATTTTTCTAATTATTGATTCTATGAATGGCTGGACATGCAAGTGCGTGTTGCAGGTCTACGCCCTACGGAAATGACCGCAAAGTCGCATTTCAACCGGTATTTTGGGCGATTGACAATTGCCGGGAATTCCGAGAAGGTGACGTACCCAAATCAAACGGGCGTATGAATTGAGCGTTTGTCTTACAGACTGCTCCTACAGAATCCCGACTATCGCGTTGGCGGGTGTGCCGGGTGGATTGGCGTTAGCATTGACGAAAAAGCGTCCTGCCGAGCCATTCGCCTGCGTCCGACGTGTACTGTTCAGCTTCCATATCGTGGAGATCAGTTGATGATTTACGAAGGTAAAGCCATCACGGTTAACGCTCTTGAAAGTGGCATCGTCGAATTGAAATTCGACCTCAAGGGTGAGTCCGTCAACAAGTTCAACCGTCTAACCCTGAACGAACGGCGTCAGGCCGTAGACACCATCAAGGCAGATGCTTCGATCAAGGGCGTGATCGTCAGCAGCGGAAAAGACGTATTCATCGTCGGCGCCGACATCACCGAATTTGTCGACAACTTCAAGCTGCCGGATGCCGAGCTGGTTGCTGGCAATCTCGAAGCCAACAAGATCTTCAGCGATTTCGAAGACCTCAACGTACCAACCGTCGCGGCCATCAACGGCATTGCCCTCGGTGGCGGTCTGGAAATGTGCCTGGCGGCTGACTATCGCGTCATGTCCACCAAGGCCAAGATCGGCCTGCCAGAAGTCAAGCTGGGCATTTACCCGGGCTTCGGCGGTACAGTGCGTCTACCGCGCCTGATTGGTGTCGATAACGCCATTGAGTGGATTGCCGCCGGCAAGGAAAACCGCCCTGAAGACGCGCTCAAAGTCAGCGCCGTCGACGCCGTGGTTGCCCCAGAGAAGTTGCAGGAAGCAGCCCTTGAGCTGATCAAGCGCGCCATCTCCGGCGAGTTCGATTACAAGGCCAAGCGTCAGCCGAAACTTGAAAAACTCAAGTTGAACGCCATTGAGCAAATGATGGCTTTCGAAACTGCCAAAGGCTTCGTGGCTGGCCAGGCCGGCCCGAACTACCCGGCGCCGGTCGAAGCGATCAAAACCATCCAGAAAGCCGCGAACTTCGGTCGTGACAAGGCACTGGAAGTGGAAGCAGCAGGCTTCGTCAAGCTGGCCAAGACCTCTGCCGCACAGAGCCTGATCGGCCTGTTCCTGAACGACCAGGAACTGAAGAAAAAAGCCAAGGCTTACGACGAAATCGCCAAAGACGTGAAGCAGGCCGCCGTACTCGGTGCCGGCATCATGGGCGGCGGTATCGCCTACCAGTCGGCCTCCAAAGGCACGCCGATCCTGATGAAGGACATCAACGAGCACGGCATCGAACAGGGCCTGGCAGAAGCTGCCAAGCTGCTGGTCGGCCGCGTTGACAAAGGTCGCATGACCGCTGCGAAGATGGCTGAAGTGCTCAACGGCATTCGCCCGACGCTGTCGTACGGTGACTTCGGTCACGTCGATCTGGTCGTCGAAGCGGTGGTCGAAAACCCTAAGGTCAAGCAAGCGGTACTGGCTGAAGTCGAAGACAAGGTCAAAGAGGACACCATCCTCGCGTCCAACACCTCGACTATCTCCATCAGCCTGTTGGCCAAGGCCCTCAAGCGTCCGGAAAACTTCGTTGGTATGCACTTCTTCAACCCGGTGCACATGATGCCGCTGGTGGAAGTGATCCGTGGCGAGAAGTCCAGCGAACTGGCCATCGCCACTACCGTGGCTTACGCGAAGAAAATGGGCAAGAACCCGATCGTCGTCAACGACTGCCCGGGCTTCCTGGTCAACCGCGTGCTGTTCCCTTACTTCGGCGGTTTCGCCAAGCTGGTCAGCGCCGGTGTCGACTTTGTCCGTATCGACAAGGTCATGGAGAAATTCGGCTGGCCAATGGGCCCGGCGTACCTGATGGACGTGGTCGGCATCGACACCGGTCATCACGGTCGTGACGTGATGGCTGAAGGTTTCCCGGATCGCATGAAAGATGACCGTCGCTCGGCCATCGACGTGCTGTACGAAGCCAAGCGCCTGGGCCAGAAGAACGGCAAGGGCTTCTACGCCTACGAGGCCGACAAGAAAGGCAAGCAGAAGAAAGTCGCCGACCCGTCGGTACTCGAAGTGCTCAAGCCGATCGTTCACGAGCAGCGCGAAGTCACTGACGAAGACATCATCAATTGGATGATGATCCCGCTGTGCCTGGAAACCGTGCGTTGCCTGGAAGACGGCATCGTTGAAACCGCCGCCGAAGCAGACATGGGTCT
>NZ_JBITTW010000061.1:0-16607 GCF_044542195.1 Pseudomonas sp. NPDC079367
CTTGCAAATCAAAGGCCCCCGACAGGCCCACGACATTACGGTTCGGAACGGCCATCACCACGCCCAGCGCCGCCGGAATGGTCCAGCCCAACGGGCCGGCCTGACCGCAGTTGATCCAGTGACGCGGCTTGTACACGTGCAGGAACTGCGCGCCGGCAATCTGCGACAGACCAATGGTGCTGACGTAGCAGGTGTCCTTGCCGAACACCTGGTTCATTTCTTCGTAAACGCGCTGCGGCTTGACCGGCACGTTGTCGAAGTGCGTCTTGCGATGCAGGCTGGCCTTGCGCTGCTGGCAATCCTGCAGCCAGGCGCTGCGGTTTTTCAGCTTGCCAGCGGCTTGCCATTCACGGGCCACTTCGATGAACACGGTCAGCGCTGCCGCAGCGTCGGAAACGATGCCCAGATCCGGCGTGAACACACGGCCGATCTGCGTGCCTTCGATGTCGACGTGAATGAACTTGCGACCTTCGGTGTACACGTCAACCGAACCGGTGTGGCGGTTGGCCCAACGGTTACCAATGCCCAGCACCACATCGGATTTGAGCATTGTCGCGTTGCCGTAACGGTGCGACGTCTGCAGACCGACCATGCCGACCATCAGCGGGTGATCGTCCGGGATAGTGCCCCAGCCCATCAGGGTCGGGATGACCGGGATGCCGGTCAGTTCGGCGAACTCGACCAGCAGATCGCTGGCATCGGCGTTGATGATGCCGCCACCGGCGACCAGCAACGGACGCTCGGCCTGATCCAGCAGCGCCAGAGCCTTCTCGACCTGCACGCGGGTCGCAGTCGGTTTGGCCAGTGGCAGCGGCTGGTAGGCGTCGATGTCGAATTCGATCTCGGCCATCTGCACGTCGAATGGCAGATCGATCAGCACCGGGCCTGGACGGCCGGAACGCATTTCGTAAAAAGCTTTCTGGAACGCGTAAGGCACCTGGCCCGGTTCCAGAACCGTGGTCGCCCACTTGGTGACTGGCTTGACGATGCTGGTGATGTCGACAGCCTGGAAGTCTTCCTTGTGCATACGGGCCCGGGGTGCCTGGCCGGTAATGCAGAGGATTGGAATCGAGTCGGCCGAGGCGCTGTAGAGCCCGGTGACCATGTCAGTACCGGCCGGGCCGGATGTACCGATGCACACGCCGATATTGCCGGCCTTGGTGCGGGTGTAGCCCTCGGCCATGTGCGAGGCGCCTTCAACGTGGCGAGCAAGGACGTGATCGATGCCACCGACCTTCTGCAAGGCGGAGTACAGCGGGTTGATCGCTGCGCCCGGGATGCCAAAAGCGGTATCGACCCCTTCACGGCGCATCACCAGAACGGCGGCTTCGATTGCTCTCATTTTGCTCATGGTTTTGTGCCTCTTTACGTTTTGTAATTGTATACAAGTGGCTTTGCGCAGAGTGTATTCACGGCGGACGGCGCAGGTCAATCCATTTTCTCAAGCGCCTGTTTCATTCGTCGCAAGCCCGTTGTGCTGTGGCTTTTCGTCGCATGTGGCGCTTTTCGAGAATTATTGTATACAAAAAAATAACTCATTGTGTTCTATTTGTGGCATCGGACTGCGGCACAGACGCGCAGTCCCACGACTTTCCCTATAACAAAATGAGGACGGCACCATGAGCGCTTTAACCTTGAAAGTCGCAGTCAACCTGGTCAGCGAAGCCATCAATGCAGGGCGCGGCATCAACGCCGCACCGCTGACCATCGCGGTGCTCGACACCGGCGGGCACCTGATCGCCCTGCAACGCGAAGACGGCGCCAGCCTGTTGCGCCCCGACATCGCCATCGGCAAAGCCTGGGGCGCCATCGCATTGGGCAAAGGCTCACGCCTGCTCGCCCAGGACGCCCAGCAACGCCCGGCCTTTTTTTCTTCGTTGAACAGCATGGGGCAGGGCAGCGTTGTGCCGGCGCCGGGTGGTGTGTTGATTCGCAATCAGGCGGGTGAAGTGCTGGGCGCGATCGGGATCAGTGGGGATTTGTCGGATGTGGATGAGCAAGTCGCGATCAGTGCGGTGGAGGCGCTGAAGTTACGCGCGGATGCGGGGGTAGCGGCCTGAGTGAGATAATTCACCACGACTGATGTGGTAATGATGACGAAGCGGGGCGGGGTCTATAGAATGCCGCCCCTCTCGTTTATGTATCAAGGAAGATTCGCGTGAAGACGCTATTTGCCCTCTCTCTGGCCACGGCCATGACCCTCTGTACTCCCGCCCTGCATGCGGCGCAAGCACCTGACGCCGACGAAATCGCGTTCAATGCGCTCAGCCCGGTGGTCTCTGCATTGATCAATGCAGACGATGCCCAGGAACTGATGGATCGTGCCGAAAAGCTCGAATCATCCGATACGTTGCAGGCCATTGCGGTGTATCTGGCCGCCACCCGTGAAGACCCCAAACAATTGCAGGCGCCTTATCAGGTCGCGGCGCTGTTTGCTCGGCGTGGTGATGACAAATTGGCCGAACGCTTTCTACGTGAAGCCGATGACCGCGGCCTGTGGTTCGGCCCGTTGATGGCCGGCGATGAAGACTTCGCCGATCTGCGCGAATCTGGCACCTATAAAAGCGTCCTGGCCAACGCTCAGGAGCGCTACAGCAAAATGGCCGTCGGCAAGGTTGGCGCGATCTCCGTGCTTGATCCGTCGGCCAGCATCCCCGTCCCCAAAGCCTGTCGGCCGGTGGTGGTCTGGCTCCACGGTTATGGCGTCAACGGCGAGCTTGATGAAGATTACCAACCGCTGGCCGACACCGGCGCAGTGATTCTGGGGATCAATGGCACAGAAATGATCAACGCGGTCGACAGCTTCCGTTGGATCGGCCCCGGCTTCGAAGGCACCCATCAAGCCGTGCAGAAGGGGCTCAAAACGTTGGAAGCCCAGCAATGCATCGACCGTAAACGCGTGTTCCTCATGGGCTTTTCGCAGGGCTCGCAACACGCCGGCGCTCTGTTGGCGCAGCACCCGGACGAATACGCCGGCGCGCTGCTGCTGTCACCCGGCGGCATGCAACCGACGCCCACCGAAAGCAAAGCGCGCGGCAAGCGTGTATTTGTCATCAACGGCAAAGAGGAAGGGCCACGCAATCAGCAGATGAGCGCCGATTTCCGTCAATTGTTCAGCGAAGGCAACGAAGTCAAATCCCGTGTCCATGAGGCTGGACACACCTTCCCCGACGACTGGAGCACTTCGCTGCCACAGGCACTGCGCTGGTTGATGGGGGAGGAGGCTTGAGCGCCAAGGGTCACTGCGAATGAGCAGGATATCCTTCTGATCATTGGCGCCTGATCGAAAGCCATCGCTGGCAGCTCCCGCAGGATTCTCTGTCGTATTGAGATGTTGTAACCAATACAAAGCCCTGTGGGAGCTGGCTTGCCAGCGATAGCGGTAAGTCTGTTCAGTCCGGCTCACACCCCTTCAACACCAACCGGATGATCGTCTGCGCTGCCGCTTCATAATCGGCTTCATCGAGCTTGTCTTTCCCGGTCACTGCAGAAATCTGCCAGTCGAAGTCGGCATAGGTCTGGGTGGCGGCCCAAATGCTGAACATCAGGTGGTTGGGGTCGATCGGGGCGATCTGGCCGCGGTCGATCCAGCTCTGGATGCAGGCGATGTTGTGCTTGGCCTGGCTGTTGAGCTGCTCGACCAGGTCGGCGCTCAGATGCGGGGCGCCGTGCATGATCTCGCTGGCAAACACCTTGGACGCGTAGGGCAGGTCGCGGGAGATGCGGATCTTCGAGCGGATGTAGCCACTCAGCACCTCGCTCGGCACGCCGTCCGGGTTGAACGGGGTCGAGGCCTGAAGAATCGGCTCGATGATGCTTTCCAGCACCTCGCGATAGAGGTTTTCCTTGGATTTGAAGTAGTAGTAGACGTTGGGCTTGGGCAATCCCGCCTTGGCGGCGATGTCGCTGGTTTTGGTCGCCGCAAAGCCCTTGTCGGCAAACTCTTCGCTGGCGGCGCGCAGGATCAGTTCTTTGTTTCGCTCGCGGATTGTGCTCATAAACCCGGTGGTTCCTTGCCTGTTCTGGCGGTGGCGCATGGTAGCACCGGCCTTGAGCGGCGCTCAACAATGCAGCCTGTGGCTGGCGGTCGCGCTATGCTTGGCAACATTCATACACAGAAGGAAACAGGATTCATGGCAGGAAGCAGTTTGCTGGTGCTGATCGATGACATCGCCACCGTTCTGGATGACGTTGCATTGATGACGAAAATGGCCGCGAAGAAGACTGCCGGGGTGCTGGGTGATGATCTTGCGCTCAATGCCCAGCAGGTTTCGGGCGTGCGCGCCGAGCGGGAAATTCCCGTGGTCTGGGCGGTGGCCAAGGGCTCGTTCGTCAACAAACTGATCCTCGTGCCGTCGGCGCTGGCGATCAGCGCCTTCGTGCCATGGCTGGTAACGCCGCTGTTGATGGTCGGCGGTGCGTATTTGTGCTTCGAAGGTTTCGAGAAGCTTGCGCACAAGTTCTTGCACAGCAAAGAGGAAGACGCAGCCGGGCATGCGCAGTTGACCGAAGCCGTCGCCGATCCGGCCACCGATCTGGTGGCGTATGAAAAGGACAAGATCAAAGGCGCGATCCGCACCGACTTCATCCTCTCGGCGGAAATCATCGCCATCACCCTCGGCACCGTGGCCGACGCCTCGCTGACCCAGCAAGTGGTGGTCATGTCCGGCATCGCGATTGTCATGACCGTGGGCGTTTACGGTTTGGTGGCGGGTATTGTCAAACTCGACGATCTGGGTCTGTGGCTGACGCAGAAGCCCGGGCAGATGGCGAAAAAGATTGGCAGCGGCATTCTCAGCGCCGCGCCGTACATGATGAAAACCCTGTCGGTGGTCGGTACGGCGGCGATGTTCCTGGTTGGCGGCGGCATCCTTACCCATGGCGTGCCGGTGCTGCATCACTGGATCGAAGGCGTCGGCGCAGCGGCGGGCAGTGCCGGGTTCGCCGTGCCGATGCTGCTCAACGGTGTTGCGGGGATCATTGCCGGTGCGGTGGTGTTGGCGGTGGTGACTGTCGTGGGCAAGCTCTGGCGCGCAATCAGAAGCTGAACATGAAACCTGTGGGAGCGGGCTTGCTCGCGAATGCGGAACGCCAGTCGACATGGATATTGACTGATCCACCGTATTCGTGAGCAAGCCCGCTCCCACATTCTGATTTGTGTTGAGCCACAAAAAAGGGCCATTCGACGTGCATCGAATGGCCCTTTTTGTACCCGCCGAGATTACTCGGCGATCTGCAGCTTGCGCGCCTCGGTGTAGACGTACCGCACTTTCTCGTACTCGAACGGCGAGTTCATCTGGCCGTAACGGAAACTGGTCTGGTAGCGCTTGTCGATTGCACGCAAGGCCCAGACTTCCGGATGGTTGGAGCTGACTTCCGCGACATTGAGGAAATTGATCGCGGTGTCGGCGGTGTAGTCCACGGCCAGACCCGCGGTGTCGCGGATGTTCGACGGGCCGAAGATCGGCAGTACGAAGTAGGCGCCGCCCGGTACGCCGTAGAAACCCAGGGTCTGACCGAAGTCTTCGTTCTGGCGTGGCAGGCCCATGGCGGTGGCCGGGTCCCACAGGCCGGCGATGCCGATCGTGGTGTTGAGCAACAGGCGCGCAGTGGTTTCCATCGAGCGCTGGCCCTTGAACTGCAACAGGCTGTTGACCAGATTCGGCACGTCGCCAATGTTGTTGAAGAAGTTGCTCACCCCGGTGCGCACAAAGCTTGGCGTGATATAGCGATAGCCATCGACGACCGGCAGGAACACCCATTGGTCGAAGCGGTAATTGAAGTGGTAAACCCGGCGGTTCCACGATTCCAGCGGGTCATAAACGTTCAGCGCGTTGAGCGTCGAGCGCTCGAACTCGCGCTGGTCCAGGCCCGGGTTGAATTTGAGTTTGGTCAGCGGTTCCTTGAAGCCGTCGCTGTCGACCACCACCGGTGCATCGGCTTTGCTGTTGTCGGCCTGGGCCACGCCTGCACAGAGGAGCGCTGCAATCAGCAGGAGATATTTAGCCACGGAAGAACTCCAGCATGGCGTCGCTGTTGACGCGGTAGTTAAGGTTGCCGCAGTGGCCGCCCAGTGGGTAAACGGTCAGGCGATCACCGAAGGTTTTACGCAAAAAGCCCAAATCGCCAGGGCCGAGGATGACGTCGTCGGCGTTGTGCATCACGGCGATTTTCGGGCTGTCGTGCAGATAATCCTTGAGTGCATACAGGCTGACCTGATCGATCAGTTGCAGCAGGCTGCCGCCGTCGGTTCGCGCACGCCACATCGGAATAACCTGTTCGGTGATGTAGCAGTCGAAGTCGCATTGCAGCGCACGCTTGAGGAACGGCGTGAGGCTGGTGCCTTCGGTAATCGGGAATTTCGGCGGGGTGATCAGGCCACGACGGTTGACCAGGTCCGAGGTGTAGGCAATATCGGCCGCCGAGAAGCGGAACGACGTGCCGATGAGCATGGCCATCTGTTCGTTGGTCAGGTGCTGCTTGGACTGCTGGAAGTCATACAGCAGCGCATCGTTGAGGTCGATGTAACCTTTCTGCTGGAAGTAGCGGGTCAGCTTGGTCAGCACCAGTTCGTAGAACGTGGTGCTGCTGTTGATGCCCTTGACCTCGGTCTGCACCAGCTTGTCGAGGTTGGTCACCGAGGTATAGAGATTGACCGGCGGGTTGAGCAGCAGGACTTTCTTGAAGTTGAAGCTGCGGCGGGTCTCGTCCAGATGCGCGACGAACGCGGCATCGAGAGCGCCGAGGCTGTAACCGGTCAGGTAGTACTCGGTCACCGGCAGTTTCGGGTTTTGCGCGCGGACCGCCTGCATCACCCGGTACATGTCTTCGGCGTCTTCCTTGGTCACGCCCGGGGTGGCGAAACGCGAGGCGGCGCTGATGAAGTCGAAGCTGGTCGGCGAAGACAGCTGCACGACGTGGTAGCCGGCCTTGTAATAAAGCTTTTTCAGGTATTCGTTGAGCGTGCTGTCAAAGCGCGCGCCAGTGCCGGCGATCAGGAAGATCAGCGGCGCCGGTTTGTCCTGCGTGGCGATGCGATAGGTGAGCTTTTTGACTGCCCAGAAATTGTCCGGCAGCTGGAACTCGCGCTCCGGGCGCAGGGTGAGGCTGCGGTCCGTTTGATTGATGTCGTCGTCCAGCGGCAGCTCCGGACGCAGATCCGGTGGTGTCGTGGCGATCGTCGCCTCGAACGGGTTGGTCAGCGGGTAGCCATAGCTGGCGGCGTCGATATCCACCGCCAGCGCGGACGCACTCAAGATAAGGCCGCTGAACAGCGCGGCGAAGCGCAAGGAACGGAGCATGACTAGATCCCTTAGAGGAAGGTGCCGATTGAAGTTCGCAGGCTATGACCACCGGCCGTGCGCCAAAGTGCCATGCTGCGGCACCAAACAGGCGGAATTCGGAGTAATAGTAGCTGGACGATACACTTTGCACGGCCTCAATGAACAGTTAAGTGTTGTTAGCGCTTGCGTATGCAGGGCGGCAGATTAAGCTGGCGGCCGATTTCCGTAGATTGGAGTGCTTCATGTCCCGCCGCTTGCCTGTGATTGTGCTGCTCGTTTTGTTGCCGCTGTGGCTGGCCGCCAGTTATGCCGCGCGTTATGGCTTTATGGAAGACGGCCAGTGGGTCGGCATCTGCGTTGACGAGGCCAGCCGTTGGGAGTGCGTGGTGCGCTCGAACCTCGGATTGATGATCCATTTCAAGGTGCTGGGCTGGGCAGCGGTGGGCATGGCGCTGATCGGTTTTGTCGTGCCGGGGCGGGGAGGATGGTGGCTGGCGGTGCTGGCGCTGGTGTTCGGGATGCCGGCATTGGCGTTGTACAACACCACCTTGGCGGTGTTTGCGGTGGTAATTGCCGGGTTGCGCCTGGTCAGATCCTCACGCGGTGCGTGATTTGAGAGATCGCAGCCTTCGGCAGCACCTACAATGGCACGCCCTGCATCTGTAGGAACTGCCGAAGGCTGCGATCTTTTGATCTTGCTCTGGTCAGCCCTTGCGAACCCGCAAACAGCGCCACAATGCCACCACCATCAAGCCACTGACCAGCGCCCAACCCCAGGCCTGCTGATTCAGCAACCCTTCCTGATACAACTGCGGCGCAATCCCGGCACCGACGATAAACGCCAGCAAGGCGATCTCCCGACGCGGCACGCTCACCGGCCGGCACAGGTACACCAGCGCCGGCAGCACGAACGCCATGCTGGCGAAACTGCGATAGCGCGGATCGAAGACCATCTCCAGCACCATCACCGCAGCGGCAAAACCGGCCGCCGCGACCAGCCAGCCGGCGCGACGCTCGAGAAAATCGAATGCTCGCGCGCGCCAACCGATACGTGCACTCAACGTCAGCGCGGCATGCGCGAGCACCAACAGATTCAGCCCGGTCAGCAAGCCGACCCACAGCCATTCGCCAGCAAATCGCGTGGTCAGCCGCGCCAGATCAGCCCAGGCGCCAATTGAACAAGCAGCGACGGCACCGAGCAATGGCAGCAGCAGTGCCGAGCGCACGGTGCGAACGCGTCCACCTAGAATCAACGTACCGAGAAAAATCACAGCGCCAACCGCCAGCCATTCTTTCCAGTACGGCACGTTGCTCACCGGCCCGGCGAGCACGCCTTTGTCCTGCCGATCGGCATCGAACAGCCCCCAATAACCGCCGACGGCGCCTTCACTGCCGCGCTTCCATGGCTGATCGAAGGCTTCGATGAGGTTGTAACGCCAGCCTTCCTGCTCGGCCATCGTCACAAACCCACGAATGAATTTCGCCTCGTTGACCCGGCTCGGCACGGCGGTTTCGCGCTGACGGCCTTCGCTCGGCCAGCCGGTTTCGCCGATCATCACGTCTTTGGGGGCGAATTTGTTGCCGAACACCTGGCGCACATCCGCCACATGCCGCAGCGCGACGTCGATGTTCGAGGGATCGTCTTCCCAGTACGGCAGCAAATGGATAGTGAGGAAATCCACGGCCGGGGCAATTTCCGGGTGCTTGAGCCAGAATTCCCAGACATCGGCGTAAGTCACCGGTTGCTTGACCTGGCTTTTGACCTTGTCGATCAGCCGGGCCAGTTGCGCGCCAGTAACCTCTTTGCGCAGCAGCGCCTCGTTGCCGACGATGACTGCCGTGACCACGTCGGGGTTGGCGTTGGCGGATTTGATCAGCAGCTCGACTTCCTGCTCGGTATCCACAGGGTTGCTGTTGACCCAGGCGCCGATCATCAACTTCAGACCGTGTTTGCGCGCAAGATCGGGCAGGGCGTCGAGGCCGGTCATCGAATAGGTGCGGATACATTCAAAGCGCGTTGCCAGTAGCGCAAGGTCGGCATCCATGCGCTCAGGGCGCAATTTGAATGGCACGTCGAACGGCGACTGGTCCTTGTCGAACGGCGTGTACGAGGCGCATTGCAGCTTGTGCGTCGGCGTCGCGGCGTCCGGCAGGATCACCGGTTGGCCGAGGCCATACCAGAAACCGCCAAGGGCCAGGAGCCCGAGCAGACAGGCGAACAGATAAGGCACAAAAGGAAATCGGTACGTCGCGGACATGATCAGGCCGAGTGGCTGCAAAGCGACGCATGTTACCTGCATTTATAGAAAGGCAGGTGGCCTGCAGGCGTTATACATGCAAAGTTCGGGCGGATTGTCTGGCGTCAATTAATCTCGCTTGATTAATGGCTTTCTGATGTCGTTTCTCGCTGCCTTGAGGTCGCTGACAGAGCAGGTCGCCGGCCGCTTGAGGTTGATGATCAAACTATCAGTACCCTTTTTGAAAAATCGGCTGATGTTCGGTGTGTGAGGTCCGGCGTGATGGGGGCGCTGTGCACCATAACAATACGTTGACGATGCCCGGCATCCGTCGGGCGCAGCATTTCGGGGAAGTAAACGATGAAGATGCGACGACTTTTAGGCGCAGGTGCCGCTCTGGCGCTTGCGATGAGTTCCACTTTCGCCAACGCTGAAAAACAGACCCTGAACATCGGTTACGTTGACGGCTGGTCCGACAGCGTCGCGACCACTCACGTTGCGGCCGAGGTGATCAAACAGAAACTCGGTTATGACGTGAAGCTGCAGGCCGTCGCCACCGGGATCATGTGGCAGGGCGTGGCCACCGGCAAACTCGATGCCATGCTCTCGGCCTGGCTGCCCGTGACCCACGGTGACTATTGGACGAAAAACAAGGATCAGGTCGTCGATTACGGCCCGAACTTCAAGGACGCGAAGATCGGCCTGATCGTACCCGAGTATGTCAAAGCCAAATCGATTGAAGACCTGAAGACTGACGACACCTTCAAAAACCGTATTGTCGGCATCGACGCCGGTTCAGGCGTGATGCTCAAGACCGATCAGGCGATCAAGGATTACGGCCTGGACAAATACAGCCTCAAGGCCAGTTCCGGCGCCGGCATGATTGCCGAGCTGACCCGCGCCGAGAAGAAAAACGAATCCATCGCCGTCACCGGTTGGGTGCCGCACTGGATGTTCGCCAAATGGAAACTGCGCTTCCTCGACGACCCGAAAGGCGTGTATGGCCAGGCTGAAACGGTGAACAGCATCGGCAGCAAAGGCCTGGACGCCAAGGCGCCGGAAGTGGCCAAGTTCCTGAAAAACTTCCAGTGGGCGTCGAAAGACGAAATCGGCGAAGTCATGCTGGCGATTCAGGACGGCGCCAAGCCTGATGCAGCGGCCAAGGATTGGGTGGCCAAACACCCGGAACGTGTAGCTGACTGGACCAAATAACAGCTTCACCGCCTAACTCTGTGGGAGCGGGCTTGCTCGCGAAAGCGGTCTGTCAGTTGACTGATGTGTTGACTGATACGGCGCCTTCGCGAGCAAGCTCGCTCCCACAGTTGTTTTTGGGTGTCCGGTAAATGGCAAAAACATCATGGCCATCTACTACTAAGGTCGTCTGGAACCTCTCTCGCAGCCGCATACATTAGCTACGTTCCAACAATAATCTGTGCTGCGAGGATAAAAACAATGAACGACAGCATTTACCTCTCGATTCAAAACAGTCCCCGATTCAAGGAGCTGGTTCAGAAAAGGGAACGATTCGCCTGGATTCTCTCGGCAATCATGCTTGGGCTGTACTCCGCATTCATCCTGCTGATCGCCTACGGGCCGCATGTTCTCGGTGCGAAACTCAGTCCTGAATCTTCGATCACCTGGGGCATCCCGATCGGTGTTGGCCTGATCCTTTCGGCTTTCGTCCTGACCGGCATCTACGTGCGCCGCGCCAATGGCGAGTTCGACGACCTGAACAATGCGATTCTCAAGGAGGCTCAGCAATGATCCGGCGTCTACTTGCTGTATTGAGTGTTGCGGCTTTCGCACCAAGTGTCTGGGCGGCTGATGCGTTGACGGGGGAGGTGGCCAAACAGCCGCTGAACATCCCGGCGATCCTGATGTTCGTGGCCTTCGTCGGCGCGACGCTGTACATCACCTACTGGGCGTCGAAGAAAAACAATTCGGCTGCCGATTATTATGCGGCAGGCGGCAAGATCACCGGTTTCCAGAACGGCCTGGCAATTGCCGGTGACTACATGTCGGCGGCGTCCTTTCTGGGCATTTCCGCGCTGGTGTTCACCTCCGGCTACGATGGCCTGATCTACTCGATCGGCTTTCTGGTGGGCTGGCCGATCATTCTGTTCCTGATCGCCGAACGCCTGCGCAACCTGGGCAAGTACACCTTTGCCGACGTGGCGTCCTACCGCCTCGGGCAAACCCAGATTCGCACGCTGTCGGCCTGCGGCTCGCTGGTGGTGGTGGCGTTCTACCTGATCGCGCAGATGGTCGGTGCCGGCAAGCTGATCCAGCTGCTGTTCGGTCTCGATTACCACGTTGCGGTGATTCTGGTCGGCGTGCTGATGTGCATGTACGTGCTGTTCGGCGGCATGCTCGCGACCACGTGGGTGCAGATCATCAAAGCAGTCCTGCTGCTGTCCGGCGCCTCATTCATGGCGCTGATGGTAATGAAACACGTCGGCTTCGACTTCAACACGCTGTTCTCCGAAGCGATCAAGGTGCACGCCAAGGGCGAAGCGATCATGAGCCCGGGTGGTCTGGTCAAGGATCCGATCTCGGCGTTCTCGCTGGGTCTGGCGCTGATGTTCGGTACCGCTGGCCTGCCACACATTCTGATGCGCTTCTTCACCGTGAGTGACGCAAAAGAAGCGCGCAAAAGCGTGCTGTACGCTACCGGTTTCATTGGTTACTTCTACATCCTGACTTTCATTATCGGCTTCGGCGCGATCCTGCTGGTCAGCACCAACCCGGCCTTCAAAGATGCTGCGGGCGCGTTGCTCGGCGGCAACAACATGGCGGCGGTGCATCTGGCCAACGCGGTAGGTGGCAGCATTTTCCTCGGCTTCATCTCGGCGGTAGCGTTCGCGACCATTCTCGCGGTGGTGGCTGGCCTGACCCTGGCCGGTGCTTCGGCGGTGTCCCATGACCTGTATGCCAGTGTGATCAAGAAGGGCAAGGCCAACGAGAAGGATGAGATTCGCGTGTCGAAGATCACCACCATCGCTCTGGCGGTGCTGGCGATTGGTCTGGGCATTCTGTTCGAAAGTCAGAACATTGCGTTCATGGTTGGCCTGGCGTTCTCGATCGCGGCGAGCTGCAACTTCCCGGTACTGCTGCTTTCGATGTACTGGAAGAAGCTGACCACTCGCGGCGCAATGATTGGCGGCTGGCTGGGTCTGATCAGTGCCGTGGGCCTGATGATCCTTGGCCCGACCATCTGGGTGCAGATTCTGCATCATGAGAAGGCGATCTTCCCTTACGAGTATCCAGCGCTGTTCTCGATGATCATTGCCTTTATCGGGATCTGGTTCTTCTCGATTACCGACAAGTCGGCGGCAGCGGACAATGAGCGGGCGCTGTTCTTCCCGCAGTTTGTGCGTTCGCAGACCGGATTGGGGGCGAGTGGGGCGGTTTCGCACTAAGAGATCAGATGTAAGCTTCTAGCTTCAAGCTGCAAGCTTGAAGAAAACGCCCTGGTTGAGAGATTGGGGCGTTTTTTTGTGGGCGGTTATCGGGTGGTTTTGGGTTTATATCCGTTGCTGCGGTAGCGGCGGCTTAGGGTTTCGCCCTTACGGCGAGTCACCTTTTTCAGACGCCAAAAAGGTAACCCAAAAGGCTTGCTCCTACGTTCGGCCCTCGCAGGCTCGGGTTCCTTCGCTGCGGGATCGATCCAGGCGCAGCGGCTACGGTTTGCTTCGCTGCACCTCCTTCCGCTGTGTTCGACTTCGTCGAACGGTCGCTGCGCTCCCACGCCCGGATCAATCCCTCCACTCAGCCTTCCGACGTCGCCGGTGGATCAAGATCAAAAGCACTCGAGCTTGCGCTCATTGTTGAGTGGTGCGGCTTCGCCGCGGGCAGCTGCGCTGCCTTGCTTTTTGCTTTTTGTGGGAGCGAGCCTGCTCGCGAAGGCGGCCTGACAGCCGACCTGGTCTTGTAGCACGCGATCCGACTGTAGGAGCTGCCGAAGGCTGCGATCTTTTGATCTGGCTTTTGCTTTTGCTTTTGCTTCGGCTCTGGCTCTGGCTCTGGCTCTGGCTCTGGCTCTGGCTCTGGCTCTGGATTTTGCTTTTGCTGTTGCTTTTGATTCGGTTTTTGATCTCTTGCCCCTTCGGCAGGCTTCGTTACGGGATCGATCCGGGTGTGGGAGCGCAGCGACCGTACGACGCAGTCGTACACAGCGGAAGGAGGTGCAGCGAAGCAAACCGTAGCCGCTGCGCCCGGATCGGTCCCGTAACGAAGGAACCCCGAGCTTTAGCGAGCGGGCCGCACGCCGGGGCAAAGCCTTTTGCTTACTTTTCGGCGTTTGGAAAAGTGAGTCGCTGTAAGAGCGAACCCTTAAGAAGCCGTTACCGCAGCAACGGATATGCCCCCAGAATCCAAGAACCAGTCGGCCCGAAGGCCGCTGAGACCACAAACAAAAACGGCCTCTATATAAGAGGCCGTTCCTGACACACCACTAAACCATCACAAAAAGAAAAAACCTTATTTGCGATCTTCCAGCGAAGTAATGTCACGCGACTCATAACCCGTGTACAGCTGGCGTGGACGGCCAATCTTGTACGGGCTCGAGAGCATTTCCTTCCAGTGCGAAATCCAGCCCACAGTACGTGCCAGAGCGAAAATCACCGTGAACATGCTGGTCGGAATGCCGATCGCCTTGAGGATGATCCCCGAGTAGAAGTCGACGTTCGGGTACAGCGAGCGCTCGATGAAGTACGGGTCGGTCAACGCGATCTCTTCCAGGCGCATGGCCAGTTCGAGTTGCGGATCGTTGTTGATGCCCAGTTCCTTCAACACTTCGTCGCAGGTCTGCTTCATGACAGTCGCGCGAGGGTCGCGGTTCTTGTAGACGCGGTGACCGAAGCCCATCAACTTGAACGGATCGTTCTTGTCCTTGGCCTTGGCGATGAACTTGTCGATGTTCGACACATCGCCAATCTCGTCGAGCATGGTCAGCACGGCTTCGTTCGCACCGCCGTGGGCAGGGCCCCACAGTGCGGCGATACCGGCGGCGATACAGGCGAACGGGTTGGCACCCGAAGAGCCGGCCAGACGCACGGTGGAGGTCGAAGCGTTCTGCTCGTGGTCGGGGTGGAGGATGAAGATCCGGTCCATGGCCTTGGCGAGTACCGGGCTGATCGGTTTGATCTCGCACGGGGTGTTGAACATCATGTGCAGGAAGTTTTCCGCGTACGTCAGGTCGTTGCGCGGGTACATCATGGGTTGGCCCATGGAGTACTTGTAAACCATCGCTGCCAGGGTCGGCATCTTCGCAACCAGACGGATCGCGGAAATTTCGCGATGCTGCGGGTTATTGATGTCCAGGGAGTCGTGGTAGAAGGCCGAGAGGGCGCCGACTACACCGCACATGACGGCCATCGGGTGGGCGTCGCGACGGAAACCGTTAAAGAAGGTTTTCAGCTGCTCGTGAACCATGGTGTGGTTTTTCACGGTGCTGACGAACTGGGCCTTCTGTTCTGCGGTCGGCAATTCGCCGTTGAGCAGCAGGTAGCAGGTTTCCAGGTAGTCCGACTTTTCAGCCAGCTGTTCGATCGGGTAGCCGCGGTGCAACAAAATGCCGTTGTCGCCGTCGATATAGGTAATTTTCGATTCGCACGAAGCGGTCGACATGAAACCCGGGTCGAAAGTGAAGCGGCCCGTGGCCGTCAGGCCCCGAACATCGATTACATCGGGACCAACGGTGCCGGTTAAAATGGGCAGCTCGACGGGGGCTGCGCCCTCGATGATCAACTGCGCTTTTTTGTCAGCCATGTGGCCTCCTATTTATGCTTGAACCATCAGACAGACCCCCCACGCAGGGCCCGCACCACTATAGTGAGATAAATTCGAATGTCAATTTGCCTAAAGTCTTGCTCCAGAAGGCTTTAAGCCGACTTTTTCCTCGAAATTGCCTGCCATTTACGCCTTTTATGCAACTTGTGCAATCCGCTATTGGGGGTAGGTGAACGCGTTGTCATTAGTAGCCTAACTGTCTATACTCGGCCACCGACCGCCAAGGGCTTTTGGGCTTGCTTTCATTGGGGGTCGCATCCCTGGGTGGTGGTTACCTGACCAGTGCACTCCCCAACAACTTTGCCCTGATTGTTAGGGGCTCTTCAGTGTGAAAAAAAAGCCGTGAAAAGCCAACGACCTGTAAACCTAGACCTAAGGACCATCAAACTCCCAGTCACTGCTTACACGTCCATTCTTCACCGTATCTCCGGTGTCATCCTCTTCGTGTGCCTTGCCATCATGCTTTATGCATTGGACAAGTCGCTGAGCTCCGAGGAAGGCTTCGGTCAGGTGAAAGCGTGTCTGACCAGTCCGCTAGCCAAGCTAGTGATTTGGGGCATCCTGTCCGCTCTGCTGTATCACCTGGTAGCCGGTGTGCGCCACTTGATCATGGACATGGGCATCGGTGAGACGCTGGAAGGCGGCAAACTGGGCTCGAAAATCGTTATCGCCGTTTCCGTGGTGGTAATCGTTCTGGCAGGAGTCTGGATATGGTAACTAACGTCACTAACCTGTCGCGTTCGGGCCTCTATGACTGGATGGCACAGCGTGTGTCTGCGGTCGTTCTCGCGGCTTACTTCATCTTTCTGATCGGATACATCGTCGCCAACCCTGGCCTCGAGTATGCCCAGTGGCATGAACTGTTCGCTCACAACGGAATGCGTATTTTCAGCCTGCTGGCCCTTGTTGCTCTGGGCGCTCACGCCTGGGTCGGCATGTGGACCATCGCGACCGACTACCTGACGCCAATGGCGTTCGGCAAGTCCGCAACGGCGATACGTTTCCTTTTCCAGGCAGTATGCGGCGTTGCGATGTTCGCTTACTTCGTCTGGGGTGTGCAGATTCTCTGGGGTATCTGATTCATGGCTAACATTCCAACGATTTCTTTCGACGCCATCATTATTGGTGGTGGCGGTGCCGGCATGCGCGCTGCGCTGCAGCTGGCACAGGGCGGCCACAAGACTGCGGTGATCACCAAGGTTTTCCCGACCCGTTCGCACACTGTGTCCGCACAGGGCGGCATCACGTGCGCCATCGCTTCCGCCGACCCGAACGATGACTGGCGCTGGCACATGTA
>NZ_JBITTW010000061.1:16617-19242 GCF_044542195.1 Pseudomonas sp. NPDC079367
AAACATACCGCCAACACCTACAACAACACAACCACACACACTAAATAACAAAACCACTCTCAAAAGAACTAAACCGTCAAGGGTTCCGACTACATCGGTGACCAGGACGCTATCGAATACATGTGTCAGGAAGGCCCGGCTGCCGTGTTCGAGCTGGACCACATGGGTCTGCCGTTCTCGCGTACCGAGCAAGGCCGCATCTATCAGCGTCCGTTCGGTGGCCAGTCCAAGGACTACGGCAAGGGCGGTCAGGCTGCGCGTACTTGCGCCGCTTCCGACCGTACCGGTCATGCGCTGCTGCACACCCTTTATCAGGGCAACCTGAAAGCCGGCACCACGTTCCTCAACGAGTACTACGCTGTCGATCTGGTGAAAAACCAGGAAGGCGAGTTCGTCGGTGTGATCGCGATCTGCATCGAAACCGGTGAAACCTCCTACATTCGTGCCAAGGCCACCGTTCTGGCGACTGGCGGTGCAGGCCGTATCTACGCCTCCACCACCAACGCCCTGATCAACACCGGTGACGGTGTTGGCATGGCGCTGCGTGCCGGCGTGCCGGTGCAAGACATCGAAATGTGGCAGTTCCACCCGACTGGCATCGCCGGCGCCGGTGTACTGGTGACCGAAGGTTGCCGTGGTGAAGGTGGTTACCTGATCAACAAGCACGGCGAGCGTTTCATGGAGCGTTATGCTCCGAACGCGAAAGACCTTGCAGGTCGTGACGTGGTTGCCCGTTCGATGGTCAAGGAAATCATCGCCGGCAACGGTTGCGGCCCGAATGGCGACCACGTGATGCTCAAACTCGACCACCTGGGCGAGGAAGTGCTGCACAGCCGTCTGCCAGGCATCTGCGAACTGTCGAAGACTTTCGCCCACGTTGACCCGGTGGTTGCGCCGGTTCCGGTTGTTCCGACCTGCCACTACATGATGGGCGGCGTTGCCACCAACATTCATGGCCAGGCGATCACCCAGAACGCCGAAGGTCAGGACCAGATCATCCCTGGCCTGTTCGCGGTAGGCGAAGTGGCTTGCGTATCGGTCCACGGTGCCAACCGTCTGGGCGGCAACTCGCTGCTCGACCTGGTGGTATTCGGTCGCGCTGCCGGTCTGCACCTGGAAAAGGCGTTGACCGACGGCATCGAATACGACGACGCTACCGAGTCCGACATCGAAGCTGCACTGTCGCGCCTGAATGCACTGAACAACCGTACCGACGGTGAAGACGTTGCCACTCTGCGTCGCGAGCTGCAAAGCTGCATGCAGAACTACTTCGGCGTATTCCGTACCGGCGAATACATGCAGAAAGGCATCGCTCAGCTTGCTGACCTGCGTGCCCGCATCGCCAACGTGAAAATCAACGACAAGTCGCAGGCGTTCAACACTGCACGAATCGAAGCGCTGGAGCTGCAAAACCTGCTGGAAGTGGCTGAAGCTACCGCCATCGCGGCCGAAGTACGTAAAGAGTCCCGCGGCGCGCACGCCCGTGAAGACTTCGAAGACCGTGACGACGAAAACTGGCTGTGCCACACCCTGTACTTCCCGGGTGACAAGCGCGTCACCAAGCGTGCCGTCAACTTCTCGCCGAAGACTGTTCCGACTTTCGAACCTAAAGTCCGGACTTATTAAGGGGTGACCGCCATGTTGCAAGTCAGTGTTTATCGCTACAACCCTGATCAGGACGCTGCGCCGTTCATGCAGGATTTCCAGGTCGATACCGGTGGTAAAGACCTGATGGTGCTGGACGTGCTGGCCCTGATCAAAGAGCAGGACGAGGGTTTCTCCTATCGTCGCTCCTGCCGTGAAGGCGTCTGCGGCTCCGACGGCATGAACATCAACGGCAAGAACGGTCTGGCGTGCATCACGCCGCTGTCCGCCGTTGTAAAAGGCAACAAGCTGATCGTTCGCCCGCTGCCAGGTCTGCCGGTTATCCGTGACCTGGTCGTCGATATGAGCATCTTCTACAAGCAATACGAGAAGGTGAAGCCTTACCTGCAGAACGACACGCCGGCTCCGGCCATCGAGCGTCTGCAGTCGCCAGAAGAGCGCGAAAAGCTCGACGGTCTGTACGAGTGCATCCTGTGCGCCTGTTGCTCGACCTCTTGCCCATCGTTCTGGTGGAACCCTGACAAGTTCCTCGGTCCAGCTGCGCTGCTGCAAGCCTACCGCTTCCTGGCTGACAGCCGTGACACCAAGACCAGCGAGCGTCTGGCTTCACTTGACGACCCGTTCAGCGTTTTCCGCTGCCGGGGCATCATGAACTGCGTCAACGTATGTCCGAAAGGCCTGAACCCGACTAAGGCCATCGGTCACATCCGTAACATGCTGCTCTCGAGCGGCGTGTGATTCAGCTGCTGTAACCGTTGCACCGTAGAGGCTGTGGCGCGGGCTTCAACCCGCGTCATGGCTATAACCAGAGCAGTAGCCACAAGCTGCCGCTCTTATTTTGAAGAAATGAGACAAGCAGGGGCATCCGGGCTGGTACCCGGACTATCAGTGTGATCCTAGGTGGCTTGTTTTAGTCGCTGCATTCGGACTTCTGCAAGTTTGCTCGGTGTCGACACCGATGGTGTTCCCCTAACCGAGGGTGACCAAGCATGCAAGAAAGCGTGATGCATCGCAAGTGGA
>NZ_JBITTW010000062.1:0-7425 GCF_044542195.1 Pseudomonas sp. NPDC079367
ATGAGTGCCGAGGACGTCTACAAGGCGTTGATGGAAGCTGGCGAGGACGTCGGTCTGGCCACGGTTTACCGTGTTCTGACCCAGTTCGAAGCGGCCGGCCTCGTGGTCCGCCACAACTTCGACGGCGGCCACGCGGTCTTCGAACTGGCTGACGGTGGCCACCACGACCATATGGTCAACGTGGAGTCGGGTGAAGTGATCGAATTCTTCGACGAAGAAATCGAAAAGCTTCAGAAGTCGATCGTTGAGAAGCACGGCTTCGAGATGGTTGATCACAATCTCGTGCTGTACGTACGCAAGAAAAAGTAAGCATGTCGCGCGAATTTCACATTCGCGAAACGAACGAAGGCGACCCAAGGGTCGCCTTCGTGCTTTCTACTATCCGTTACGCCTTGGCGGTCACCACCATTTTTTTCGCGTGGGCCAGCGATTCCTTGGTCAGATCGATGCCGCCGAGCATGCGCGCAACTTCTTCGATGCGTTCATTCTTGCTCAGCTTCGCGACAGCGGTGTGAGTCGCCTTCTCGTCGCGGACCTTGTGCACGAACAGATGTTGATGCCCCTGCGCCGCGACTTGTGGCAAGTGGGTCACGGTCAATACCTGTCCGCGATCACCGAGGCGCCGCAGTAGCTGACCGACGATCTCAGCAGTCGGTCCGCCAATACCCACGTCAACTTCATCAAATACCAGCGTCGGCACACGCGATGTTTGTGCGGTGATTACCTGGATCGCCAGGCTGATTCGCGATAACTCACCGCCGGAAGCAACTTTGGCCAGCGCCTTGAGCGGTTGGCCGGGGTTGGCGCTGACCAGCAGTTCGACCTGTTCCAGCCCGTTAGGCAGCAATTCGTCGCTGCTGTTGGCGTTCAGTTCAATGGTGAACCGGCCGCCGGGCATGCCCAAGCGCTGAATTTCCTGCTCGACAGCGCTGGCGAGGCTGCCAGCGGCCTGATGGCGAAGATCGCTGAGCTCGCGGGCTTTCTCTTGATAGTGGCGGGCGTAAGAGGCCAGTTCTTCGCCCAGGCGCTCGATGGATTCGTCATTGGCGTTGAGGGTTTCGATTTCATCCAGCAGTTTCTGCTGCATCTCGCCGACTTCGGTCGGTTGAATCCGGTGTTTGCGCGCCAGGGTGTAGATCGCATCAAGGCGCTCTTCCAGATATTGCAGGCGAGCCGGGTCGGCATCGAAGTTGTCGAGGAAGCGGTTGAGTTCGCCGACCGCTTCTTCCACCTGAATTTGCGCGCTCGTCAACAGGCTGCTGGCCTCACCCAGCGCACCCACCGAATTGTTCACGCTGGACAGGCGATTGAGGCTGGCGGTCAGCGCATTCAGCACATTGCCGGAATCGCTTTCGCTGCACTGCTCGACCACTTGCCGGCAAATCCCCAACAGCGTTTCGGCGTTCGTCAGGTTCTTGTGTTCCTGCTCAAGCTGTTCGAGTTCGTTTTCGCCGAGCCCGAGGTTTTCCAGTTCTTCGAGTTGATAGCTGAGCAGTTGATGGCGTGCGCGTTGTTCGTCGCCGGAGTTGGAGAGGCGCTCCAGTTCCTGGCGGGTCTGACGCCAGCGCTGCGCGGCCAGTTGCACCTGGCGCGCCAGATCGGTGGCACCGGCGTACTCGTCGAGCAGACGACGATGGGTGTCTGTTTTCAGCAGCGATTGATGTTCGTGCTGGCTGTGGATGTCGATCAGCAACTCGCCGAGGGCTTTGAGATCGCCGAGCGGGCAAGGCGTGCCGTTGATGTAGCCGCGCGAACGACCTTCCGAAGTGATGACACGGCGCAGGATGCATGGCCCGTCGTTTTCCAGGTCGCGCTCGGCCAGCCAGGCGCTCGCTTCGGGGATATCAGCCAGATCGAAGGTAGCGAGAATGTCTGCTTTGTCAGCGCCTGGTCGAACCACGCCGCTGTCGGCGCGATCGCCCAGAGTGAGGCCCAGGGCGTCGAGCATGATCGACTTGCCGGCGCCGGTTTCTCCTGTGATCACGCTCATCCCGCGATCGAGCTCGAGATCGAGATGTTCAACGATGGCGTAGTTGTGTACGGACAGGTGCACCAGCATAAAGGCCGCTCCCAGGCTTGAGGTCTGGTTATTTATACAGTGTTTTGTTCTGGCCTGACAATGCCCCTGCTTAGCTCGATTTGCTTGATCAGAAAGTTTTCTTAGTGCATTGCAGAATGATTAATCAGCACTTTTTTGTAGGGACAATCGCTTGCAGCCCTTGAAGCCTGATTTTGCGGCCCCATATATCGGGGCAGAAGCGCGAGTCAGGCTCGCGGACGAAATTGAAAGGAGAATTCCATGGCTGACGAACAGACAGTAGATACGCAAAATCCAGATGCCAATCAGGCGCCCGAAGGTTCGGGTGACGACCTGGCGACCCGTGTGCAAGTGCTCGAAGAGCAATTGGCCGCCGCGCAGGATCAGTCTCTGCGTGTTGCTGCCGATCTGCAGAACGTTCGCCGCCGTGCCGAGCAGGACGTCGAGAAGGCGCACAAGTTTGCGTTGGAAAAATTTGCCAGCGACTTGCTGCCGATCGTGGACAGCCTGGAGCGCGGCCTTGAGCTGTCGAGTCCGGACGATGAAAGCATCCGTCCGATGCGCGAAGGCATCGAACTGACCCTGAAAATGTTCCACGACACCCTCAAGCGCTACCAGCTTGAAGCGATCGATCCGCATGGCGAACCGTTCAACGCCGTTCACCATCAGGCGATGGCCATGCAGGAAAGCGCCGACGTTGAGCCGAACAGCGTGCTGAAGGTTTTCCAGAAGGGCTACCAGCTCAATGGTCGCCTGTTGCGCCCGGCGATGGTCGTGGTCAGCAAGGCACCGGCGCCGGTTTCGCCGTCGATTGACGAGCAGGCTTGAAATTAGCCGCAAGGCCCCCATTTAGAAGTCAAGCGTTTAAGTATTACCGCAGTCAGCCACCACTGCTGCGGCAAAAAAATCCAAAGTTTCGGGAGAGTGAACATGGGCAAAATTATCGGTATCGACCTGGGGACTACCAACTCCTGCGTCTCCGTGCTGGAAAACGGCAAGGCTAAAGTTATTGAAAACGCTGAAGGCGCGCGTACCACGCCGTCGATCATCGCGTACGCCAATGATGGCGAAATTCTGGTAGGTCAGTCGGCCAAGCGTCAGGCTGTCACCAACCCGCACAACACCCTGTACGCAGTAAAGCGTCTGATCGGTCGTCGTTTCGACGAAGAAGTTGTGCAGAAAGACATCCAGATGGTCCCTTACAAGATCGTCAAGGCTGATAACAGCGACGCCTGGGTTGAAGTGAACGGCCAGAAAATGGCCCCGCCTCAAATCTCGGCTGAAATCCTGAAAAAGATGAAGAAGACCGCCGAAGACTACCTCGGCGAAGCAGTGACCGAAGCGGTGATCACTGTTCCGGCCTACTTCAACGACAGTCAGCGTCAGGCGACCAAAGACGCCGGCCGCATCGCGGGTCTGGACGTAAAACGTATCATCAACGAACCAACCGCAGCCGCTCTGGCTTACGGTATGGACAAGGCCAAGGGCGATCACACCGTGATCGTTTACGACCTGGGTGGCGGTACTTTCGACGTTTCCGTGATCGAGATCGCTGAAGTTGATGGCGAGCACCAGTTCGAAGTGTTGGCCACCAACGGTGACACGTTCCTGGGCGGTGAAGACTTCGACATTCGTCTGATCGACTACCTCGTTGACGAATTCAAGAAAGAAAGCGGCATGAACCTCAAAGGTGACCCGCTGGCCATGCAGCGCCTGAAAGAAGCCGCTGAAAAAGCCAAGATCGAGCTGTCGTCCGCTCAGTCGACCGACGTCAACCTGCCGTACATCACTGCAGACGCGACCGGTCCTAAGCACCTGAACGTGAAAATCTCGCGTGCCAAGCTCGAAGCGCTGGTTGAAGACCTGGTTCAGCGCACCATCGAACCTTGCCGCATTGCCATGAAAGACGCCGGTATCGACGTCAGCGCGATCAACGACGTGATTCTGGTCGGTGGTCAGACTCGTATGCCGCTGGTGCAGAAGCTGGTTACCGATTTCTTCGGTAAAGAAGCGCGTAAAGATGTGAACCCGGACGAAGCTGTTGCCATGGGTGCTGCAATTCAGGGTGCTGTTCTGGCCGGCGACGTGAAAGACGTGTTGCTGCTCGACGTCAGCCCGCTGACCCTGGGTATCGAAACCATGGGTGGCGTGATGACCGCGCTGATCGAGAAAAACACCACGATTCCTACCAAGAAATCGCAAGTGTTCTCGACTGCCGACGACAACCAAGGCGCTGTGACCATTCACGTTCTGCAGGGCGAGCGCAAGCAAGCCGCACAGAACAAATCGCTGGGCAAGTTCGATCTGGCCGATATTCCACCAGCTCCACGTGGCGTACCGCAGATCGAAGTGACCTTCGACATCGACGCTAACGGCATTCTGCACGTTGGTGCGAAAGACAAGGCCACCGGCAAGACTCAGTCGATCGTGATCAAGGCCAACTCCGGTCTGTCCGACGAAGAAATCGAGCGCATGGTGCGTGATGCCGAGGCGAATGCCGAGGAAGACCGCAAGTTCGAAGAGCTGGCCGCTGCCCGTAACCAGGGTGATGCACTGGTTCACTCGACTCGCAAGATGATCGCTGACGCCGGTGACAAGGTCACCGCCGAAGAGAAGACTGCAATCGAAGCTGCTGTGGTTGCCCTGGAAGCCGCTGTCAAAGGCGACGACAAGGCTGCCATCGAAGCCAAGGTTGAAGAGCTGTCGAAAGTCTCCGCTCCGGTTGCTCAGAAGATGTACGCCGAACAGGCTCAGCCAGCTGATGGCGCAGCCCCGCAAGGCGAATCGGCTGAGAAGGCTGACGACGTTGTCGATGCCGAGTTCGAAGAAGTAAAAGACCACAAGTAAGTTGTTGGTCGCCCGGTTGACTGCCTTGCGGCGGTGACTGGTAGGATGTCGCCGCGCGGGAGCTTGCCTCCCGCGTTGGCGTATCTGGAATACGCGAATTTTTACAGCATGCGACAGCGCTCGCGTGTTGGTGGTATGGCCGAGAATGCTCCTGCTTTTCGCGCCGCAAATACCGCATCAATCAAGACCAGGATCGTTGAATTGACGTGAGTTGGGTCCGGGCCTTCATGGGGGCTCAGCGAGTTTGGCGAGGCTCAGGAGGGGTTTGCCGAACGTCCTTAAGAGTGCAAAGAACTTATGGCAAAGCGTGACTATTACGAAGTATTGGGTGTCGAGCGGGGCACGAGCGAAGCGGACCTGAAGAAGGCCTATCGCCGCCTGGCCATGAAGCACCACCCCGACCGTAATCCCGGCGACAAAGCTTCGGAAGAAGCATTCAAAGAGGCCAACGAGGCCTATGAAGTGTTGTCCGACGCCAGCAAGCGCGCGGCGTACGACCAGTATGGTCATGCCGGCGTTGATCCGAGCATGGGCGGCGGCGGTGCCGGGTTCGGTGGTCAGAACTTCTCGGACATCTTTGGCGATGTCTTCAGTGATTTCTTCGGCGGCGGTCGCGGCGGTGCCCGTGGCGGCGCCCAGCGTGGCAGCGATCTGCGCTACACCCTGGAGCTGAATCTGGAAGAAGCGGTGCGCGGCACGTCGGTGAATATCCGCGTTCCGACACTGGTCAACTGCAAGCCCTGCGATGGTTCCGGTGCCAAGAAAGGCTCTTCGCCTTCGACGTGCCCGACCTGTGGCGGCATTGGCCAGGTGCGTATGCAGCAAGGTTTCTTCTCGGTGCAGCAGACCTGCCCGCGCTGCCATGGCCAAGGCAAGATTATTTCCGACCCATGCGACTCGTGCCACGGTGACGGTCGCGTTGAAGAGTACAAAACGCTGTCGGTCAAAGTGCCGGCCGGTGTCGATACTGGCGACCGCATTCGTCTGTCTGGCGAAGGCGAGGCGGGTACCCAGGGCGGGCCGACGGGCGATCTGTACGTGGTCATCAATGTCCGCGAACACGACATCTTCCAGCGTGACGGCAAGCATCTGTTCTGCGAAGTGCCGATCAGCTTCGTCGACGCAGCGCTGGGCGGCGAGCTGGAAATCCCGACCCTCGACGGTCGCGTCAAACTGAAAATCCCTGAAGGCACGCAGACCGGCAAGCAGTTCCGCGTGCGCGGCAAAGGCGTCGCGCCAGTGCGTGGCGGCGGTGCCGGTGACCTGATGTGTCGTGTGGCTGTCGAAACGCCGGTCAACCTCAACCGTCGTCAGCGTGAACTGCTGGAAGAATTCCGCAGCTCCCTGGCCGACGACAACAGCCACTCGCCGAAAACCACCGGTTGGTTCGACGGTGTGAAGCGTTTCTTCGGCGATTTGTAAGGAGTCGGCATGCGACGTATTGCAGTGATGGGCGCCGCCGGGCGCATGGGCAAGACCCTGATTGAAGCGGTGCAGCAGACGCCGGGCGCCGGTCTGACGGCGGCGGTCGATCGTCCCGACAGCACGCTGGTCGGCGCGGATGCTGGTGAGCTGGCAGCGCTGGGCCGTATTGGCGTGCCGCTGTCCGGTGACCTGGATCGTGTGGTTGAAGAGTTCGATGTGCTGATCGACTTCACTCACCCGACCGTGACCCTGAAAAATCTCGCGTTCTGCCGCAAACACGGCAAAGCGATGATCATCGGCACCACCGGTTTCAGTGTTGAAGAGAAGCAATTGCTGGCCGAGGCGGGCAAGGACATTCCGATTGTCTTCGCTGCCAACTTCAGCGTTGGCGTCAACCTCTGCCTGAAATTGCTCGACACCGCTGCGCGCGTGCTGGGTGACGATGTCGATATCGAGATCATGGAAGCCCATCACCGGCACAAGGTCGATGCTCCGTCCGGAACGGCGGTGCGCATGGGTGAAGTGATTGCCGATGCCCTCGGGCGTGATCTGAAGAAGGTCGCGGTCTATGGTCGTGAAGGTCAGACCGGTGCGCGTGAGCGTGAAACCATTGGTTTTGCCACCGTGCGTGCAGGCGATATCGTTGGTGATCACACCGTCCTGTTCGCCGCCGATGGCGAGCGTGTCGAGATCACCCACAAGGCGTCGAGCCGCATGACCTTCGCCAAAGGCGCGGTGCGTGCGGCGCTGTGGCTGGATGGTCGCGAGCCGGGCCTGTACGACATGCAAGACGTGCTCGACCTGCGTTGAGTTGCTGCTGAACCCGGCGCAAACGTCACGTTTTGCGCCGGTTTTTACCGCTTGGCGACGACCTGTCGCATTCTCTGGCCTTTAGGGCTCTTTAGCGGTGGACCAAAAACGGCCTTTTCTGTAAGCTACAGCTTTAGTGTGTCCACTAAAAGCGCGCAGAATAATTTCAGTGAAGAAGCGGGGTGACGTGTCCATACGTCACTCCGCTTTTTTACAACCTGCGATTGCCCTTTCATGCGTTATTTACGGGAGGTCTTCTTGACTAAGCCAGCCATACTCGCCCTTGCTGATGGCAGCATTTTTCG
>NZ_JBITTW010000062.1:7435-9234 GCF_044542195.1 Pseudomonas sp. NPDC079367
CCCGCACATCGGCAACACCGGTACCACGCCGGAAGATGCCGAGTCCGACCGCGTCTGGTCCGCTGGCCTGGTCATCCGTGACCTGCCGCTGGTAGCGAGCAACTGGCGTAACACAATGTCCTTGTCCGATTACCTGAAAGCCAACAATGTAGTGGCAATCGCCGGTATCGACACCCGTCGCCTGACCCGCATCCTGCGTGAAAAAGGCGCTCAGAACGGCTGCATCATGGCCGGCGACAACATCTCCGAAGAAGCGGCCATCGCCGCTGCGCAAGGCTTCCCGGGCCTGAAGGGCATGGATCTGGCGAAAGTCGTCAGCACCAAGACTCAGTACGAATGGCGCTCGACTGTCTGGGATCTGAAAACCGACAGCCACGCGACCATCGAAGCTTCCGAGCTGCCGTATCACGTGGTGGCCTTCGACTATGGCGTCAAGGTCAACATCCTGCGCATGCTGGTCGAGCGCGGCTGCCGCGTCACCGTAGTGCCTGCGCAGACTCCGGCTGCCGATGTCCTGGCGCTGAAGCCGGACGGCGTGTTCCTGTCCAACGGCCCTGGCGATCCGGAGCCATGCGACTACGCAATTCAGGCAATCAAGGAAGTGCTGGAAACCGAGACGCCGGTATTCGGCATCTGCCTCGGCCACCAGTTGCTGGCACTGGCCTCCGGCGCGAAGACCCTGAAAATGGGCCATGGCCACCACGGTGCCAACCACCCGGTGCAGGATCTGGACACTGGCGTTGTGATGATCACCAGCCAAAACCACGGTTTTGCGGTCGACGAAGCCACCCTGCCGGGCAACGTGCGCGCGATCCACAAATCGCTGTTCGACGGCACCCTGCAAGGCATCGAGCGCACCGACAAGAGCGCGTTCAGCTTCCAGGGCCACCCTGAAGCGAGCCCGGGCCCGAACGACGTCGCGCCACTGTTCGACCGCTTCATCAACGAGATGGCCAAGCGACGCTAAGCGTTCGCCTTGAGACTGTAGAGAGAAGCCCTCGAGGGCGGCCCCGGCACCGGTGGCCCCTTCGGGACTTCAGAGATCGATCAAGACGGCTTGCCGACTGACCTGCGGATTTGAGTGACAACCCATGCCAAAACGTACAGACATTAAAAGCATCCTGATTCTCGGCGCTGGCCCGATCGTTATCGGCCAGGCCTGCGAATTCGACTACTCCGGCGCCCAGGCCTGCAAAGCCCTGCGCGAAGAGGGTTACCGCGTCATCCTGGTGAACTCCAACCCGGCCACGATCATGACCGACCCGGACATGGCCGACGCCACTTACATCGAACCGATCAAATGGCAGACCGTGGCCAAGATCATCGAAAAAGAGCGTCCGGACGCCGTACTGCCAACCATGGGTGGCCAGACCGCTCTGAACTGCGCCCTGGACCTGGAGCGCGAAGGCGTTCTGGAGAAGTTCGGCGTAGAGATGATCGGTGCCAACGCCGACACCATCGACAAGGCTGAAGACCGTTCGCGTTTCGACAAGGCGATGAAATCCATCGGCCTGGCGTGCCCGCGCTCCGGTATTGCGCACAGCATGGAAGAAGCCAACGCCGTCCTCGAGACGCTGGGCTTCCCGTGCATCATCCGCCCGTCCTTCACCATGGGCGGCACCGGTGGCGGTATCGCGTACAACCGTGAAGAGTTCGAAGAAATCTGCGCCCGTGGTCTGGATCTGTCGCCGACCAAAGAGCTGCTGATCGACGAATCACTGATCGGCTGGAAAGAATATGAAATGGAAGTTGTCCGCGACATAAAGGACAACTGCATCATCGTCTGCTCGATCGAAAAG
>NZ_JBITTW010000062.1:9244-19127 GCF_044542195.1 Pseudomonas sp. NPDC079367
AATCATAACGACAAAACACAGATCTTCACAAAAAAAAAAAAAATTTAACTACACCACGAAAAAAAGAACAAATGCATAATCGTCTTCTCGATAGAAAACTTCGACCCGATGGGCGTGCACACCGGTGACTCGATCACCGTTGCGCCGGCACAGACCCTGACCGACAAGGAATACCAGATCCTGCGTAACGCCTCGCTGGCGGTACTGCGCGAGATCGGCGTCGAGACTGGCGGTTCCAACGTGCAGTTCGGTATCTGCCCGAACACTGGCCGTATGGTCGTGATCGAAATGAACCCGCGCGTATCGCGTTCCTCGGCGCTGGCTTCGAAAGCCACCGGTTTCCCGATCGCCAAAGTCGCGGCCAAACTGGCTGTGGGTTACACCCTCGACGAGCTGTCGAACGACATCACCGGCGGCAAGACTCCGGCGTCCTTCGAGCCGTCGATCGACTACGTCGTGACCAAGCTGCCACGCTTCGCCTTCGAGAAATTCGCCAAGGCTGACGCGCGCCTGACCACGCAGATGAAGTCGGTGGGTGAAGTTATGGCCATCGGCCGGACTTTCCAGGAATCCCTGCAGAAAGCCCTGCGCGGTCTGGAAGTCGGCGTGTGTGGTCTGGACGAGAAACTTGACCTGAGCAATCCGGAAAGCATGAGCGTGCTCAAGCGCGAGCTGACCGTGCCGGGCGCCGAGCGTATCTGGTACGTGGCTGACGCATTCCGCGCTGGTTTGTCGGTCGAAGACATCTTCGGCATGAACATGATCGACCCCTGGTTCCTGGTGCAGATCGAAGACCTGATCAAGGACGAAGAGAAGGTCAAGACCCTCGGTCTTTCTTCGATCGACCGCGACCTGATGTTCAAGCTCAAGCGCAAAGGCTTCTCCGACCAGCGTCTGGCCAAGCTGCTGGGCGTGACCGAGAAAAACCTGCGCACGCACCGTCAGAAGCTGGAAGTGTTCCCGGTCTACAAGCGCGTCGACACCTGCGCCGCCGAATTCGCTACCGACACTGCTTACCTCTACTCGACCTACGAGGAAGAGTGCGAAGCAGCGCCGTCGGGTCGCGACAAGATCATGATTCTGGGTGGCGGTCCGAACCGTATCGGCCAGGGCATCGAGTTCGACTACTGCTGCGTTCACGCTGCTCTCGCCCTGCGCGAAGACGGCTACGAAACCATCATGGTCAACTGCAACCCGGAAACCGTTTCTACCGACTACGACACTTCCGACCGTCTGTACTTCGAGCCGGTAACCCTGGAAGACGTACTCGAAATCTGCCGCGTCGAAAAGCCGAAAGGCGTGATCGTCCAGTACGGCGGCCAGACCCCGTTGAAACTGGCTCGCGCGCTGGAAGCTGCTGGCGTGCCGATCATCGGCACCAGCCCTGACGCCATCGACCGCGCCGAAGACCGCGAGCGCTTCCAGCAAATGGTCGAGCGTCTGAACCTGCGTCAGCCGCCGAACGCCACCGTGCGCAGCGAAGACGAAGCCGTTCGCGCTGCGGCGAAAATCGGTTATCCGCTGGTCGTGCGTCCGTCCTATGTACTGGGCGGCCGTGCGATGGAAATCGTTTACAAGGAAGACGAGCTCAAGCGTTACCTGCGTGACGCGGTGCAAGTGTCGAACGACAGCCCGGTGCTGCTCGACCACTTCCTCAACTGCGCCATTGAAATGGACGTGGACGCGGTCTGCGACGGCAAAGACGTCGTGATCGGCGCGATCATGCAGCACATCGAACAGGCGGGCGTTCACTCCGGTGACTCCGCGTGCTCGCTGCCGCCGTACTCGCTGCCGGCGCACATCCAGGACGAAATGCGCGAACAGGTCAAGAAAATGGCCCTGGAGCTGGGCGTTGTCGGCCTGATGAACGTGCAGTTGGCGCTGCAAGGCGAAGACATCTACGTCATCGAAGTCAACCCGCGCGCTTCGCGTACCGTACCGTTCGTGTCCAAGTGCATCGGCGTTTCCCTGGCGATGATCGCTGCTCGCGTGATGGCCGGTAAGACACTGAAAGAGATCGGTTTCACCAAGGAAATCATCCCGAACTTCTACAGCGTGAAAGAAGCGGTGTTTCCGTTCGCCAAATTCCCTGGCGTTGACCCGATCCTCGGCCCGGAGATGAAGTCGACCGGTGAAGTGATGGGCGTCGGCGACACCTTCGGTGAAGCATTCGCCAAGGCGCAGATGGGCGCCAGCGAAGTGCTGCCGACCGGCGGTACCGCGTTCATCAGCGTGCGCGATGACGACAAGCCACTGGTTGCAGGCGTGGCCCGTGATCTGATCAACTTGGGCTTCGAAGTGGTCGCCACTGCCGGCACTGCGAAGCTGATCGAAGCCGCAGGCCTGAAAGTGCGCCGCGTGAACAAGGTGACCGAGGGTCGTCCACACGTGGTCGACATGATCAAGAATGACGAAGTCACGCTGATCATCAACACCACCGAAGGTCGTCAGTCGATCGCCGATTCGTACTCCATTCGTCGCAATGCCCTGCAGCACAAGATCTACTGCACCACCACCATCGCTGCGGGCGAAGCGATCTGCGAAGCGCTGAAGTTCGGTCCGGAAAAGACCGTGCGCCGCTTGCAGGATCTACACGCAGGATTGAAGGCATGAGCATAACCAAGTACCCAATGACCGTTCAGGGCGCAAAAGCCCTGGAAGAAGAACACGCTCACCTGACCAAGGTCGTCCGTCCGAAGCTCAGCCAGGACATCGGTACGGCCCGCGAGTTGGGTGACTTGAAGGAAAACGCTGAATACCATGCTGCCCGCGAGCAGCAGGGCATGGTCGAGGCGCGGATCCGTGATATCGAAGGCCGGATTCAGAATCAGGTCATCATCGATGTTACGGCCATTCCTCACACCGGTAAGGTGATCTTCGGTACGACTGTCGAAATCGCGAACGTCGAGACTGATGAAAGCGTCACTTACCACATCGTGGGTGAGGATGAGGCTGACTTCAAACTCGGCAAGATCTCCGTCGGCTCACCGTTGGCCCGTGCCTTGATTGGCAAGGAAGAGGGTGACGTCGTCGCCGTCAAAACGCCAAGTGGCGTGATCGAGTACGAGATTGTCGAAGTTCGTCACATCTGAAAGAAGGCGCCCGCTGCATGCGGGCGCCATGCTTTGGCAGCTGGCCCAGATGCTTTGGGTCGGCGGGCTATGGTTGATTCATCTCGGTTTGCAGCCGGCGTTGGGTCAGATTGGCCTGGCGCCGCTGCTGATCGACGAAGTCGCCAGTGCCTTTGAAGTGCTGGTGGTGGGTTTCGCTGCGGTTTGCGTGATTTTTCAGGCTTTGGTGCTGGTACAGGCCGAGGGCCCTGGCAGTCTATGGCGGGATTTTCGCGGGCAGGTGCTGATGATGGCGTTGTACGCGTGTGCGATGTATGTCGCCGTGCGTGTCGGCTGGCCGGAGGCGCAGCGCTGGCAGTTGTTCAGTTATCTGGTACTCGGATTTTCCGGGCTGGTGCTGGTCATGCAGCCGGTGCCGGGTTGGAGTGGCAGGGTGCGCGAAGCACACCCTTGACCTTTGTCATCACTTGAAGCGATGAACGTTCGACAGCTGCTTGTTGGCGCTGAAGTTCTTGCGATAGACCAGAGCCATCTTGCCGATGACCTGTACCAGGTCCGCTTTGCCGACCTTGCACAGTTCTGCGATGTGCGCCAGGCGCGACTCGCGATCGAGGATGTTGAGCTTGATCTTGATCAGCTCGTGATCCGCCAGGGCGCGTTCAAGTTCGGCTAGCACACCTTCAGTCAGACCGTTGTCAGCCACCGTCAGAACTGGTTTCAGGTGGTGGCCAATGGATTTGTACTGTTTTTTCTGCTCTGGAGTGAGCGGCATAATCTGACCCTTTCGTCTGGATTCTGTAAAATGGCGGCCATTTTACCCGAGGGTTCGTGGATCCGCCCAACTAATCACGACCCTAATCATCGAGGTGCCCAATGGCGCGTTCCAAGACAAGCCTTGGTTGGCTGAAAAGACATGTCAACGATCCTTATGTGAAGCAGGCGCAGAAGGATGGTTACCGCTCGCGTGCAAGTTACAAGCTTCTGGAAATCCAGGAAAAATACAAACTGATCCGCCCGGGCATGAGCGTGGTCGACCTGGGCGCTGCGCCGGGCGGCTGGTCGCAGGTCACCAGTCGGCTGATTGGTGGGCAGGGGCGTCTGATCGCCTCGGACATCCTGGAAATGGACAGCATCCCTGACGTGCAGTTTATCCAGGGCGACTTCACTGAGGACGCGGTTCTCGCTCAGATCCTTGAGGCTGTGGGTAATTCGCAGGTAGACCTTGTGATTTCCGATATGGCCCCCAATATGAGTGGTACGCCGGAAGTGGATATGCCCAAGGCCATGTTCCTTTGCGAGCTGGCTTTGGATCTGGCGGAGCGGATACTCAAGCCGGGTGGCAATTTCGTCATCAAGATTTTCCAGGGCGAAGGTTTCGATGTTTATCTGAAGGATGCTCGGAAGAAATTCGACAAGATCCAGATGATCAAGCCAGACTCTTCCCGTGGCAGCTCTCGTGAGCAATACATGCTGGCATGGGGTTACCGCGGCGGTGATGCGTAAAGCGAGGTTTTTCGCCAGGGCGATAGGTTTTTCGTATTTCGCTCCGCGTGCATAAGCGAATATTGTGTAGAAAGTGTTTCACAAAGGGTTACAGACGGCGCCTGCCAGAGTCGTAGGTAATGTAGTAAGTTAGGCCGGTGAATATCATGCGAAGCGCGCGCCAGCAGCGGAGCTTGCTACAGAGGGTAGTTAATTGAACGATATGGCAAAGAATCAGATCCAGTGGTGGATCATCGCGGCTGTCCTGGTGACGGTGATGAACAACTTCTCCAGCCCTAACGAGCCGCAAACCCTCAACTATTCCGACTTCATCCAGCAGGTCAAGGATGGCAAGGTCGAGCGCGTCGCCGTTGATGGTTATGTGATTACCGGCAAGCGTACCGATGGCGACAGTTTCAAGACCATTCGTCCGGCAATTCAGGACAATGGTCTTATTGGCGACCTGGTCGACAACCATGTAGTGGTTGAAGGCAAACAGCCTGAGCAGCAAAGCATCTGGACCCAGCTCCTGGTGGCCAGCTTCCCGATTCTGGTGATCATCGCGGTGTTCATGTTCTTCATGCGCCAGATGCAGGGTGGCGCTGGTGGCAAGGGCGGCCCGATGAGCTTCGGCAAGAGCAAGGCACGCCTGCTCTCCGAAGATCAGGTGAAGACCACATTGGCTGACGTCGCCGGTTGCGACGAAGCCAAGGAAGAAGTCGGCGAGCTCGTCGAGTTCCTGCGTGATCCGGGCAAATTCCAGCGTCTGGGCGGCCGCATTCCTCGCGGTGTGCTGATGGTTGGTCCGCCGGGTACCGGTAAAACCTTGCTGGCCAAGGCGATTGCCGGTGAAGCGAAGGTGCCGTTCTTCACCATTTCCGGTTCCGACTTCGTCGAGATGTTCGTCGGTGTCGGCGCAAGCCGCGTCCGCGACATGTTTGAACAGGCCAAGAAGCACGCCCCTTGCATCATCTTCATCGACGAAATCGACGCAGTCGGTCGTCACCGTGGCGCCGGCATGGGCGGCGGTCACGACGAGCGTGAACAGACTCTCAACCAGTTGCTGGTGGAGATGGACGGCTTCGAAATGAACGATGGCATCATCGTGATTGCCGCAACCAACCGTCCGGACGTACTCGACCCTGCGCTGCTGCGTCCGGGCCGTTTCGATCGTCAGGTGGTGGTTGGCTTGCCGGACATTCGTGGCCGCGAGCAGATTTTGAAAGTACACATGCGCAAAGTGCCGATGGGCGACGACGTTGCTCCGGCAGTGATCGCACGTGGTACTCCGGGTTTCTCCGGTGCTGACCTGGCCAACCTGGTCAACGAAGCGTCGCTGTTCGCTGCGCGTAGCGGCAAGCGTATCGTCGAGATGAAAGAGTTCGAACTGGCCAAGGACAAGATCATGATGGGCGCCGAGCGCAAATCAATGGTCATGTCCGAGAAAGAAAAACAGAACACTGCTTATCACGAAGCTGGCCACGCCATTGTTGGTCGGGTAGTGCCTGAGCATGATCCGGTTTACAAGGTCTCGATCATTCCGCGCGGTCGCGCGCTGGGTGTGACCATGTTCCTTCCGGAAGAAGATCGCTACAGCCTGTCCAAGCGTGCGCTGATCAGCCAGATCTGCTCGCTGTACGGTGGTCGTATTGCTGAAGAAATGACCTTGGGCTTCGATGGGGTTACCACCGGTGCCTCCAATGACATCATGCGGGCAAGTCAGATCGCGCGGAACATGGTGACGAAGTGGGGACTGTCGGAAAAACTGGGTCCGTTGATGTACGCCGAAGAAGAGGGCGAAGTGTTCCTCGGTCGCGGCGGCGGTGGTCAGGCTGCCAGCTTCTCCGGCGAGACTGCCAAGCTGATCGACTCCGAAGTGCGCAGCATCATCGATCACTGCTACGGTACGGCCAAGCAGATCCTCACGGATAATCGTGACAAGCTGGATGCCATGGCTGATGCGCTGATGAAGTATGAAACCATTGATGCCGAGCAGATCGACGACATCATGGCAGGTCGTACACCTCGTGAGCCTCGTGACTGGTCTGGCGGCACCGGTACGCCTCCACCGCCTGTCGTGCAGGACGAGCGTCCGGAAAAACCGATTGGCGGTCCGGCTGCTGACGTTTAAGGTTTGAAATGACTTCTGTTCAGTCCCTGACCCGGTTGCCTTGCGGCAACCGGGTTCTTGATTTGGCCCAGACGCATGTCATGGGCATTCTCAACGTCACCCCTGATTCCTTCTCCGACGGCGGCCATTACAGCCAGCTCGATGCGGCTCTGCGCCATGCCGAAGCCATGGTGCTGGCTGGTGCGACGCTTATCGATGTCGGCGGCGAATCGACTCGGCCCGGTGCGCGAGCGGTTTCTCCGTTGGAGGAGCTTGAGCGCGTCGCACCAATTGTCGAGCTGATCAATCGCGAGCTGGATGTCGTTATCTCGGTCGATACTTCCACCCCGGCAGTCATGCGTGAAACCGCACGGCTCGGTGCCGGGCTGATCAATGACGTGCGTTCGTTGCGTCGCGACGGTGCGCTGGACGCGGCGGCCGCGACCGGATTACCGGTCTGCCTCATGCACATGCTCGGCGAGCCGGGCGATATGCAGGACAATCCGCAGTATCAGGATGTCACTCGCGAGGTCGGTGAGTTTCTCGCCGAGCGCATGGATCGGTGTGCCCAGGCTGGCATTCCCGCTGAGCGGATCATTCTTGACCCCGGCTTCGGCTTCGCCAAAACCCTGCAGCACAATCTAAGCTTGTTCAAGCACATGGAGGCCCTGCATGCTCTGGGTCGACCTCTGCTGGTAGGTGTTTCGCGCAAGAGTATGATTGGCCACGCCTTGAATCGTCCCGTGGGCGAGCGTCTGCATGGCGGGCTGGCACTGGCGGCGCTTGCTTCAGTCAAGGGCGCGTCTATATTGCGGGTTCACGATGTGGCGGAAACCGTCGATGTCGTGCGAATGATCGCGGCCGTGGAATCAGCCGAATAAGAATGATGGAGCACTTATGAGCAAGAAATATTTTGGTACCGACGGCATTCGCGGTCGCGTTGGTGAGTACCCGATCACGCCTGACTTCATGCTCAAGCTTGGCTGGGCGGCCGGCATGGCCTTCCGCAAGATGGGTGCCTGCAAGGTGCTGGTCGGCAAGGACACGCGGATCTCCGGTTATATGTTTGAGTCGGCACTCGAGGCCGGGCTGACCTCGGCGGGCGCCGATGTGATGCTGCTCGGCCCGATGCCGACCCCCGCGATCGCCTATCTGTCGCGCACGTTCCAGGCTGAAGCAGGCATTGTGATCAGTGCATCGCACAACCCTCATGACGATAACGGCATCAAGTTCTTCTCCGGTAAGGGCACCAAGCTGCCGGACGAGTTGGAGTTGATGATCGAAGAGTTGCTGGATACGCCGATGACCGTCGTCGAGTCGAGCAAAATCGGCAAGGTCTCGCGAATCAACGATGCATCGGGTCGCTACATTGAGTTCTGCAAAAGCAGCGTGCCTACCGGGACCAATTTCGCTGGGCTGAAAATCGTCATCGACTGTGCGCACGGTGCGACCTATAAGGTAGCGCCGAGCGTCTTCCGTGAGTTGGGGGCTGAAGTTGTCGTGCTGTCTGCTCAGCCGAACGGATTGAACATCAATGATAACTGTGGTTCCACGCATATGGGGCCGTTGCAGGCTGCGGTACTTGCCGAGCATGCTGACCTTGGCATCGCATTCGATGGTGATGGCGACCGGGTATTGATGGTTGATCACACTGGCACCATCGTCGATGGTGACGATTTGCTGTTTATCATCGCCCGGGATCTGCATGAGCGCGGCAAGTTGCAGGGTGGCGTCGTCGGTACGTTGATGAGCAATCTTGGTCTTGAGCTGGCACTGGCGGAGCTGTCGATCCCGTTCGTTCGCGCCAATGTCGGTGACCGCTACGTGATCGCCGAGCTGCAGGAGCGCAATTGGCTGGTAGGTGGGGAAAACTCCGGGCATGTGGTTTGCTTCAATCACACCACCACGGGCGACGCGATCATCGCGGCCTTGCAAGTGTTGATGGCTCTGAAATCCCGCAATGAAGGTTTGGCACAAATCCGGCAGGCGTTGCGCAAGTGCCCTCAAGTGCTGATCAATGTGCGCTTTGGCGGCGGGGAAAGCCCGCTGGAGCATCCGGCTGTCAAGGAAGCCAGTGCTCGTGTAACGCAGGCAATGGCGGGGCGCGGTCGTGTGCTTCTGCGCAAGTCCGGTACAGAGCCTTTGGTGCGCGTCATGGTTGAAGGCGAAGATGAAAACCAGGTCCGCGGCTACGCCGAGGAGCTGGCAAAACTGATAACCGAAGTTTCTGCCTGATACGGCTTGCAAGCCATGATTGTGTTGGGTAACATCTGCGCCCACTTTGACCGACGAGGTACAGCATGCGTCGCCCTATGGTAGCTGGTAACTGGAAGATGCACGGTACCCGCGCCAGCGTCGCTGAGCTGATCAACGGCCTTCGTCATCTGGCCTTGCCGAGCGGTATTGATGTCGCGGTGTTTCCGCCTTGCTTGTATATCAATCAAGTGATTGATGGCTTGAAAGGCAAGTCGATTTCAGTCGGCGCGCAGAACTCTGCGGTGGAAGCCATGCAAGGTGCACTGACCGGTGAAATTGCTCCCAGTCAGTTGGTGGATGCAGGTTGTTCCCTGGTGCTTGTTGGGCACTCCGAGCGTCGCCAGATTATGGGCGAGCGAGACGGAATGCTGAATCGCAAGTTTGCAGCGGCACAGGCGTGTGGCTTGATTCCGGTGTTGTGCGTAGGTGAAACCCTCGAGCAGCGCGAAGCCGGGAAGACTCTTGATGTTGTCGGGCGTCAGCTGGGCAGCATCATCGAGGAGCTGGGTGTCGGTGCCATTGCCAAGGCGGTCATTGCTTACGAGCCGGTCTGGGCCATTGGTACCGGGCTGACTGCAACGCCGCAACAGGCTCAGGATGTGCATAAAGCCATCCGTGACCAGTTGGCGGCAGAGAATTCTGAAGTCGCACGAGGAGTGCGGCTTCTATACGGCGGCAGCGTGAAGGCGGCCAATGCGGTCGAACTGTTCGGCATGCCGGATATCGATGGGGGGCTCATTGGTGGAGCTTCCCTGAATGCAGAGGAGTTCGGTGCGATCTGTCGCGCCGCGGGAAACTGAGAAAATGCTGGAAACAGTCGTAGTCGTTTTTCAACTGCTGGGTGCATTGGGCGTAGTTGCTCTGGTTTTGCTGCAGCAGGGTAAGGGTGCGGACGCTGGCGCATCTTTCGGAGCAGGTGCATCAAATACAGTGTTCGGAAGCCAAGGTTCCTATACCATTCATA
>NZ_JBITTW010000063.1:0-15974 GCF_044542195.1 Pseudomonas sp. NPDC079367
TCAGCCAAATTAATTTGGCTGAGAGCCGCAAGCGGGCGCCACCGGTAGGTAGCATGCCCGACTCGAACGGTTCGTTTTTGCTGCGACCCCAGGCTTTTGACCCGAGGAGGCTGGAGACGCCAAGCATGAAGGCACAGAGGCCGACGACACCCAGAAGGAAAATGGCAAAGCCCCAGTTGTGGGCCATGAGTCCTGTCGCTTCGGGCATGCTGGTAATCCTTAACAGAGAGCAAAGGTCTCTGAGCTTGATAAAGAAAATGGCAGTGACGATATGTCGCAGCAATCAATCGGGCTGATTTTATGGCTAAACACCCGGCAAGTAAAATTCCAAAGGCGAAATTATTTACCGGATTAAGGACATAGCGCTTGCGCAACGCCCTGCGGCCCATGCGTTGCGGGCATTAGCCGGTTTTGCGTCAATTATGTTTTGTGGGCTATGTAATGAACATAGTTACGGCTAAATGATAATTGATATCGTTTGCGGTGGTTTTGTAACTGTTTAGCGAGTTAAGGGTTGGGAAGTTGTCTTACTTGCCGATTACTGCAAGTAGCGAAGCCTACCGTTTTAGCGGAAATTTCTGACGCTTGTACCGCGCTGGATCAATGTTTTCATCTCGCGGGTTGAAGGCGGGCCCCGTGGGAGCGAGCTTGCCCGCGACAGCGCAGGAAGGGCCTCATCAGACCCGGCGCCTTGCACGCCGAGCCCGCCCCGACTGATCCTCTTAGCGCAAATGCCCAGCCAGCTTCGAAGCCGCGAGTTCAAACGCTGCCTTCATCTCTTCAACCACCGCTTCATCATGTGCGAACGACAGATAAATCCGACCATAAGGCGAGGGCATCACCAGCACGCCGGCTTCGCGCAAGGCCAGATGCAGCGCCTGGCTAAACTGCGCATCACCACGCTCCAGCGCCTCGGCATAATTGCTCGGCACCTGCGCCGACGGCCAGATCCCGAACACATTCCCGTAACCGCTGGTACTCACCGTCATCCCATGCGCCTTGAACGAGGCCTGCACCGAAACTCGCAGGGCCTCGCCCCGGGCAATCAAGCGCTGATAATCCGCGTCATCCAATTGATCCAGGGTGCTGGTGACCGCTGCACACGCCATCGGATTGCCGCTGAACGTCCCGCCACGCAGCACGCGACCTTGCTCAAAGCCCGCGAGAATGTGTGGCTTGCCGACGATCGCCGACACCGGCACACCATTGCCAATGGCCTTGCCGACACTGGCGATGTCCGGATCCAGCCCCGCCTGTAAACCCGCGAGCCCGGCGAACAAGCGAAAACCCATCAGCACTTCATCGCAGATCACCAGCGCGCCATGCCGATGTGCGACTTGCTGCACATGCAGCAGATAGCCGGGTGCCGGCATGATGCAGCCAGCATTGGCGAGCATCGGTTCGAGGATCACCGCAGCGATATCCGAGTCCTCAGCGAACAGTCGCTCGACATCATCGAAGTCATTGAAACGCAGCAGCGTGGTGCGCGGCGTGGCCGGTCGCTGACCATCAACGAAATTCGCCTCACTGGACGAAACGTTGCCGAAGCTGACGTCGTCGAACCAACCGTCGAAGCCCGCAGCCATTTTCGCAATGCGCCCGCGCCCGGTATAGGCGCGGGCAGCGCGGCAGGCCAGATGCACCGCTTCGCTGCCGGAGTTGGTGAAAATCACTTTGCTCAGCGCGCCGGTGTGCGCCGCCAGTGCTGAGGCCGCAGGGTGTTCGCGTACATGTGCCCATGACGGCGCGGCAGAGTCAGCCAGTGCCGCCGCGACTTGTTCGTTGACGCGATTATTGGCATGCCCCAGCAGTACCGCGCCAAAGCCGAGCGCGGTGTCGATGTAGCGGCGACCTTTATGGTCATAAACGTAAGCATCCTTGCCGTTGCGGATAAACAGCGTTTCGCCATTGAGTTGCGGGAGGATGCGCGCGGCGCTGGATACATCGCCAATCAGGTTACGCATAGAAGCCTCTGTACTAATGATAGGTGAGCGATCAGCCGCGCTCGGTGTTCCACGGACTCTGCGCGAGTTTCTGTTCAAGAAAGTCGCGGAACACGCGGATCCTGGGGCTGAGGTGCTTGCGATTGGTGTAGATCAGATAAATCGGTTCGAAACGGTCCGGGCCGTAGCTGTGCAGCAGCGGGATCAAGCGGCCTTCGCGGATGTCGTGGCCGATATGAAACTCGGCCAACTGCACAATGCCGGCCCCGCTGAGTGCCAGGTCACGCAGCAGATCGCCTTGGGCGAACGTCGCTTTGGGAATCACCGGGATGCTGGTCGGGTGGCCATCGATGAGAAAATCCCAGTCATTCCACACACTATTGAACCCAAAGCTGAAACACGTGTGATCGAGTAACTGCCGCGGGTGCTCCGGCGTTCCCTGGCGGGCGAGGTAGTCCGGGGACGCGCAGATGATCCAGCGACTCTGGCCGATTTTGCGAGCGATTCGTGTGGAGTCAGGCAATACGCCGCTGTGAATCGCCAGATCCAGGCCTTGGTCGAACTGATCGGAGAACTGCGCGCCGATCTGGATATCGACAGCAAGCCCGGGGTAGGCCGCTAAAAACTCCGGCAGCCATGGAATGATCTGGTGTTTGGCGAACGTCGACATCGTGTGAATCCGCAGCGTGCCACTGACCCGCGTCGGAAACGCTTCGGCCAGTGAGTCCGCCTCGGCCATCGCATTGATTACCGCACGGGCGCTGACCAGATACGCGGCGCCTTCTTCAGTCAGCGACAAACTGCGTGTGCCGCGTTGAAACAGACGCACCTGCAAGCGATCCTCCAGGCGGGAAATCAGCTTGCTGATGGCCGAAGGCGTCAGACCGTGCGCGCGAGAGGCCGCTGAAAAGTTACCGTGCTCTGTGGCCCAAAGAAACGCCAACAGCTGCGAGTAGTTATCCAATGCTTGCCTCCCGTGTCGATCAGGCGCCTGCCACGGCGCGGATCAGCGAATGAACTGTTCGATATAGTCGTCTGGCAGCCCGAGCTTTTTGTAATGCGCGCGGGCCGTTTCCAGTTTGGTGAAAACGTCTTCATAGCCGACCGCTACGCCTTGTGGATCGACGTAGGTGTAACCGCCCTGTACATGAAACCAGGTGATCATTTCTTCGACATCTTCCGGCACGAACAATGTGTGAGTCTCTCCCGGCGGCTCGAACGCGAATGAACCTTGCTCGGCGACCCAGTCATGCTCCAGATAATACCAGCGGCCCTTCAGCACCATCGCGTGGACCCCGCCGGTGTGGCGGTGACGCGAGAGCACACCGCTTTTGCGCACGCGCAACAGATTGATGTAGTAGCCACCGGAAACACTGAGCAGTACCGGTTTGAACGACACCGAATCCGTCACCGGCACCCACAGTTGATCGTCTTCCAGCCATTGGTCGAGTACGCCAGGGTGGACCATGTCAGGTGCCATGTATGGCACTTGCGGCAGTTGATAAGGGATGGCCAGTTCGTCAGGTTTGGGCGCAATCGTCATCAGGCGTTCCTTGTGGTTTTTGAAAACCCCGGCGATAGGTAAGGTTGGCCGGGGCTTAAGCAGATTAGGGGGCTGATCGGTTGTGAAAAAGAGGCTCGTCGGCACACTCGCTATGACGCCACGTCATAGCGGCAGCCGTTTTCAGGACAATGCTTGCGCCGTGACGTTTTCAGTCGGGGCCATGGCGCTGCGTCGCGCCGACAGCTCGGGCTGCGATTTCTGCAAACAAGCGCCGATGATCACCAGCACCGTCGTAAGGCCGAGGGTGGAGAGCAGTTCTGCGCGTTGGCCGGGGAAGGCCGCCATGATCGCGAAGACCCCGAGGATGAACCCGATCGTCAGAACGGTCAGGTACGGAAACATCCACATTCGCACTTCGAGTTTTTTGCCTTGGGCGACGAGTTTTCGGCGCATGCACAATTGCGTAACGGCAATTACCAGATACATCAGCAAGGCCAATGCGCCGCTGGTGGCCAGCAGGAACTGAAACACTTGCCTGGGTAGCAGGTAGTTGGCGGTCAGTGCCGTCAGGGCGGCGAGCGATGTCAGCGCGACGGCCAGCAACGGCACGCCGTGACGGGTGGTGTGCGAAACGGCTTTAGGCGCATCACCGCGACGGGCCAGCGAATAAGCCATGCGTGAAGCGGTATAAATCGCCGAGTTCAGGCAACTGGTTACCGCCACCAGCACGACGATGCTCATGATCTGCGGCGCCCATGGAATGTTCATCGCACTCAATACCGCCTGGTAAGAACCCTGCGCCAGATCCGCAGCGTTCCACGGAATCAGGCAGACCACCACGAACATCGAGCCGAGGTAGAACAGGCCCAGACGCCAGACCACGGCGCGAATGGCTTTCTTGATATTGGCCTTGGGATCCCTGGATTCAGCGGCGGCAATAGTGACCACTTCGCTGCCCTGAAAGCTGAACATGGCGGTCAGCAACCCGGCGACGATTGCCACATTGCCATTGGGGGCGAAGCCACCGTTGGCGTAGAGATTGGAAATCCCGCTCGTTGAGGAACCCGGCAAAATGCCGAAAATCGCCAGCACGCCGAGGATGATGAAACCCACGATCGACACGACCTTGAACAATGACAACCAGTATTCCAGAGTACCGAACGAGCCGACGCTGAGGCTGTTGCACAGGATCAACGCAAACGTCACGCCGAAAGCCGCCATCCAATGGGCAATCCCCAGCCAGTCGCCAAGAATGTTGCCGGCGACAATGGCTTCAATGGCAATCACCAACACATAAAACCACCAGTACAGCCAGCCAATGGAAAAACCGGCCCAGCGACCGATCGCCTGATCGGCGTAGGAAGAGAACGACCCCGTGTCCGGCCGTGCAGTCGCCATTTCGCCGAGCATCTGCATGACCAGCACCACGATGACCGCTGCGCAGACATACGACACCAGCACCGCAGGGCCGGCGGTGGCGATGGCATTGCTTGAACCGACAAAAAGACCGGCGCCAATCACGCCGCCGATCGAAATCATCGTCACCTGCCGTCCTTTCAAGCCATTCCCTAGCTCGTTGTTAGCCTTGTCTTTGTCATCACGCATCGGCTGATACCTCGAATGAACGTCTTTATTATTGTCTGGAGCGCCGCAACGACACGGCGATGGGCCGTACCCTAAGCGTTTAGAGAAAAAGGCATTAGCCCCAAACGGTTCAAACAGGGTGTGAACTGTCGTCACAGGTAGCGGGAATTGACGTTGAAGTTGCCGTAGGCTGAGATCCTTTGATCTGGTTTTTCAGGATAAAGATCAAGAGACCGCAGCCTGTGGCGACTCCTGCTGGGGCGGGGGTATTTGTTCAAGGGCGCATTGCGGGGCTGAATCGCAGACAAAAAAACGCCCCGAACCAGTCGGGGCGTCAGTCTTGCGGCTCTGCGGTTAGCTTTTGTTCGATCCGCAGAGGCCGTTTGCTCAGCGAAGCACTATCAGTGGAACTGCTCTTCTTCGGTCGAACCGGTCAGCGCGGTCACCGACGACGAGCCGCCCTGGATCACGGTGGTCATGTCGTCGAAGTAGCCGGTGCCCACTTCCTGCTGGTGCGCAACAAAGGTGTAACCCTTGGCGGCGTCAGCGAATTCCTGCTCCTGCAGCTTCACGTAGGCAGTCATGTCGTTGCGGGCGTAGTCGTGCGCCAGGTTGAACATGCTGTGCCACATGTTGTGAATGCCGGCCAGGGTGATGAACTGGTGCTTGTAACCCATGGCAGACAGTTCACGCTGGAACTTGGCGATGGTCGCGTCGTCCAGGTTCTTCTTCCAGTTGAAGGACGGCGAGCAGTTGTACGACAGCAACTGGTCCGGGTATTCCTTCTTGATCGCCTCAGCGAAGCGACGGGCTTCTTCCAGATCCGGCTTGGCGGTTTCGCACCAGATCAGATCGGCGTATGGCGCGTAAGCCAGACCACGGGCGATGGCCTGATCCAGACCGGCGCGAACCTTGTAGAAACCTTCCTGGGTGCGCTCGCCAGTCACGAACGGCTGGTCGTACGGGTCGCAGTCGGAAGTCAGCAGGTCTGCCGCGTTGGCATCGGTACGCGCCAGAATGATGGTTGGGGTGCCGGCAACGTCAGCCGCCAGACGCGCAGCGGTCAGCTTCTGCACGGCTTCCTGGGTTGGCACCAGAACCTTGCCGCCCATGTGGCCGCATTTCTTCACGGAAGCCAGCTGGTCTTCGAAGTGAACGCCGGCGGCGCCTGCTTCGATCATGCTTTTCATCAGCTCGTAGGCGTTCAGTACGCCGCCGAAACCGGCTTCAGCGTCCGCGACGATTGGCGCGAAGTAATCGATGTAGCCGTCATCGCCCGGGTTCTTGCCGGCTTTCCACTGGATCTGGTCAGCGCGACGGAACGAGTTGTTGATGCGCTTGACCACGGTCGGCACCGAGTCCACCGGGTACAGCGACTGATCCGGGTACATGGATTCGGCGGAGTTGTTGTCCGCAGCCACCTGCCAGCCGGACAGGTAGATCGCCTGGATACCGGCCTTGACCTGCTGAACAGCCTGGCCGCCAGTCAGGGCGCCCATGCAGTTGACGAAATCTTTCTCTGGACGGAAGGACGGCTTGGCACCCTGGGTGACCAGGTTCCACAGCTTCTCGGCGCCCATCTTCGCGAAAGTGTGCTCAGGCTGAACCGAGCCACGCAGACGGACCACGTCAGCAGCGGAGTAAGTGCGTGTCACGCCTTTCCAGCGCGGGTTCTCAGCCCAGTCTTTTTCGAGGGCTGCAATTTGCTGTTCGCGTGTCAGTGCCATGGAGATAAACCTCGTCGCGTCTTTTATGAAAAGTTGTTCTGCGGTGGAAAATTCCTGCGCTCGCTGACCAGAAGCTTAGGTGGTCAAGTGGGATTTGGCGGGGTAGGCGACGGGATGAACGATGAGCTCGAGGGGGAAGTGAGCAGGTAGTGGCGGACTGCGGGCGCATGCGGGCGTCGTGGGCCTTTATACGGACAACAGCGTGAAGCCGGGTTACCTAAATACGCTTCCGTCCCTCGGGACAACTTCGTTCCAGTCGGCAACCTCGTCAAACACACCTTGTGGGCGGTACAGACACGAAGCGGTTCGCGGGGTAGGTGCGAGCGGCGCTTCGAAGGCCCTTGCCAGGGCCTCTGATTAGCGGGAGCGAGGCCATCATGCCTTCGCTTTTTTGCCTCGTCAAACGTTTTGTAGTGCTTTTTTTGAAGCACTACATCTTTCGTCTAATACGACTAATCAGTCAGTTTTCGGTGCTTTAGTCCAGCGTGTCGACTTTCACCCGCAAGGTCATGTCATCGCGGCCTTGAGTCGAGTAGCTGCGGGTCAGGCCTTGTTTATCGGCCTGTGTCTGGCTGTTGACACCTGCCAGAGTGATCCATTCGCCGAGGCGTCCGGTGACTGTTGTGTCGGTGCTTTGCACGTTCACTACATCGGGACGTTCCTGGCTCATGCGGTCACGGTTGGTACTGATCGCCAGATGAACGGTTTCGCCAGTGACGCTGGCGGTGACATAGAAACCCTGGGTGACGTTGCGGTATTGAGTCTCGCTGCTGTAACCGCCGTAGGAATCGCTTTGCGTGTTGGTGATCGGTACGCTCTGGCCGACCTGAATCAGCGCCGGCGTACCTTCACTGGTCTGCACTTGCTGGACGCCGCCGTTACGGCTGGTGGTGCTGCGGCTGATGATCCGGGTCTGACTCGGCTGGGCGCCGTTGACCGCATAACCTTCGTCGCCACGGCCATTGTTTTCATTGGTATCGACGGTGATCAGCAAGCGCTTGGGCGCAGTGTCGAGTTGCGCCAGCAGGTCCTTCAGCTCCTGAATCTTGCCCGGCTCGGCTTTGACGATCAGTTGGTTGCCGTAAGCGCTGACCTGACCGTCCTGGCCGATGAAGTCCTGCGCGACCGGCAGCATGTCGGCGCTGGTGTGGTACTTGAGGGGGACGATTTCTGTGGCTGCCAGCACCGAAAAGCTGCAGCCGAGCAGCAGGGTGGTGAGCAGGGTGCGTAGGGACATGTCCGTTATCTCCGCGTTCGAAAGGCTTGATATTGCCAGTTTGTCGGCCCGGGGTGGGGCAAGTTGAATCGTAGACAGCAAAACGCCCCGGCATCGGTGGATGGCGGGGCGTGATCGTTCCCACGCTCTGCGTGGGAATGCAGCCAGTGACGCTCTGCGTCACATGCCGCAAGGGACGCGGAGCGTCCCGAGAGGCATTCCCACGCAGAGCATGGGAACGATCAGGGCGGGGCTCAGGCCGAATGCCGAACCATGTCGACATGCGGGATCCCGGCCTCGAGGAATTCCTCGCTGACCAGGCTGAAACCCAAACGCTCGTAAAACGCCGTGGCCTGCACCTGTGCGCTGAGCATTTGCTGCTTCAAGCCGCGCGCTTCAGCTTCGGCGATGACCGCTTGCATCAACGCATCACCGACCTTCATTCCGCGCCAGTCTTTCAGCACCGAGACCCGCCCGATGTGCCCATCGGGCAGCAGTCGTGCCGTGCCAATCGGGAAGTCGCCTTCGAACGCCAGGAAGTGCACGGCGGTCGCGTCATCGGCGTCCCACTCAAGCTCGGGTGGCACCGATTGTTCGGCGATGAACACCGTTTCACGAATGCGCCGGATCTCGGCGATATCCTTCTGCCAGTCTGCGACACGAACGCGAATTTTATTCATCGGCGAACCCCAGGCTTCCTTGCTTGACCAGTTCGCAGAGCAGGCTGCGCCCGTCTTCATCGGTCAGCCACTCGCCGAGGTTGTCAGCGTGCAGAGCGTCAGCGGCGCAGATCAGCTTCAGCAGCTCGCGCAGCTTGCCCGGCAAATAACGGCTCTGGCCGCTGGCGAACAGCAGCAGGTCATCATCGACTTCCGACCAGGCCAGACGCGCGCTCGGGTTGCGGATCAGCACGGCGCCGTCCTGCAGGGCGGCGAGGAAGTCTTCTTCTTCGACGTCTTCCGGGCCGACCACCAGTTCCGGGTAGCGCGGCTCGGTCATGTACTGGCCGAACCAGGTCAGCAGCAGACGCTCGTCGCTCATGTGCTCGGCGAGCAGGCTTTTCAGGCGATCCAGCGCATCGTGTTGAATCTGGTGCGGGTCGACCGCCGGCTTGGCGTCGGCATCGGTATAGCGCTCTTCGTCAGTCAGGAACTGGCTGAGGAAGTCGGTGAAGTGGGTCAGCACTTCAGCGGCGCTCGGCGCACGGAAGCCGACCGAGTAGGTCATGCAGTTATCGACTGCGACACCGCAATGGGCCAGACGCGGCGGCAGGTAGAGCATGTCGCCCGGCTCCAGCACCCATTCTTCGGTCTCATGGAATTCGGCGAGGATGCGCAAATCTGCGTGTTGCAGCAACGGGCTCTCGGAGTCGCACATCTGGCCGATTTTCCAGTTGCGCTTGCCGTGGCCCTGCAGCAGGAAGACGTCGTAGTTGTCGAAATGCGGGCCGACGCTGCCGCCCGGTGCGGCGAAGCTGATCATCACGTCGTCGACGCGCCAGCTCGGCAGAAAGCGGAAGTTTTCCAGCAGTTCGCTGACTTCCGGCACGAACTGATCCACCGCCTGCACCAGCAGAGTCCACTCTTTCTCCGGCAGTTTGCTGAACTCGTCTTCGGCGAACGGGCCGCGACGCAGTTCCCACGGGCGCTCGCCGTGTTCGATGACCAGACGCGATTCGACTTCTTCTTCAAGGGCCAGGCCAGCCAGTTCGTCGGCGTCGATCGGGCTTTCGAAGTCAGGAATCGCCTGACGGATCAGCAGCGGTTTTTTCTGCCAGTAGTCGCGCAGGAATTCGCGTGCTGTGAGGCCGCCCAGAAGTTGAAGAGGAATATCGGAATTCATATGTAACCTATTGAAAAAAGTGCTTTTTCAGACGGGAATAAAAACGCCCGGCGCGGCCGGGCGTCTCAAACGGGGCAAACGGTCGATCAGATGCGTTTGGCTTGTGCCACAGCGTTGCCGATGTAGTTGGCCGGCGTCAGTTGCTTGAGCTCGGCTTTGGCTTCGGCTGGCATGTCCAGACCATCGATGAAAGTCTGCAACGCTTCAGGGCTGATGCCCTTGCCACGGGTCAGTTCTTTCAGCTTTTCGTACGGGTTTTCGATGTTGTAGCGGCGCATCACGGTCTGGATCGGCTCGGCCAGGACTTCCCAGCACGCGTCGAGGTCAGCGGCAATCTTCTGCTCGTTGAGTTCGAGTTTGCTGATGCCTTTGAGGCTGGCTTCGTAAGCGATCACGCTGTGGGCGAAGCCGACACCGAGGTTGCGCAGTACGGTGGAGTCGGTCAGGTCGCGCTGCCAGCGGGAGATCGGCAGTTTGCTCGCCAGATGCTGGAACAGTGCGTTGGCGATGCCCAGGTTGCCTTCGGAGTTTTCGAAGTCGATCGGGTTGACCTTGTGCGGCATGGTCGACGAACCGATTTCGCCAGCGATGGTGCGCTGCTTGAAATAACCCAGGGAAATGTAGCCCCAGATGTCACGGTCGAAGTCGATCAGGATGGTGTTGAAACGCGCGATCGCGTCGAACAGCTCGGCGATGTAATCGTGCGGTTCAATCTGCGTGGTGTACGGGTTGAAGCCCAGACCCAGCTCGTCTTCGATGAAGGCGCGGGCATTGGCTTCCCAGTCGATCTGCGGGTAGGCCGACAGGTGCGCGTTGTAGTTGCCGACGGCGCCGTTGATCTTGCCCAGCAGTGGCACCGCAGCGACCTGAGCGATCTGGCGCTCGAGGCGGTAAACCACGTTCGCCAGCTCTTTACCCAGAGTGGTCGGCGAAGCCGGCTGACCGTGGGTGCGCGACAGCATCGGCACGTCGGCGAAACGGATGGCCAGTTCGCGGATGGCGTTGGCGGTCTGGCGCATCAGCGGCAGCATCACATCGTCACGGCCTTCGCGCAGCATCAGCGCGTGCGACAGGTTGTTGATGTCTTCGCTGGTGCAGGCAAAGTGGATGAATTCGCTGACCTTGGCCAGCTCCGGCAGCTTGGCCGCCTGCTCTTTGAGCAGGTATTCGATCGCTTTGACGTCGTGGTTGGTGGTGCGCTCGATCTCTTTGACGCGCTCGGCGTGCTCCAGCGAGAAGTTTTCAGCCAGTTCGTTGAGAACGGCGTTGGCCTCGGCGGAGAAGGCCGGCACTTCAGGGATGCCAGCGTGGGCGGCCAGGCGCTGGAGCCAGCGCACTTCAACCAGAACGCGGGCACGGATCAGGCCGTACTCGCTGAAAATCGGGCGCAGGGCCTGGGTTTTGCCGGCGTAGCGGCCGTCAACAGGGGAAACCGCAGTGAGCGAAGAGAGCTGCATGGGGTGTTCTCGGACAGTCGGGCAACGAAATGGGGCGCGTATCATACATGAAAAAATCCGCCGGTCCGTCGCCAACTGACCGGCGTATTACGCGTTACAGACTATAAAGCCTTCATCACGCGACGTTTACTCGCTGCGCATCAACGGATAAAGCTCTTTGAGCAGCTTGCGGCGGCTGATCACCAGCTGCCAGCGGTGGCCGCCGAGTTGTCGCCACAGGCGTGCCGAACGAATCCCGGCCAGCAGCAGGGCGCGAATCTTCGAAGCGTTGCTTGGTTGCTGCAAGTTGCGCATGTCGCCATGCACCTGAATGCGCTGGCGCAGGGTGCTCAAGGTGTCCTGATACAGCGCACCGCAAGCGGCCACGACGTTTTCGTGGGCCGGGCCGAAGTGCTCCACCTGCGCCTGGATCTGCGGCAGGCGTTTGGCGATCGTTTCGAGCATGTCGTCACGCTTGGCCAGTTGCCGCTCCAGACCCAGCATCGACAAGGCGTAGCGCAATGGCTCGCGCTGCAAGGTGCTCGGATCGCGCTCCAGGGCGCCAATCAATGCGCGGTAACCCTCGCGCAGATTGATGTCATCGCCGCCGTACACATCGAGGGTATCTTTCGGATCACGCACCAGCAGGCTGCCGAGCATGCAGCTCAGGCCGGCCTCGTTGGTCTGGCCGGTCTTGGCGATGCGGTCGACCAGCACGGCGGCGAGAAACACACCACCCAGCGCCGTCAGTTGCTCCTGAGTCGGGCTCATGCCTGGCCGCTCCACGGCTCTGCCACTTCAATCACACCACCGCCGAGGCAGATCTCGCCGTCATAGAACACCACCGATTGGCCCGGCGTCACCGCGCGTTGCGGTTCGTCGAACACGGCGCGATAACCGCTGGCGGTTTTTTCCAGGGTGCAGGCCTGATCGCTCTGGCGATAACGCACTTTCGCCGTCAGGCGCAGCGGTTGGCTCAGGTCGATCGGGTTGACCCAGTAGATGTCCGAAGCGAGCAGGGCGCCGGAGAACAGCCACGGATGGTTGTTGCCTTGGCCGACGATCAGCTCGTTGGTTTCCAGATCCTTGCGCAGCACGTACCAAGGCTCATCGCCGGCATCTTTCAAACCGCCGATGCCAAGGCCCTGGCGCTGGCCGATGGTGTGGTACATCAAGCCGTGGTGACGGCCGATGACTTCGCCTTCGGTGGTTTTGATCTCACCCGGTTGCGCCGGCAGGTATTGCTTGAGGAAGTCGCTGAAGCGCCGCTCACCGATGAAGCAGATTCCGGTGGAATCCTTCTTCTTGGCGGTCGCCAGTTCGTATTTCTCGGCAATCGCGCGGACTTCAGGCTTTTCCAGTTCGCCGACCGGGAACAGGGTCTTGGCAATCTGTTCGCCGCCGACGGCGTGCAGGAAGTAGCTCTGATCCTTGTTCGGATCGAGGCCCTTGAGCAGTTCGGTGCGGCCATCGATGTCGCGGCGGCGCACGTAATGGCCGGTGGCGATCAGGTCGGCGCCCAGCATCATCGCGTAGTCGAGGAACGCCTTGAACTTGATCTCGCGGTTGCACAGGATGTCCGGGTTCGGCGTGCGTCCGGCCTTGTATTCGGCCAGGAAGTGCTCGAACACGTTGTCCCAGTACTCGGCAGCGAAGTTGGCGGTGTGCAGTTTTATGCCGATCTTGTCGCAGACAGCCTGAGCATCCGCCAGGTCGTCCATGGCGGTGCAGTATTCCGTTCCGTCGTCTTCTTCCCAGTTCTTCATGAACAGGCCTTCCACTTCATAACCCTGCTCGATCAGCAGAAGGGCAGAAACGGAAGAGTCCACGCCGCCGGACATGCCGACAATGACGCGCTTCTTGGATGTATCAGAAGGGGCTGGATCACGCATAGGGATTCAATGAGTGTCTTGGAAAAGGGCGCGATTCTAGCAGGCTCGCAGCCGCAAGGCTAAAGAGAAGGGCGGATGAGTTCGAGGCTGAAGTGATGACCGGCCAGATAATCGTCGATGCAGCGGATGATCAGCTCGCTGCGCCAGTTGTCGCGCTGGGCGATTAATTCCTCGCGGGTCAGCCACTTGGCGCCGACGATGCCGTCGTCTAGCAGGTAATCCGGATGATGCTGCACCGCTTTGGCGCTGAAGCATACGCGCTGGTAAGTCACGCCATTGCTCGGCGCGGTGTACAGATAAATGCCGATCACCCCGGTGGGTTCGACGTCCCAGCCGGTTTCTTCGAGGGTTTCGCGAATGGCAGCGTCGATCAGCGTTTCATCCGGATCGAGATGCCCGGCGGGCTGGTTGAGCACATTACGCCCGCCTTTGTGCTCTTCGACCATCAGGAAACGGCCATTGTCCTCGACGATCGTGGCGACGGTGATGTGGGGGAGCCATTCCATAAGTCATCCTCAATTTTGAAAACGTAATGAAATCGATGTGGGAGCGGGCTTGCTCGCGAAGCGACGGGTCAGTCACCGAAGAGGTTGAATGATAAACCGCATTCGCGAGCAAGCCCGCTCCTACATCGATCTGTATTTCAAAGGTAAATGGATGTGAGGCACAAACACAAACCCCGGCACAGGGCCGGGGTTTGTTTACCGCATTACAACCTTAAACCAGCGCAGCAATCGCCGCGTTGAAGGTTGCGCTTGGGCGCATGGCCTTGCTGATCAGCTCGGCGTCGGCGTGGTAGTAACCGCCGATGTCGACTGGCTTGCCCTGAACGGCGTTGAGCTCGGCAACGATGGTTGCTTCGTTCTCGGTCAGGGTTTTAGCCAGAGTCGCGAACTGCGCTTGCAGTGCAGCGTCTTCAATCTGGGCGGCCAGGGCCTGAGCCCAGTACATCGCCAGATAGAAGTGGCTGCCGCGGTTGTCGATGTTGCCGACTTTGCGCGATGGCGACTTGTTGTTGTCGAGGAACTGGCCAGTAGCCTGGTCCAGGGTTTTCGACAGCACCAGTGCTTTCGGGTTGTTGTAGTTCACGCCCAGATGCTCGAGGGAGGCGGCGAGGGCGAGGAACTCACCCAGCGAATCCCAGCGCAGGAAGTTTTCTTCAACCAGTTGCTGCACGTGCTTCGGTGCCGAACCGCCAGCGCCGGTTTCGAACAGACCGCCGCCATTCATCAGCGGCACGATCGACAGCATCTTGGCGCTGGTGCCCAGTTCCATGATCGGGAACAGGTCGGTCAGGTAGTCACGCAGTACGTTGCCAGTCACCGAAATGGTGTCCTTGCCTTCGCGAGTGCGCTGCAGGGTGTATTTCATTGCGTCGACCGGCGCCATGATCTGGATGTCCAGACCGGCGGTGTCGTGATCCTTCAGGTAAGCCTGAACCTTCTCGATCACCACGCCGTCGTGAGCGCGCATCGGGTCGAGCCAGAAAATTGCCGGAGTGCTGCTCGCGCGAGCGCGGTTGACGGCCAGTTTGACCCAGTCCTGGATCGGCGCGTCTTTGGTCTGGCACATGCGGAAGATGTCGCCGGCTTCGACAGCCTGTTCCATCAGCAGCTTGCCTTTGCTGTCGGTCACGCGAACCACGCCGTCAGCCTTGATCTGGAAGGTCTTGTCGTGCGAGCCGTATTCTTCGGCTTTTTTCGCCATCAGACCGACGTTCGGCACGCTGCCCATGGTGGTTGGGTCGAAAGCGCCATTGGCTTTGCAGTCTTCGATCACCGCTTGGTAGATGGTGGCGTAGCAACGATCCGGGATCACAGCCTTGGTGTCGTGCAGTTGACCGTCGGTGCCCCACATCTTGCCCGAATCACGGATCATCGCTGGCATCGAGGCGTCGACGATAACGTCGCTCGGCACGTGCAGGTTGGTGATGCCTTTGTCGGAGTTGACCATCGCCAGCGACGGACGAACCGCGTAGACCGCTGCGATATCCGCTTCGATCTGCGCCTGCTGCTCGGCTGGCAGGGCCTTGATCCGTGCGTACAGATCACCGATGCCGTTGTTCAGGTTAAAGCCGATCTGGTTCAGCACGTCAGCGTGCTTGGTCAGCGCGTCCTTATAGAACTCGGCAACGATCTGGCCGAACATGATCGGGTCGGAGACCTTCATCATGGTCGCTTTCAAGTGCACCGAGAGCAGCACGCCCTGGGCCTTGGCGCTTTCGATCTCGGCAGCGATGAATGCGCGCAGAGCATTTTTGCTCATTACCGCGCAATCCAGGATCTCGCCAGCCTGAACGGTGGTTTTTTCTTTCAGAACGGTTGCAGTACCGTCCTTGGCGATCAGCTCGATTTTCACAGCGTCAGCGGCGTCGATCAGGGCGGCTTTTTCGCTGCCGTAGAAATCGCCGGTGCTCATGTGCGCGACGTGGGACTTGGAGTCTTTGGCCCAGGCGCCCATTTTGTGCGGGTGCTTGCGCGCATAGTTCTTCACCGACAGCGGAGCGCGACGGTCGGAGTTGCCTTCGCGCAGAACCGGGTTCACGGCGCTGCCCTTGACCTTGTCGTAACGCGCCTTGGCGTCTTTGTCGGCATCGCTGGTCACGGTTTCCGGATAGTCCGGCAGGTTGTAGCCCTGCGCCTGCAGCTCTTTGATCGCGGCTTGCAGTTGTGGCACCGAAGCACTGATGTTCGGCAGCTTGATGATGTTGGCTTCAGGCGTAACGGCCAGGTCGCCCAGTTCGGCGAGGTGGTCGGCTACGGCTTTGTCGCCCAGTTGCTCGGGGAAGCTGGCCACAATACGTGCTGCAAGAGAGATATAGCGGGTTTCC
>NZ_JBITTW010000064.1:0-15186 GCF_044542195.1 Pseudomonas sp. NPDC079367
GAAATAAACATTGGGCAGCAAGGCTATCAGGCCTCCGCAAAGTCCCGAGTATCCGGCAACGACACCATGCCATTGCCAGAGCGCCAAAGCGGCAATGAGCAGAATGACAAATTGAGCCATCAACACCGGAAAAACCGCCAGGCGATGGAAAGGCAAGCGGTTTGGCGTGCGGGTTTCCATCACAGTTGCTCTCCAATGGTCGGCTGCCGAAATTCAATAACTTGGCATAATTTGTGCCGACAAAATGCGCGCAGAGTATAGGGGCGGTTCTGCCCCTATTCAACTGTCAGGTAGTGATTTCCGACTGCGCGCTACATGAGGAAATGTTTCAGCGGATGTGTGCGAGCACACCTTGAAGCTCGTCGAGCGAGTTATAACCAATCACCAATTGGCCTTTGCCCTTCTTGCCATGGCGAATCTGCACCGCAGAGCCTAGGCGCTCGGCCAAACGCTGCTCGAGGCGAGCGATGTCCGGGTCGGGTTTGGCAGCTTCCACAGGCTCCGGTTTGCCACTCAACCACTGGCGAACCAGTGCCTCGGTTTGGCGCACAGTCAGCCCTCGTGCGACAACATGTCGCGCCCCTTCGACCTGCTGATTGTCCGGCAGACCGAGCAAGGCACGCGCGTGACCCATTTCCAGGTCACCGTGCGACAGCATGGTCTTGATCACTTCGGGCAGTGCAATAAGTCGCAACAGGTTAGCCACAGTCACCCGCGACTTACCCACAGCCTCGGCAACCTGCTGCTGAGTCAGCTGGAATTCCTGCTGCAAGCGCTGCAAGGCGACGGCTTCTTCGATCGGGTTGAGGTCTTCACGCTGGATGTTTTCGATCAGCGCAATCGCAATGGCCGTTTCATCAGGCACATCGCGCACCATTGCAGGGATGGTTTCCTGCCCGGCCTGCTGGCTCGCGCGCCAACGGCGTTCACCAGCGATGATCTCGAAGCGGCCACCGCCAATCGGTCGTACTACGATCGGCTGCATCACGCCTTGGGCCTTGATCGACTGCGCGAGTTCTTCAAGTGCCTGGGGATCCATGTCGCGGCGCGGCTGATATTTGCCGCGCTGCAGCAGGTCCAGCGGCAGGTGTTGCAGTTCGCGGGTGTCAGCCTGCGCGGCTTGTTCTTCGAGCGCGCTGACCGTCGGACCACTCAGCAGTGCATCCAGTCCACGTCCGAGACCTCGTTTCTTGACGGCCATGGGGATTCCTTAAGTTGGCTGGGCAGCGGCGATACGTGAATTTTTGCGCTGACGGCGAACCATCTCGCCCGCCAGGGCCAGATAGGCCAGCGCGCCACGCGATTGCTTGTCGTAAGCCAGCGCCGGCATGCCGTAGCTCGGTGCTTCGGCCAGGCGAATGTTGCGCGGGATCACCGTGTCGTACAGCTGATCGCCGAAGTGTTCCTTGAGCTGCGCCGAGACATCGTTCATCAGGCTCAGGCGCGGGTCATACATGGTCCGCAGCAGGCCTTCGACTTTCAGGTTCGGATTCAGCAGTTCAGCGATGCGCTTGATGTTATCCACAAGGTCGCTCAAACCTTCCAGCGCAAAGTATTCGCACTGCATGGGGATAATGACGCCGTCAGCGGCGACCAATGCGTTAAGCGTGAGCATCGACAGCGACGGTGGGCAGTCGATCAGAATGTAATCGTAGTTGTCACGGATGGGCGCCAGCGCGCTACGCAGACGGCTTTCCTTCATCTGCATTTCCAGCAGCACCACTTCGGCCGCGGTCAGGTCGCGGTTGGCCGGGAGCAGTTGGTAACCGCCGTGCTCGGAGAAGTGCATGGCCTGGCCCAGGTCGCATTCGCCGATCAGCAGATCGTAGACCGAGTTTTCCAGACCATGTTTATCCACACCGCTACCCATGGTGGCGTTGCCTTGTGGATCGAGATCGATCAACAGCACCCGGCGCTTGGTCGCGACCAGGGATGCTGCGAGGTTGATGCAGGTGGTGGTCTTGCCCACACCACCTTTCTGGTTCGCTATCGCGAATACCTTAGCCATTCTTGCTTGTGTTCCCAATCATGCCGTGCGGCGCAGTATCAGCAGATGGCGTTGGCCTTGGCAACCGGGGACGGCCAGGGCGTGTTCGCTATCGAGTTTGAAATCTGCCGGCAATGCTACCAGCTCATCGGCCGGATGAACGCCCTTCATTGCCAGCCAGCGTGTATCGGCGTCGCCCAGGTGGCGAGTCCAGTTAGTGAAGTTTTCCATGCTGCTGAATGCCCGGGAAATGATCCCGTTGAACGGCTGGGCAGGCTGAAACGCTTCGACGCGACTGTGGATAACTTGCAGGTTATCCAGCTTGAGTTCGAGTTTGACCTGAGTCAGGAAGCGGGTTTTCTTGCCATTGCTGTCCAGGCAGGTCACTTGCGATCCCGGATACAGGATCGCCAACGGAATGCCTGGCATCCCGCCGCCACTGCCAACGTCGAGCCAGCGACCGTTTTCGATGAACGACATCACGCTCAGACTATCGAGCAAGTGACGCGAGACCATTTCGTCCGGATCACGCACGGCAGTGAGGTTGTAGGCCTGGTTCCATTTGATCAACAGGGCCAGATAACCCAGCAGCAATTCGTGCTGGGTTTGCGTGAGCTCAATACCGAGCTCAAGGGCTCCTGTGGATAACTCTTCGGCGTGTTGCGAAGTGACATTGGCACTCAAGCGCTTTGCTCCAACTGACGGCCCGCGCCGCGTTTTTTCAAATGAATCATCAACAGCGAAATGGCTGCCGGGGTCACGCCCGGAATTCGCGAAGCCTGACCGAGCGTCTCGGGGCGCGTCGCGCCGAGCTTGCTCTGGATCTCCTTGGAGAGACCGGAAATGTTCGTGTAGTCGATATCCACAGGCAATTTGGTGTCTTCACTGGCGCGCAGCCGGGCGATCTCATCCTGTTGACGATCGATGTAACCGGCGTACTTGGTCTTGATCTCAACCTGCTCGGCAACCTGTGGATCTTCGGCGCCCTGCCCGGTCACTTCAACGAGACCGGCGTAATCGATTTCCGGGCGGCTCAACAGGTTGAGCAGATTGTATTCGTGGGTCAGCGGCGTGCCGAATTTCTCGGCAATCGCCTCGCCCTGAGGGGTATTCGGCCGTACCCAGGTGCTCTTCAGACGCTGCTCTTCGAGCTCGATGCTTTCGCGTTTCTTGCAGAAGGCCGCCCAACGCGCGTCATCGACCAGACCAAGCTCGCGACCTTTTTCGGTCAGACGCAAGTCGGCGTTGTCCTCGCGCAGGATCAGGCGGTACTCGGCGCGTGAAGTGAACATGCGGTACGGCTCTTGGGTACCGAGGGTGATCAGGTCGTCGACCAGAACGCCGATGTACGCTTCATCGCGACGCGGACACCAGGCTTCTTTGCCCTTGGCACGCAGCGCAGCGTTGGCCCCGGCGAGCAGACCTTGCGCGCCAGCTTCTTCGTAACCGGTGGTGCCATTGATCTGCCCGGCGAAGAACAGACCGCCGATGACTTTGGTTTCCAGGCTGTACTTCAAGTCGCGCGGATCGAAGTAGTCGTACTCAATTGCATAACCCGGACGCACGATGTGCGCGTTTTCCATGCCGCGGATCGATTGCACGATCTGCAACTGCACATCAAACGGCAAGCTTGTGGATATCCCGTTCGGGTACAGCTCATGGGTGGTCAGACCTTCCGGCTCGATGAACACCTGATGGCTTTCCTTGTCGGCAAAGCGGTGAATCTTGTCTTCGATCGACGGGCAATAACGCGGGCCGACGCCTTCGATTTCCCCGGCAGCGGAATACATCGGCGAACGATCAAGATTCGCGGCAATGATTTCGTGAGTGCGAGCGTTAGTGTGCGTAATCCAGCAACTGACCTGCCGTGGATGCTGTTCCTTGTTGCCCATGAACGACATCACCGGGATCGGCGTATCGCCTGGCTGCTCGGTCATCACCGAGAAATCCACAGATTTGCCGTCGATACGCGGTGGTGTGCCGGTTTTCAAACGACCGACACGCAACGGCAGTTCACGCAAACGGTGCGCCAGCGCGATCGACGGCGGATCGCCGGCACGGCCGCCGGAAAAATTCTGCAGACCAATGTGGATAAGTCCGCCGAGGAACGTACCGGTGGTCAGCACCACGGAGTCGGCGAAAAAGCGCAGACCCATTTGCGTGACGACACCGCGGACTTGCTCCTGCTCAACGATCAGGTCGTCAGCAGCCTGTTGAAATATCCACAGGTTCGGTTGGTTTTCGAGGATTTCGCGAACAGCGGCCTTGTAGAGAATCCGGTCGGCTTGCGCACGGGTGGCCCGTACGGCCGGACCTTTGCGGCTGTTCAATACGCGAAACTGGATGCCGCCTTTATCGGTGGCCATGGCCATCGCGCCGCCGAGGGCGTCGATTTCCTTGACCAGATGGCTTTTGCCAATACCACCGATGGCCGGGTTGCAACTCATGGCGCCAAGGGTTTCCACGTTATGCGTGAGCAACAGGGTTTTTGCGCCCATGCGTGCTGACGCCAGTGCTGCCTCGGTACCGGCATGACCGCCGCCGATGACGATCACTTCAAAACGGGAAGGGAAATCCACCACGCACCTCGTGCCTGCTTAAGTAGGTCATTCAGGAAATAGTTGAGCTCAGGTTTCTGAACCTGGTCGGCAAGTATAGGGACTTCGCCCTTTCTAAAGAACCCTTTGAACAAAATTTAACCAGCTGTGGAGAACTCGAGGTTAAAAGAATAAAAAAGAGAGAAATTTATAAAACCTTTGTTTTTATGTTTATTCTTACTGAGCGTGCTTTCTGTGGACAGATCTCCACAGCCCTTATTTTACAATGTGTACAGACTTTCAAAACCCTGTGTTCAGGTGCCTATGAGGCCCTTGGATAACCGGTTTAAGCCTGTGGATGAACAGCATGGTTATCCACAGGGCGGGTTATATTCAGTTTTCGAGCCCTGTTATCAACTGACCTTAACGGCAGTTATTCACAGAGCTTAATCCACAGAAAATTGCCGGAAGGGGTTTTTTCAGGCGCAGAAAAGCCTCAGCGAAGGATCGGTGAGGCATGGGGAAGCCAATAGCAGGAAGTGAAAAGTCTATTGTGAGAGAAGGTAACAGAGGCTAATAATAGCCATTATCATTAACTCGCCAGTTCCTCCCCATGTCCCTACCCGCCCACACCGCTGCGATTGAGCAAATCTACGAGCAACACCATTCGTGGCTATATGGTTGGCTCAAAGGCAAACTGCATAACACCTGCGATGCAGCCGATGTGGCACATGACACGTTTCTGAGAATTCTGGCGGCCCGCAATGCGGCGCATATTCGAGAGCCTAGGGATTACCTGGCGACCGTCGCACGCGGTCTGGTCATCGATCGCTATCGACGGTGCTCCATCGAAACCGCGTATTTGCAGACATTGGCGGCTCGGCCCGAAGGCCTGGTCATCAGCGAAGAAGATAAGGCGCTGATTATTGAAACGCTGGTCGCTGTGGATAAAGCATTGGCCGGCCTTGGCACGCGGGCACGGCGGATATTCATCCTCTCGCAGGTGGATGGCATGACTTATCAACAGATTGCTCTGCAGCTGAAGGTTTCGCTGACCACAGTCAAGAAACACATGATCCGCGCTCTGACTGAATGTGCTGTTGTGATGGCGCAGCATTAATGGCCATCGCCCCCAACCGCCAGGTATTCGAAACCGCCGCCAGCTGGTACGTGCAATTGCAGTCCCAGCCACCGAGCCTTGCCGAACAAAAAGCCTGGCAGCTGTGGATAGAAAGCGATCCGGCGCATCTGGCGGCGTGGAACCAGATGGAACAATTGCAGCGCCACCTCGGTACGCTGCCACAGGATCTGAAACGTCGCGCCCTCAATGGTGGCCAACCACGGCGCCAGGTACTCAAACTGTTGCTGCTTGCAGCGGGTACAGGTTTCGTGGGCTGGAATGTCCAACAACGCACATCCCTTGGATACGTCTGGGCCGACTATAAAACCGGTGTAGGCCAGCGTCGGACCGTCAGCCTCGCCGATGGCAGCCAGATCCAGCTGAACACCGACTCGGCCATAGATGTTGCTTTCGACGCAGCCCTGCGCCTGATTCGCTTGCGCTCGGGCGAAATCCTCATTCAAACCGGCAAGCTTGGCGACCAGCGCCCGTTTTACGTGCAAACCCGCGACGGTCGAATCCAGGCATTGGGCACCCGGTTCTCGGTGCATCAAATGTCGAGCTCAACCCGGGTCGGCGTGCTGGAAGATCGAGTCAGCGTTCAACCTGCGCAGTCATCCACTGCTGCGCTCATCCTGAAAGCAGGCGAAAGCACGGATTTCGATAGTCGGCATGTCGGCCTGACTCATCCTTTTCAATCATCGGAAGTGGCCTGGATCAACGGTCAATTGATCGTTCTGAATGCGCGCTTGGGCGATGTCATCGAAGCGTTGGGACGCTATCGCAGCGGTGTTTTGCATTGCGATCGCCGCTCGCGGGACTTGCGGGTCTCCGGGACGTTCCGGCTTGATTCGACCGACGCAGTGCTGGCCAACCTTCAGGCTTCGTTGCCGATCAATGTCCGCTATTTCAGCCGTTACTGGGTCTCGATCAGCCACAGCATCTGATCGAAACAACGCCTGGGAAAAAATAAATGCAAAGAGGGTTATCTTTTTTTGCCCTGACCCGGCCCTACAGGTAATCGCGATAAACGCGGCTCTTAGCCACCTTCAGGGCACATCCACCTATGCGTCTTCCCACGTTCCGTCAGCGCTTTTCTCCTCACTGCATGGCTTACAGCTTAATGATGGCCAGCGCTGCGACCTGTCTGGTCACCAGCCACAGTGCCTTCGCTGCAACCGCATCCCAGCGTTACACCGTTGCCGCCGGTCCGCTGGACAATGCCCTGAGCCAGTTCGCCTCTGCCGCGAATGTGATTCTGTCGTTCTCGCCGCAGCAGACCAGTCGCTTGCGCAGCGCCGGGTTGAACGGCGACTTCAGCGTCGAACAGGGTTTCGCTCAATTGTTGCAAGGCTCAGGCTTACAGGCCGTGCTCCAAGCCCCGGGCAGCTACATTCTGCAGACCTTGCCCAACGGAGATTCCCTGGAACTGGCCCCGACCAACATCAACGCGCAGTTGGCCAATCCAATGGATCTGGATTATGCCGCCGACGTTGGCTACAAGGCGCAGAGCAGCCGGATCGGTACCAAAACCAGTACACCGCTATCGCAAACACCGCGTTCGGTGTCAGTGGTGACCGGGCAACGTATCAAAGATCAGAAATCTCAGACACTCACCGACGTCCTCGGCTACGTGCCGGGAATCTTCGCCCCACCGTTCGCCGCCGGTGACAGTCTGGCGGGAGACTTGTTTTACATCCGTGGTTTCAACGCCACCGATTACGGCTACGGTTTGCTGCGCGATGGACTGCGCGTGCAGGGCAATCGCTATGACACCAGCACCGAGCCGTACGGACTCGAACGGGTTGAGGTGTTCCGTGGCCCGTCTTCGCTGCTGTATGGCGAAAATGCACCGGGCGGTCTGGTCAATCTGGTCAGCAAACGCCCGACTGCCTCGCCTCACGGCGAAGTGCAGTTGGGTTATGGCTCTAACAATCGCCGGCAGATCGGCGTCGACGTCTCCGGCCCGCTCAATGACAGCGGCAACGTCCTCGGGCGTGTAGTGATGCTGGGGCGCAAATCCGATACCCAGACCGATCACGTTCCCGACGACCGCATTTATATCGCGCCTTCGCTAACGCTGAATTTCGACGATTTCAATACGCTGACTCTGTTGGCCAACTACCAGAAGGATCACACCAACATGGAGCTAGGCCTGCCGGCCGCTGGCACGTTGCTGAGCAACCCCAATGGCAAGTTGGCCAAAGACACCATGCTCGGCGACCCGGACTGGAATACTTTCGAACGGGAAACCTGGAGCACCGGTTACGAGTTCAGCCATTCGTTCAACGATGACTGGCAGTTCCGCCAGAACTCGCGCTACATGCAGTCGCGCATCACCCGCCACGAAACCTGGCCGGGCAATCTGAACAACGCCGGCTTCGGCACACGGTTGAACATGACCGCCTACGATCGCTTCAACAAATCCATGGTGTATTCGCTGGATAACCAGCTGGAAGGCAAGTTCCAGGCGGGAGATCTGGAAAACACCGTGCTGTTTGGCGCCAGCTACGATCGCACCTCGTTCAACCAGGACTGGAATGCCGGCATTGTCGGGCCGATCGACATCTACAACCCGGTCTACTTGCGTGATCCGACCACGCCGATTGCTGTGCAGAACACGTTGCTCGAGCAGCAGATGAAAGGCGTTTATGCACAGATTCAGAGCAAGTACGACCACTGGCTGTTCCTGCTCGGCGGGCGCCAGGACTGGGTCGACAGTGACTTTCGCGACAAAGTGGCGCGAGGCAGCAACATCAGCTCCGAGGACAAGAAGTTCACCTATCAGGGCGGCGTGATGTATCAGTTCGACAACGGCATGACGCCGTATGTCAGCTATTCCACGGCATTCGTGCCGGTGCAGCAGATTTCCAATGCCGGCGCACCGCTTGATCCGATCACCAGCCGTCAATATGAAGTGGGTCTCAAGTACGAGCCGATCGGCTGGGATACGGCATTCACGGCCTCGCTGTATGACCTGCGCAAGAAGGACGACACCTATTTCGATGCAACGACCTCGACCTATCGCCAGGTGGGTGAGAGCCGCGCCAAAGGTGTGGAACTGGAACTCAACAGTAATCTGACGCAAAACCTCAACGTCACGGCGGCTTACACCTACACCGATGCAAAGATCACCAAGGATGCGCCGACGTCGCTGGTCAAAGGACACCAAATGACCGGAGTGCCACGTAATCAAGCCTCCGCCTGGGCGAAATATCGCTTTCTCGACGGTGATCTGAAAGGTTTGTACGTCGCGGGTGGTGTGCGTTATTTCGACAGCGCGTTTGCTTACACCTCCCCTTCGCTATACGGGAAGCTGAATGCTGGCGACGTTACGTTGGTTGACGCGGCTGTTGGCTACCAGATCGATACACACTGGAGTCTCGACCTGAACGCCAAGAACCTGTTCGATAAGGAATATGTGTCGGGCTGCAACGACGCCGGCCGCTGCTACTGGGGTGAGGATCGTACTTTGCTTGGTACGGTTTCCTACAATTGGTGACAGCAAAAAGGGCTGTGGATAATTATCCACAGCCCCCTCTGTTATTTGCCGATGCAGAAGCTGGAGAAGATTCTTCCCAGCAAATCATCTGAGCTGAACGCTCCGGTAATTTCCCCCAGCGAATGCTGAGCCTGGCGCAAATCCTCGGCGAGCAATTCGCCGGCCCCGGCCACGGTCAATTGGGCGCGGCCATGTTCCAGCGCCGCGCTGGCGTGGCGCAGTGCTTCCAGATGCCGGCGGCGTGCGCTGAAGCTGCTTTCCGAGGTCTGCTCGTAACCCATGCACGCCTTGAGATGGTCACGCAGCAGATCGAGACCTTCAGCGGACTTGGCGCTGAGACTGATCGTTACGTGACCGTCGTCACTGGTTTCCAGCGCAATCGCTTCGCCGGACAGATCAGCCTTGTTGCGGATCAGCGTCACTTTCGACGGATCCGGTCGGCTCTCGAGGAATTCAGGCCACAAGGCAAACGGGTCCAGTGCTTCCGGCGCAGTCGCATCGACCACCAGCAAAACCCGATCCGCTTCACCAATGGCTTTCAAGGCTCGTTCCACGCCGATCTTTTCCACATGATCATCGGTATCGCGCAGACCGGCGGTGTCGACCACATGCAGTGGCATGCCGTCGATGTGGATATGTTCGCGCAGAATATCCCGCGTTGTGCCAGCGATCTCGGTCACGATGGCGGCTTCGCGACCGGCCAATGCATTCAACAGGCTGGATTTGCCGGCATTTGGCCGACCGGCGATCACCACAGTCATGCCGTCGCGCAACAACGCACCCTGCCCGGCTTCGCGCAAGACTGTGGATAACTCGTCGCGCACCTTGTCGAGCATGCCGAGCACATGGCCGTCGGCAAGAAAGTCGATTTCCTCTTCGGGGAAGTCGATGGCGGCTTCGACATAGATGCGCAGACCGATAAGCTGTTCGGTCAAGTTATGCACACGCTGCGAGAATGCACCCTGCAATGAACGCAACGCATTGCGCGCCGCTTGTGCAGAACTGGCTTCGATCAAATCGGCTATGGCCTCGGCCTGGGCCAGATCGAGTTTGTCATTGAGAAAGGCGCGCTCGCTGAATTCACCCGGACGGGCCAGACGGCAACCCAGTTCCAGGCAGCGTTTGAGCAACATGTCGAGCACGATCGGGCCACCGTGGCCCTGCAATTCCAGGACGTCTTCGCCGGTGAACGAGTTCGGCCCCGGGAAATACAGTGCCAGACCTTCATCCAGCACCTGCTGATCGTCGCTGAAAAACGGCCCGTAATGGGCGTATCGCGGTTTCAGTTCTCGGCCGCTGATGGCTTTTGCCGCCACATTGGCCAACGGCCCGGAAATACGGACGATGCCCACACCGCCGCGACCTTGGGCGGTGGCGACGGCGGCGATGGTTTCACGGGGTGTGCTCATAAAGCGGCATCCAGACAAAAGTGGCAGATAGCAAAACGCCCCACTAGGGGGCGTTTTGAGTGGTGTTATCCACAGTGCAAGTTACGCCTCGGCTTTTTTCGTTGCCGCTTCGATCTTACGCGTGATGTACCACTGTTGTGCAATCGACAGGCAGTTGTTCACTACCCAGTACAGCACCAGACCTGCCGGGAACCACAGGAAGAAGAAGGTAAAGATGATTGGCATCATTTTCATCACTTTCGCCTGCATCGGATCCGGAGGAGTCGGGTTCAGCTGCTGCTGGATGAACATGGTTGCGCCCATGATGATCGGCAGAATGAAGAACGGATCTTTGATCGACAGGTCAGTGATCCACAGCATGAACGGCGCCTGGCGCATTTCCACGCTTTCCAGCAGAACCCAGTACAGCGACAGGAAGACCGGCATCTGCACGAGGATTGGCAAGCAGCCGCCCAGTGGATTGATCTTCTCTTTCTTGTACAGCTCCATCATGGCTTGCGACATCTTCTGCCGGTCATCGCCATGTTGCTCTTTCAGCGCAGCCAATTTCGGCGCCACGGCACGCATGCGCGCCATCGACTTGTAGCTGGCCGCTGACAGCGGGAAGAAAATCCCTTTGATCAGCATGGTCAGGAAGATGATCGACCAGCCCCAGTTACCGACAATCGCGTGGATGTGTTGCAGCAGCCAGAAGATAGGCTGGGCAATGAACCACAGAATGCCGTAATCGACGGTCAATTCCAGACCTGGGGACAACTCTTTCAGCACAGCCTGACTTTTCGGACCGGCGTACAGCACAGCGCTGGTTTCAACTTTTGCACCTGGAGCAGCGGTCAGAGTAGGACCGGTGTATCCGATGATGTAGTTGCCTTTGCTGTCTTTACGGGTCTGGACGATGTTGTTTTCGCCCTTGGCCGGAATCCACGCAGTCACGAAGTAATGTTGCAGCCACGCGACCCAGCCACCGGTGACGGTTTCTTTGAGCTGCGCCTTGTCCATGTCCTTCATGGACACTTTCTTGTACGGCTCCGAACTTGTCCACAGGGCAGCGCCCAGGTAAGTCGCAGTGCCAGTAGCTGTTGTGGACGAAGGATCCGCGCTTGCATCACGTTTCAGCTGAGCGAACATCGCGCCGTTCCAGGGCTGAGCGCTCTGGTTATCCACAATGTAGGAAACGGCAACGTCGTACAGGCCACGTTTGACGGTGAAACGCTTGATGTAGTTGACGCCGTCCTTGCTGAATTTCAGGTCAACCACGAGTTGATCCTGACCGTCAGCCAGTTGGTAAACCTTCTTCTCCGAGGAATAAACCGGACGACCGGCCGGGTTTGCATCCGGGCCGTTGGTGCCGATCAGACCGCTTTGCGCCAGATAAACACGTTCGCCGCCGTTGTCGAACAGCTGGAACGGCACGTCAGGACGGTCCTGACGACGTGGATACAGAGGCAGAGTCAGTTGCGCAACGTCGCCACCTTGTGGATCGATCGCCAGATCGAGCACATCGGTCTTGACCTGAATCAGGTCCTTGCTGGCGGCAACCGGCGTTTCGGCAGGTGCGCTGGTATCGCTGGCGGCGCGCGGAATATCGTCACTGGCGGCATTGGTGCCAGTGGCGGTGTCCGGCAAACCGGATGTAGTCGTACTGGAAGCAACATTCTGAGTCGGCAGGGCAGCCTGGCCATAATCCTGGTTCCATTTAAGAACCATGACGTAGGACACGATTGCCAGGGCGACGATCAGGAAAGACCGTATGATAACCATGAATACTCGGCCAACGAAGAAGAACGGGAGGTAGGGACAGGTGGAACCGGGTCATAACCACCGGGATTCCACGGATGACAGCGACCTAAACGACGAAAGGTCAGCCAGCCACCGCGCAGAAGGCCATGATTTTCAATGGCTTCATACGCGTAGCAGGAACAACTGGGGTAGAAGCGACAGTGGCTGGCCATTAAAGGACTAATGGCATAGCGATAAAACTGGATCGGAACGAGGGCCAGTTTACGCATCGGTACTGTCTACCCCTACAGTTTCGGTTTTGACTGCCGGAACTGGCTTGTTACGCGCCAGACGCTTCCAGAGTTTGCCGAAATGCTGAATCAATTCGGGGTTTTCTACATCACCCAAACCTTTGCGCGCGACGATAACGATGTCCCAGCCGACCAGTGAATCCTGGTGCAGACGGAACGATTCGCGCATTAGACGTTTGAGGCGATTGCGCTCAACGGAGAGCTTTACGCTCTTTTTCCCGATAACCAGCCCTAGTCGGGGGTGATCAAGATCGTTGTCGCGTGCAAGGAGCAGGAGATTTTTCCCCGGAACCTTGCCGGTAGGGGAGTCAAAGACTGCCTTGAAATGCCGGGGGGTAAGCAGACGCTTTTCCCGACTGAAGTCCTGACTCACCTCCAGTACCGGATTATCAAACTGCCAGACGCGCACGACCTTTGGCGCGACGACGCGACAGGACTGCGCGGCCGTTCTTGGTAGCCATGCGAGCACGGAAACCGTGGGTACGAGCGCGTTTGATAGTGCTTGGTTGGAAAGTACGTTTCATGTCGTGTTACCTGGTTCGTCCACAACGGGCCGGAATGGCCCCCGTTTTAAGAGACCGGGGATTCTAGAGAAAGCAAGCCTTCAGGTCAATTTCCAACCAGCGTTTCCTTATAAATAGATCCGAGTGGGGTTTTAGCTCGAAAGCCTGTCCGCCAGATATAAAAATAAAGAAGGGAATTATTTAAAGCTTTTCTGTAAAGCTTGTAAAAGCTAGGCACGGGTTCTTCTGTGGATAACCGCCACGAGGCCTTATTCCATGTGATGTACAGAGAATGACAACTACAGGGGAAAACCGTGTTCAGCCTGTGCTGCGCTATCGGATAAGCTGTGCGTGAAAGGGCCTGTTATCCACAGGCCAGTTATCCACCGGGTTCAGCCCCCAGTTGTCCAGTGACCTCAGAGGTGTTTATCCACAGGGCTTATTCACAGACCGTTGGTCGCCTTTCGGGACGCCTGTGCGTTGATAAATGATGGCGATGGAGCTACCTGCATGTGGATAAGTGAACGGCTCGCCGCTACAATGGCCGCTTGTTTTTGCCTCACCGGCTTTCAACTTAGGGGATATCCGTGTCAGTGGAACTTTGGCAGCAGTGCGTAGAGCTTTTGCGCGAAGAGCTGCCTGCCCAACAATTCAACACCTGGATCCGTCCACTACAGGTCGAAGCCGAAGGCGACGAGTTGCGCGTCTACGCACCGAATCGGTTCGTGCTGGACTGGGTCAACGAAAAGTACCTGGGTCGGGTTCTTGAATTGCTGGATGAGCACGGCAATGGCTCGACGCCGGCGCTGTCCTTGTTAATAGGCAGCAAACGCAGCTCCGCACCGCGTGCCGCACCGAATGCCCCGCTGGCGGCGGCGCAGGTTTCCCAGGCGCAGGCCAATAACGTGCCGACGAACAACCTGGCACCGGCGCCCGCTCCGGCCAAGCGTTCCACGCAGAAAACTGCTGAAGTCAGTGAGGAGCCGTCCCGTGACAGCTTCGACCCGATGGCCGGCGCTGCTTCGCAACAGGCCCCGGTTCGCGCCGAACAGCGCACCGTGCAGGTCGAAGGTGCGCTCAAGCACACCAGTTACCTGAACCGTACATTCACCTTCGAGAATTTCGTAGAAGGTAAATCCAACCAGCTCGCCCGTGCGGCGGCCTGGCAAGTGGCGGACAACCCCAAGCACGGTTACAACCCATTGTTCCTTTATGGTGGCGTCGGCTTGGGTAAAACCCACTTGATGCACGCGGTGGGCAACCACCTATTAAAGAAGAATCCGAATGCCAAGGTCGTGTACCTGCATTCCGAGCGTTTCGTGGCCGACATGGTCAAGGCGCTGCAACTGAACGCGATCAACGAATTCAAGCGCTTCTACCGTTCGGTGGACGCCTTGCTCATCGACGATATTCAGTTCTTCGCTCGCAAGGAGCGCTCTCAGGAAGAGTTTTTCCACACCTTCAACGCCCTGCTTGAAGGTGGTCAGCAGGTCATTCTTACCAGTGACCGCTACCCGAAAGAAATCGAAGGCCTTGAAGAACGTCTGAAATCCCGCTTCGGCTGGGGCCTTACCGTTGCCGTCGAGCCGCCGGAACTGGAAACCCGCGTGGCGATCCTGATGAAAAAGGCCGATCAGGCTAAGGTCGAGTTGCCCCATGACGCCGCGTTCTTCATTGCCCAGCGTATTCGCTCCAACGTCCGTGAGCTGGAAGGCGCGCTGAAACGCGTGATCGCCCACTCGCACTTCATGGGCCGCGACATCACCATCGAGCTGATCCGCGAATCCCTGAAAGACCTGCTGGCGTTGCAGGACAAACTGGTCTCTGTGGATAACATTCAGCGCACCGTCGCCGAGTATTACAAGATCAAGATTTCCGACTTGCTGTCCAAGCGCCGTTCGCGCTCGGTGGCTCGTCCGCGTCAGGTCGCCATGGCGTTGTCCAAGGAACTGACCAACCACAGCCTGCCGGAAATCGGCGATGTGTTTGGCGGTCGCGACCACACCCCCGAGGTGCCCGCCTGCCGCAAGATCAATGCACTTAAGGAATCCGACGCGGACATCCGCGAGGACTACAAGAACCTGCTGCGTACATTGAC
>NZ_JBITTW010000065.1:0-13869 GCF_044542195.1 Pseudomonas sp. NPDC079367
ATCGAGGTGGCACAGCCTGCGATACATCTCGTCCTGGCTTTCACGTACGGCGTGGTTCTGCGGCAACAACTCGCAGCAACTGTGCAGCAGGTGCAGCACTTGCAATGCAAGATCGGGCTCCCAGGCGTGCAGGCCTGAGTCCTGTAATGTCTGATCGAGGGTTTCGAGCTGGTTCTTCGCCAGTTCGTATTTCTTGGCCAGGAAGCACAGCCGCGCGAGGGTGAACTGCCAGAAGAAGCGTTCACGGCCACCGTGGGCAGATTGCAGACCCTGCTTGAGAATCTGCACGGCCGGCTTCAAACCTTCCTTGCGCAGGATCGGCTGGACTTCCTCGAGGGCTTTTTCCCACGCCGGCTGGGTTTCGACGTTCTCGCTTTCGACCTTGCGCGGCGCGCTGGCGCTTTGCAGGTGCGGCATGACATTGGCGGCGATCCACGCCCGGGTGGACGGATCGGCAAACGGCGCGCCGTCATGGAAGCGCAACTCGATGATGCCCGGCAGGCGCTGAATCAAAAGCGCGAAGTGGATTTCCACTTCGCGCATTGCCAATTCGGCGTTGAGGTTCTGGAGACATTCCCAGACCATCCTCTGGCCATCGAACCAGAACGGCGCCTTCGCCAGGCTCGCCTCCAGTTCCACCAACAGGTCGGCGTATTTGCCCTGATCGAAACGGTCCTGATAGAGCTTGAGCTTTTCCAGCGGCAGGCCGCGCAATACGGTGATCTGCTCGGCGTTGCGCTCGGGCACCGCGTCGATGGTCATCCACAACAGCGTGCGATTGAGGCGCAGGGCGCGCAGGTCAGTGGCTTTCTGTTTCAGCCACCAGGCGCACAACGGCCGGGCGCTTTCCTGCTGGGCACGCAGGGCCTTGTGCGCATCCCTTTCGTTGTCGATCGGCGCGCCTGGAGTGAGCAACTGGCTCGCCGCCTGCTTGACCTGCGCCACCGCCGCGCCCACCACACCGGGAGCCGGCTGGTTGTCGGCGGCGCGCTGGATCATGGTTTTCAGGCGGCGGGAAATCGGCAGCAGCAGCGGCGCATCATCGCCCAGATGTTCAGTACAGGCGGCTTCGAGACCGGCCAGGTGCTCGGAGAGCTGCCGGAACATCGGCAACTGCTCTTTGATCGCAATGTTTTCGGTAATGACCTGCTCGAGACGCGGCACCAGCCAGCCAATCGCGGCGGCACGGGTGCGGGGTTTGAGCGGGTGGACGTCGGCCCAGTTGTTTTCCGACAGATGGTGCAGCAGACCGAGGCCGGCGAGCAGGCCCGGGAAGGATTCACGCTGGTACAGCGACCAGGTCAGCCAGGCGCCGACACGCAGATCCTTGGATTGGGTACGCAGCAGATTTTCGCTGTTTTCGCGGATTTTCAGCCAGTCGACCTGCCCGCTTTCGTGCATCGACGAAGCCTTGGCCAGCTCACTTTCCAGCGCCTCGAACTCGCTCGAAAAACGAACGTCTTCGCCCGCGAAATTCTCTTTGGAAACAGAGACTTTTGCGAGTTCGAGGTAATGGGCGGAAAGTTTGCTTGAGTAGGACATCCATGGCCTTTATTAAGGATTACAGTCGTGCGGGCGAATGCAGTTTCAGCCACGCGGGACAGTATCGAAGAGCAGTTCAGCGACTCATCCAATTGAGATGTGCTCTTTCAAGTGGGCGCATCGTAATCACTATGATGGCCACTAGCAAGCATCTGATTAAACAACAAGACGAACTGTTCATTGAGGTCTGCAGGAGATCGCCCTATATGCCGCAGGGGTTTCCCTGATGCCGCTTATTAATCAGCACATTTCCCCTGCTCCCGCGAAACCGTTGACCCAGAGCCTCCCACCCAGCCGGGCGAGTTTATCTGACGCTCGTATCCTCGAGCGGCGTGCAGCATGACAAATTCAAAAGAAAATAGAAGTAGGACACTTCCGAAAATGACCGATTGCCATCAAGAAGTTTCCAACGACAACGGTGATCGCAAAAAGTGCCACTATAATGATGGCACTTCATTATTCTGAAACTTTTCTCACTGTCAAACACCGTCAAGTCGATAGTTATCGAAGCGGCGTCCTACAGACACTTCACTCATTCCCCCGACACTTTCAAACCCGGAATACTCTGACAAATGTCAGGGATACTTCTTACATCAATTAGTTTGCCGCGCCGTTAGCTTGCCTTGGCAACTTTTCATGCGCGGCGATCAGGGAGGAACGGTATCGCGCTCTGACTCATTTTGCTTAAGGACAAGCCCATGTTCGGCAAAGGCCACTGCGCGCCATTCTCACTGCACATCCCGGCCATTCGTCACGACTTTCAGGTGCTCGCGTTCACAGGTACAGAAGCGATCAGCCAGCTGTACGCTTTTCGCGTCGAGCTGGTGAGCGAACACGCGGATTTTGATTTGGAAAGCCTGCTCAGCCAGCCCGCCTTTCTGCAGTTCGGATTAAGGGATGAAGGCATTCACGGGCGGATCGAAGATGTAATGCTGGGCGAGACCGGAAAGCGCCTGACCCGATACGAGCTGACACTGGTGCCGGCGCTACACTATCTGCAACTGAGCCAGGACCAACGGATTTTTCAGCAGCTGACAGTGCCGCACATCATCGCGCAAGTGCTCAGAGGGCATGGCATCCAGGCCGATGACTTCACATTCAATGTCGCCGCCGGCGAGCCACGTGAATACTGCACGCAGTACGGCGAAAGCGATTTCCTGTTCATCCAGCGCCTGTGCGCCGAAGAGGGTATTGCCTGGCATCACCAGCATTCGGTCGACGGGCATTTGCTGGTGTTCAGCGACAGCCCGGTGTTCGCGCCCAACTTGGGTACGACACCCTTTCAGGTTGATAGCGGCATGGTCGCCGAACACCCGGTGGTCAACCACCTGACCCTGGGCTTCAACACACGCACCAGCACTGTCACCCGCCGCGACTATGACCTGAAGCGCCCCAACCTGCTGCTGGAAAACCGTTTCACCGCCGAGTTCAGTCCCGAGCTCGAAGACTACCGCTATCCGTTGTTGATGACCTCAGAGAGGTCCGGCAAACAGCTGGCGCGTCAGACGTTGGAGCGCCACCGCAGCGATTACCAATGGATTGAAGGCAAAAGCAATCAGCCGATTCTGCGCAGCGGTCACCTGTTCGATCTGCGCCAACATCCTCGGCCGGAGTGCAACGAGTCGTGGCGGCTGCTGCAGCTCTCTCATGAAGGCAAGCAACCAGGCGTGCTCGAAGAGGTCTTCAGCAGCGACGATGCCCATGCTGCCAATGGCTTCACGCAGGGTTATCGCAACACGTTCAAGGCTATCCCTGCGGATGTGTTTTACCGCCCGCCACTGCCCGCGCCGAGGCCTCTGCTGGTTTGCCAGACCGCAAAAGTCACCGTGCCACCGGGGGAGGAAATTTTTTGCGACGAGCACGCACGGGTTCGGGTTGAGTTCCCCTGGGACCGCACTGAACGCAACAGCGAGAAAAGCAGCTGCTGGCTGCGCGTAGCCTCCAGTTGGGCGGGTGATGGATTTGGCGCAGTGGCCATACCCCGGGTTGGAATGGAGGTGGTCGTGACTTTTCTGGAGGGCAACCCGGATCACCCCTTGATTACCGGCTGCGTCGCCAACAAGGTCAATGGTGTTGCTCATCCCTTGCCGGCGAGTCAGACCCGAACGGTGTTGCGCAGCCAGAGCACTCCGCGCAATGGCGGCTACAACGAACTGTCGATCGAGGATCGCGCCGGGCAGGAAAAAATCTACCTGCGGGCCCAGCGTGATCTGGAGCAACTGATCCTCAACGACAGCCGCAGCCTGATCACGCGCGACCGCCATGAGCATGTCGGCAATGACAGCACCAGCCTGATTGAGGGCCGGGATTCGCGCACTCATCAAGGGCTGCGCAGCACACTGATCAATGCCGATGACATGCTGACCGTCAGCGGCACCAGCAGTCAGACCGTTGGCGCCCTGGTGATTCAGGCCGGTCAACAGGCGCATGTCACTGCAAGCAACGTGGTGATTGATGCCGGCATGAGCCTGACGCTGTCAGCGGGCGGCCATCACATCGTGATCAATGCCGCCGGGATTTTCAGCAGCGTGCCCATGGTAGAGGGCGGAGCGCCGCTGCCGGGGCTCGCGCCGCTACAACCGCTACAGGCAGAGGCCGGTCTGGCTCCTCCGATCAACGCCACACCGCAGTCGATCATCAACAGTGCCCGCCTGCAGGCGGCGGACTATTGCCCGCTGTGCGAAGCCTGCGCGGCGGGTCTGTGCGAGCTGGGAGAAGTCGCATGAGCCCGGTCGCACAATGGTTGTACGCGCAATCCCGCGCCGGCTGCGATCTGTATCTGATGCTCGACACCGACGATCAAAGCGCAGAGCACGCTGCGCTGACCCGCGACCTCGGCACCGCGCGGTTTCGCCCGCTGTACACCGGCACGCCGGCCGAGTCGCTGGCGCCAACCGGCCCGCTGCTGTTGCAGATCGATACGGCGCAGCATCCCGCCATCCAGGCCTTGCTCGCCACGCCCGAGCGCAATTGGGGCTGGCTGGCCAGTGCCCGTCATGGCGAGCTTGATCTGCTGGCCGCGCACTGGCGCGAGCGCCTGATCACCGGCGAACGCCCGAATCAGGCGGTGTACCGCGTGCATGACAACCGGGTTCTGGGACGTGCGCTGGCGCACCTGCAACCCGAGCACCGCGCGGCGTTTCTCGGACCATTCAACAGCGTCTGCTATTGGCACGCAGAGCGATGGAACGCCATCGACAACCCGGACCCCGGCCACCACCCGCTGCCGATGGATCCGCCGTGGCTGCACACGCCGACCCCGGAGCTGATCTACGCCAACGTGCTGTTCGACAACACCCGCCGTTACCTGGTCGGCGAACACACCGAAGCCATGGCCACGCTGGCCGAACAACTCGACGTCGATGAGTGGTTGTGGGGCCTGATTCAACTGACGCAATTGTGGGGCTGGCAACAACCGGAGCAAGTGCATTTCTTGCTGACCCGCAGTTTGCAGTTACCGGGATATCGGCCAGGCAAATCATGGCTGCCCAAACCCGGTGAAGATCCGGCGATGCATTTTGAGCGGGTATATCAGGAAGCGTTGTATTGGCAGGGAGAGGTAGGTCGATGAGGAACTTGAAACGAGGGTTGCTGCTGAGTGGATGCCTGGGATTGCTGGTGGGTTGTACGACGGTGAAGACCCCGAACACGTTTACGTTTGTTCCGGATTTTCCGCCCGGATTCAGGTACGACCTGACGGCCACCTATGTTCCGGCCAAGGGCCAAACATGCACCGTGCCTGGCGGGAGAAACACTCAGCTGGGATACAACAAAACCAATATGAAGTACGAAGGGACTTCCGAGATCCCGCTGTACAGAACCGTAAGCGAATGTCCTCTGGCGCTGAATTACATCGAGATCAAGGTCATCGGTATTTATGGTTCAGGGCGAAGCAACTTCAGTTATGACTACGCCTCGATTGCTGTGCGTCCGGAGTTGTTGGAACGACAGATGGGTAGTTTCAGAGATGACGAGACAGCTGAGTTCTTTGGTGAATGCATGTGGTCTTTTCGCACGGTGGGCCCGAAGCGTTATCTGATCAAACTGCTGACCTGCAAAAAAATGGATGCACAGGGCAATGTCGGGCGGAGCCGTCCTTTCACGGCGTACACGCTGACTCAGCTTTCCGGAAAAACGGTGACTCTGAAAATCCAATTATCTGAGCGGGAAAAGCCCGCTTTTGGTGACACGTGGGTAAAAGTGCCCGGCGGATGGAAGCGCTGCATGGGGAAAGCCTTTGAGGATCAGGATGCGTTCTGTTTCGGCAACGACAAAGATTTCAGCACTTTCAAAATGGTCGATGGGCGGGTTTGCACCATCTACCCAGGATGCACAGAAAACACGGAAGAAAAGCCATGAACGACCGGAAAGAATTCAATCGGCGGCAAACGCTCCCGCGTATCAAACGAGCCCTCATCGCCAGTACTCTCGGCGGTGTTCTCGCTCTGACTTCAGGCTGTTCGGCGGTAGACAAGCCAAACTCCTTCACCTTTATTCCGGACTTCCCACCTGACTTCAAATACGAGCTCAAGGCTATCTATCTGCCTGCCGCAGGTGAAACCTGCCGCGTGCCAGGAAAGCCGGATTTCTGGGTGAGCTTCAATAAACCCACCATGGAATATGTAAGCACTGCGGAAATCGAGTTGTACAAAACCGTCAGCGATTGTCCGTTGGCGCTCAACAAAGTGGAAATCAAGGTCATCGGGTTTTATGGAAAAGGCCGAAGCAACTTCAGCATGGACTACGCCTCGATTTTCGTTCGCCCAGAGTTGCTGGAACGATTAAAGGGCACTTTCAACGAGGACGGTGCAGGGGAGTTTTATGGTGAATGCATGTGGTCATTCCGCACCGTCGGCCCACATCGATCCCTGATCAAACTGCTGACCTGCAAAAAAATGGATGCACAGGGCAACGTGCTGCGAACGAGACCTTCCACGGCATACACATTGACTCAACTTGAGGGCAAAACGGTGACGCTGAAAGTTGGGTTGTCTGAAGAAGAAAAGCCGGCTTGGGGAGACACATGGGCCGAAGTGCCCGGTGGCTGGAAACGCTGTATGGGCGAGAAATTTGAAGATCAACACGCCTATTGCAACGGAAACTACAAAGACTTCAGCACGTTCCGGATGGTGGACGGAAGAGTCTGCACCATCTACCCGGGATGCACGGAGAAATGGGAAACAAAACCATGAATACCTCCCCCTTAGCCGCCAATCATGCACCTTTCATGTCGGGCAATATTCATGCATGCCCCCGGCGCGCGCATTCGACAAGCTTTCAATTCGTGGACGAATTTGGTGATGGCAGACCCTACGCCGGCTTGAAGATCGAAGTTATAGATTACGAAGATACGGTTTATACGCTAAGGCTTGATGCTAACGGCTTCGCAAAGGTCGACAGCCACTACTGCGGCCCTTTAGTACTTAAGGCAAACCGCCCATACGACGGTTCGGACACTCTATACAAGGGGTTGATAAAAAGACCCCACTATCCCCTTCCCATAACTGATCTCCAAGTCCGCGCCGAAAAAACCCGCTTCTTCCACAAAACAGGCACTCGCACCCAGGCAAACCCCGCCAAGGACCTGTCCGAAACCGATGCGTACTGCCAGGTCGAAGTCAGTGAACTGGTAAAGCACATCGCCCACCTGCCACCACTGGTTGCTCGTCGCGACCCTCCGAAGAGGGCGGCGCACAAGCTCATGCGCCCCGCTGCGAAGTCCAGAGACTTCACGGCCGTCGATAAAACTTCTGCGGATGGCGGACTGCACACCATCTTGAGTGCGGCGGAGATGGCCACCGTCGAATTGGGGTTTTCCCCGCCGCCGCCCAAGGGCGTCGCACTGCTGCCGAACAAACACCATGTGCTGGAAGTACGGCCGATGAGAGCGCTACGGCCAATGCTGTCGACAGGCGACGCGTTCTGCGCGCTCAACCTTTATCAGCTGTCGGTGATGGCGACGCTGAGCTACACCGATTTCGGACAGGAACCCAACACTCAACCGGTGCAGACCGACACGGTAAGCTTTCCGGTACAGCCCAGCAGCGGCAACTGGTTCGGCCACGCGCTGCCGCAGTTCGACGAGTTGTGGAAGGTCGATGACTCGCAAACGCAGAAATACTACCCACTGTACGAAGACGTGCCGTATTCGAAACGCCTGGAAGTGGTGCCGTTCGACCCGAACCTTTACCCCGAAGTGAATGACCCCGCGTTGGGCGACGAACAAGAACACCCGGCCAAGTTGCACTGTCTCGATGACCGTAACAAAGACAACAGTACTGATACCCAAGCTTTCATCTGCCACCATGACGAGTTGATCCTGATCAGCGTGCGAGGTACCAGTGAGATCTGGCCCGACGGCCGGCGTGACGGCGATGCCTATCAGGTTCCCTTTGCCGAAGGCGAAGGCAAAGTGCACCGCGGTTTCTACGGTGGCGCTTTGGCGGCTTATCCATTCATCGTGACTTATCTGGAAAAATTCTACAGCGGGCAAAAGCTGCTGATCACGGGTCACAGTCTGGGCGGTGCAGTTGCACTGATCCTGTCCGAGATGCTGAGACGCAACCTGGAGTTCTCCCCGCAAATCGTGCTCTACACCTACGGCGCCCCCCGCGCTGGTGACACCACGTTCATCGAAAGCGCCAAAGCATTGGCCCACCACCGCATCGTCAATCAGAACGATCCGGTACCGAGCGTGCCGGCGACCTGGATGAACACCTTTGCCAAGCCTGGGCCGATGTACGCAACCAACGCCGTGGTGCTGGGCTTCAACCCGGTCGCCGGCCTCGGCCTGCTGATCTGGGGAATCATCAATTTCTTTGGCGACGACTATGGGCATCACGGTGCTTTGCGCCATTTCATGCCCGTTGAGTTCGACAAGGACCACCGATCCTCCCTTCTCTGGGAGCCGGGTTGCAGCACGATCGTCGATCACGGCTGCGCCAAGGCCCTGCGCGCTACCAACGGCTTGCCCGAACGCGGATCGTTTCTGCGGCAGTTGTTCGACCGGGGTCACCACTCAATGGTCGTCAGCTACATCCCCGGCTGCTGGGCCAGCTTGCGCCGTTGGCAGGAAGCACTGCAGCTCAAGCGTTCGCTGGTGACCAATCGCGAATTCGAGTGGATCAGCAGCGCCCTGGAGAATATTCAGCAACAGCTGCGGGCCGTTAAGCGTGAACTGGAAAACAACCACCGTTCTTACGTGCGAGAGCAGGAGCGCGCGCACAAGACGCTGATGCTCAATCAGGAAATAGACAAGATCAGCATGACCAAGGCCCGCCTGACAGCGCTGCGCGATCAACGGGTCAGCGAGGCCGACGTTTACGGCAGCTATGCCGACCAGCCCGAATGGGTCGAGGAAAGTCTGCTGCGCTGGAACGCCCACCCTGAAAACCTGGTTCAGGAGCAACTGGCGATGATCCCGCCAGCCGCTGAAGACCACGACGCCGCTATCGCCGCGATGACCGGTGGGCATGCAGTTGGCGCGCCGTTTCAGCTGGATATTGATTCGATTGTGTAGCGTTTAAACAGCGGGCCGGCAAAGCACCGCTATGGCAGAATCCGACACCCCGAAAATTCGGTCCTCTTAATACAGCTGCCAAGGAGCTTCATTTCATGGATTTGAAACCACTAGTGTTCGCCGCACTCATCGGCTTTCCCATCACCCCGGTATTAGCAGATACACCGCCACTAGACGGCCATTACTACCTGACCGGCGCAATGGAAATGGGCGCGGAGTTGCTGTTGCGCAAGGACGGTACCTTTGACGCCGGCGTGGCGTACGGCAGCGCCGACGGTTTTGCCAAAGGCACCTGGAAGGTCGAGAACCAGACAGTAGTGTTGGAAAGCACAGCCAAGCCTGCCTCCAACAGCGATCTGGGCGGACTGTTCCAGGATCTGCAATTGGCAATCGAGCCAAACTGCCTGGCTGTGGACTTCGGTAACGGCAAGGCTTGCTTCCGACGCCAGTAAGCCATCAGGCAACCACAAAAAATGGGCACCCGACCGCAATCGGTGTGCCCATTTCTCATTTGCGGTTCTCCCCGTCATTCAGGGGAGCACGCCGCCATCAAGGATTGACGCTGTCTTTCAACGACTTGCCTGGCTTGAACGCCACGGTGTTGCTGGCCTTGATCTTCACCGGTTCGCCGGTCTGCGGGTTTTTGCCGGTGCGGGCGCCGCGGTGGCGCTGCAGGAAGGTGCCGAAGCCGACCAGCGTCACGCTGTCCTTGCGGTGCAGGGCGCCGGTGATTTCTTCGAGGACGGCGTTGAGGACGCGGTTGGCCTGTTCTTTGGTCAGGTCTGCCTTTTCGGCGATTGCAGCGGCGAGTTCTGGTTTACGCATTAGTGAAGCCCCTTTGACGGTTTTTTGTTGTTATGTCCGTGCTGTTCTCGTTGGAACAGCGCCCAAAGCGCCGCAGGCTCTACTCTGCGGCAGACGGAAGTGAGAATGGCACGCCGCCAACGGCGGCGCCAGTCTCCCCAAGACCTTTGTCGGGGCAAAAGAGCGGTGTTTACGACAGAACGACCGGCATTTACGCCAGCAGCGGCGGCAGCTGTTTGTTCAGGGCCAGTTTTTCCATGACCGCCCCGCCGGTCAGTGCGTAACCGAGCAACTGACCGTCGGCACTGCGGCACAGCGCTTTGATGTCGGCGCCCTGCCCTTCAACGCTCCACACGCCCTCGCGGCCTCGTGGCGGCGGCGAAACCACCAGCGGGCACACCGGGGTTTTTACGGTGATCGGCATCGGCCCGTAGCTGACCGCGGTCGGATTTGCAGCGAGGGTTTGCGCCAGTGCACGGGCGCAACTCATCAGCGGCATCACATAGAGCAGATTGAGCCCGTCGACTTCAGCGCAATCGCCCAAGGCGTAAATGTTGGTGTGGGAAGTCTTCAGGTAACGATCGACCGTCACGCCGCGATTGACCTGCACGCCGGCAGCTGCCGCCAGATCGATGCGTGGACGCAGACCGATCGCCGAGACCACCACATCGCACGGGATGATCTGGCCATCGGACAGGTGCGCTTGCAGGCCATCGGCGGCTTTCTCCAGCCGGGTCAGCACCGGGCCGAGGTGAAACTTCGCCCCGATACTTTCCAGCCCGGCCTGCACGGCCGCCGCAGCGGCAGGATGCAAGAGCATTGGCATGACCTGCTCGCACGGCGCGACCAGTTGCACTTCGTAGCCGCCGAGGATCAGGTCATTGGCAAACTCACAGCCGATCAGCCCGGCGCCGAGCACCAACACCCGACGCTTGCCCTCGGCGGCGGCACGAAAGCGCGCGTAATCTTCCAGATCATTGATCGGGAAGACCAGGTCAGCGCCGTCGCCTTCGATCGGCACGCGGACGGTTTCCGCCCCCCAGGCGAGGATAAGGTCGCGATAGGGCACCGCTTCTTCGCCGATCCACAAACGTTTGTGGCCGGCGTCGATACCGCTGATGCGCGTATGGGTGCGCACTTCAGCGTTCAACTGCTCGGCCATGGCGCCGGGTTCGGCCATGCTCAGGCCGTCGGCGTCCTTGTTCTTGCCGAAGCCGGTGGAGAGCATCGGCTTGGAGTAAGAGCGGCCGTCATCGGCGGTAATCAACAGCAGCGGGGTTTCGCTGTCGAGCTTGCGAAACTCGCGGGCCAGGTTATAGCCCGCAAGCCCGGTGCCGATGATGACGACTGGTGCGCTCATGCCTTACTCCTGTGTTTTGCTTAGTTGATTTCGATCATTTCAAAGTCCATCTTGCCGACACCGCAGTCGGGGCACAGCCAGTCTGCCGGTACGTCTTCCCAGCGGGTGCCCGGCGCGATGCCGTCATCCGGCCAGCCGTCGGCTTCGTTGTAGATCAGGCCACAGACGATACATTGCCACTTCTTCATTCAGGTACTTCCTCAGGGTTCAGGCGTAGTGCCGGCGCGGACGGTCGATGGGTGCTGCGCTGCCATCCGGCTCAGGGCGTTTTGTACTGAGGGTGCCGGGCAGATGCAAGCCTGTTCGGCGCAACGGCGGCCGGCGCCGCTCGATCTTGTCGCCCGCCATGGTAAGCTCGCCGCCTCATTTGCGGCCAATAATGACTCATTGTGCAACATTCAAATGCCTGTCCCGCCCCGCTCTGGCTGACCCAAGCCCGCCTGACGCCTCGCCCCGATCCTCTGACCCTCGACTGGTTGTTCGACGAAGGTTCGCTGACCCGCCGTTTGACTCGGTTGTCCAACGATGGCTTCAGCGTGACGCCGTTGTTCGAAGGCTGGGACACCCTGCGCGCTGATGAATGCGCGGCACTGGATCTGGCCGAGGGCAGCGAAGGCTGGGTGCGCGAGGTGTATTTGCGCGGCCATGGCGAAGCCTGGGTGTTTGCCCGCAGCGTCGCCTCGCGAGCAGCCCTGCAAGGCGATGGTTTGCACATGGATGAACTGGGCAGCCGCTCGCTGGGCGAATTGCTGTTTTGCGATCAGGCGTTCCAGCGCCGCGCGATTGAAGTCTGCCACTACCCTGAACAATGGCTGCCGCCTGCGGTGAAAGCCCCTGCGCTATGGGGTCGGCGTTCACGTTTCGACCGTGGCGCGCTGAGCGTGCTGGTCGCGGAAATTTTCCTGCCGAGCCTGTGGATCGCCGCCCGCGCCCATCCGGAGAACTGCTGATGTACCAGAGCCTGCTCAAGTCCCTCAACCGTCTGAACCCGCGCGCCTGGGATTTCGTTCAGTTGACGCGCATGGACAAGCCGATCGGCATTTATCTGCTGTTGTGGCCAACGCTGTGGGCGTTGTGGATTGCCGGCAAGGGTTCGCCGTCACTCGCCAACATCGTCATCTTCGTCCTCGGCGTGGTGTTGACCCGCGCGGGTGGTTGCGTGATCAACGACTGGGCCGACCGCAAGGTCGACGGCCACGTCAAACGCACCGCCCAGCGCCCCCTGGCCAGCGGCAAGATCAGTTCAAAAGAAGCGCTGGTGTTCTTCGCCGTGCTGATGGGCATCAGTTTTCTGCTGGTGCTGTGCACCAACGCGCCGACCATCTGGCTGTCGCTGGGCGGTCTGGCGCTGGCGTTCACTTATCCGTTCATGAAGCGCTACACCTATTACCCGCAAGTGGTGCTGGGTGCGGCGTTTTCCTGGGGCATGCCGATGGCGTTCACCGCCGAGACCGGCGAGTTGCCGGCGGCGGCGTGGCTGCTGTGGATCGCCAATCTGCTGTGGACGGTGGGTTACGACACCTACTATGCAATGACCGATCGCGATGATGATCTGAAGATCGGCGTGAAATCCACGGCGATCCTGTTTGGCGAGGCGGATCGGGTGATCATCCTCGGCCTGCAGGCGCTGTCATTGGGCTGCCTGACGCTGGCCGGGTCGAAGTTTGAGCTGGGGATCTGGTTCCATCTCGGTTTGCTGGTGGCGGCCGGGTGTTATGCGTGGGAGTTCTGGTACACCCGTGATCGTGATCGCATGCGCTGCTTCAAGGCGTTTTTGCACAACCACTGGGCCGGGTTGGCGATATTTGTCGGGATCGTTCTGGATTACGCATTGCGCTGAAGATCCATACCTGTGGGAGCGGGCTTGCTCGCGAAGGCGGTGTGTCAGTCAACCCTGAATGTGACTGACACGACGCCTTCGCGAGCAAGCCCGCTCCCACAGGGGGTTTTCTGGTTATTTGGCCTTGGCGACTTTCCACGCGCCGTCCATTTTGCCTTCGCCGGTCATGTCGCCAGCCTTCTTGTCCATCACGAAGGTGTACAGCGGCATGCCCTGGTAGGCCCACTGCATCGAGCCATCGTCACGCTTGATCACCGTCCAGTCGCCCATCGACTTGTCACCTGCCTGCGCCATCAATGGCGGCCAGTTCGCTGCGCATTTGTCATTGCACGCAGACTTGCCAGCAGCGTCCTTGGCGAAGGTGTACAGGGTCATGCCTTTGTGGTCAGTGAACATGCCGTCCTTCTCCATCGCCGGATCGGCAGCCATGGCCAGGCCAGGCAGCGCCAAGGCAGCGGCCATCAGCAGGGCTTTGAAACAAGCAGTCATCTGAGTCATGGAAACCTTCTTTTGTGGTTGTCAGGATTCGGACTTGGAGCTTAGTTCAGGATCAGCACAATCGCCGCCACTCTGAAATACTGTCACACGACTGCAATAATTCCGTTATCTAATGCGGCGCAAGACAGTTAAATGACAAGAGGATTAAGGCATGGTTGGCAGGAGCATTCTGATCGTCGACGACGAAGCGCCGATTCGCGAAATGATCGCCGTGGCGTTGGAAATGGCCGGCTATGACTGCCTCGAGGCAGAGAATTCGCAGCAGGCCCACGCCATCATCGTCGACCGCAAGCCGGACCTGATCCT
>NZ_JBITTW010000066.1:0-10651 GCF_044542195.1 Pseudomonas sp. NPDC079367
CGGACTGCGACCGGCAATTGATTCAGCAGAACGGGCTTGGGCAAGTATCGCCACGGGCTACCTGAGTCGTCCTGCCGGCCAACGCCGGCACCAAGGTAGCGCGAAAGAGGACAAGTGTTATGGGTAAGAATGTCGTAGTCCTGGGCACCCAGTGGGGTGATGAGGGCAAAGGCAAGATCGTTGATCTGCTGACCGAACATGCTGCCGCCGTAGTGCGCTACCAGGGTGGCCACAACGCGGGCCACACGCTGGTGATCGACGGCGAGAAAACCGTTTTGCACCTGATTCCGTCGGGCGTGCTGCGCGAAGGCGTGCAATGCCTGATCGGCAACGGCGTGGTCGTCGCACCTGACGCCCTGCTGCGCGAGATCACCAAGCTGGAAGAGAAAGGCGTACCGGTGCGCGAGCGCCTGCGCATCAGCCCGTCCTGCCCGCTGATCCTGTCCTTCCACGTCGCGCTGGACCAGGCTCGTGAAAAGGCCCGTGGCGAGCTGAAGATCGGCACCACCGGTCGCGGCATCGGCCCTGCTTACGAAGATAAAGTTGCCCGTCGTGGCCTGCGTGTCGGCGACCTGCTGAACATGCCGCGCTTCGAAGACAAGCTGCGTGAGCTGGTGGATTACCACAACTTCATGCTGGTCGGTTACTACAAAGAGCCAGCCATCGAGTTCGAAAAAACTCTGGCCGAGTGCAAAGAATACGCTGAGCTGCTCAAGCCGCTGATGCTCGACGTGACTGCCGAGCTGCACGACCTGCGTCGCGCCGGCAAGGACATCATGTTCGAAGGCGCACAAGGTTCGTTGCTCGACATCGACCACGGCACCTACCCGTACGTGACCAGCTCCAATACCACCGCAGGTGGCGTGGCGACCGGTTCGGGCGTTGGTCCGATGTTCCTCGATTACATCTTGGGCATCACCAAGGCGTACACCACCCGCGTCGGTTCCGGCCCGTTCCCGACCGAGCTGTTTGACGAAGTCGGTGCGCACCTGGCCAAGCAAGGTCACGAGTTCGGCGCCACCACCGGCCGTGCCCGTCGTTGTGGCTGGTTCGACGCCGTCATCCTGCGTCGCGCGATCGACGTGAACAGCATCTCGGGTATCTGTCTGACCAAGCTGGACGTCCTCGACGGTCTGCAAACCATCAACATCTGCGTCGGCTACAAAGACGCGCAAGGCAATGTCGTTGCCCCGACCGATGCTGACAGCTACGTCGGCCTGCAGCCGGTGTACGAAGAAGTGCCGGGCTGGAGCGAATCGACCGTGGGTGCCAAGACCCTGGAAGAGCTGCCGGCCAATGCTCGTGCTTACATCAAGCGCGTTGAAGAGTTGATCGGCGCGCCGATCGACATTATTTCGACGGGCCCGGACCGCAACGAAACCATCGTTCTGCGTCATCCGTTTGCTTGATAAGTCGTTGATGTAGAAAACAAAGGCCCCTTAATCGGGGCCTTTGTCGTTTATGCCTGTTGGACGGCATGACCTTTGCTGTAAATCTGGCTACAAGAGTGCCATCAAATTAATGGCGTCAACGTAGAGGGATTTAAAGTGTCAGCCGTTCTCTCACTGTTACAAAGCCGTTTGCTGCGACCGGTGTTCGTTACCCTTGGTATCGCCCTTTTGGTGCAGGTGTTGGTGGCCGTTGCCCTGACGCGGAGCACCGTCACGGCGCTGGAAGCCGATCTGGCCGTGCGCCTGGGAGCCGACAGTCAAAAGCTCTCCGGTGAGCTGGAGCAGGCCGGGCGTGAAGTCACTTCCAGTCTTGATGCTTTGTCGGCCAGCACTCGTCAGCGTCTGACCGCCGGTTTGTCTGCGCGCCTCAAAGAAGAGCAGGCGCAACTGCGTGCCACGCTGGAAAAGGATCTGAAGGATTCGGCTAACGACATGGCGCAGTTGCTTGCGTCCGTAGCGCCACGTGCCATGTGGGACAGTGACGTACCAACGCTGTCGGAGTTCGCTCGCCGCGCCCAGCGCAACCCCAACGTGCTGTTCGTCGTCTATGACGACGCCACTGGCCAGCACCTGACCCGTTACCTCAATCGTGAAAACCCGATCAACAAGGCCTTGCTGGAAAAAGGTCAGGGCGAGCGTGCGCTGGACAAAGTGCTGGATGCGGCGAAAAACGATCCATCGGTCTACTACCTCGAAGCCTCGATCAATCCCAATGGCGTGGAAATCGGCAAGGTGCTGATGGGTGTTTCTACGGCCTCGGTGGAAACTGATCTGGCCGAACTCGACAAACGCTTCCTGGCGCTGATTGCCAGCAGCGATCAACTGGTCGGCGACAGCCTCAAAGGTGCGGCGGCGGACAGCGCCAAAGCGATGCAGGCGCGCCTGCAATCGGCGCAAGCCACCGCTGGCGAAATGAAAGCCAACACCGCACAAACCGTTCAAGACGCTGCCGCGACACTGCGCTGGCGTATCGGCCTGGGCCTGGCACTGGTCGGTTGCGGCGTGCTGCTGTTGCTGGCCGTGGTGCTCGGTCATCGGGTGGTCAATCGCCTGAAAATGCTCAACGCGGCGATGGACGATCTGGCAGCGGGCGAGGGCGATCTGACCAAGCGTGTGCAGATCAACAGCAAGGATGAAATCGGCGACATGGCTTCGGCGGTCAACCGCTTTGTGGACAAGTTGCAGCCGATCGTGCGCGAGGCGGGCGATGTTGCTCAGCGCACCGGCGTCGAGATTGGCGCAATGACGCTGCGCAATGCCGGCGCTGATGCGGCAGCCGGCATGCAGCGCGATGAAGTTGCCGAGAGCCTGCGTGCGTTGTCGCAAATGGCCGACGAGGCGCAATCGGAAAGCCATGCGATGCAGGCCGCACTCAAGCAAGTGGTGGAAATCCGTCAAGCAACCGATGAAAACACCCGCACCTCGGCCAGGGTCGGCGGCCTGATCGAAGCGCTGGCCGGGCAGGTCGACACCGGGGCGAAAGTCATCGAGCGGCTGGCACAGCAGAGTGAGCAGATCGAAGTGGTGCTGACGGTGATCCACGGTATCGCCGAGCAAACCAACCTGCTGGCCTTGAACGCAGCGATTGAGGCGGCGCGCGCGGGAGAGACCGGGCGTGGGTTCGCCGTGGTCGCCGACGAAGTGCGTGCATTGGCGAGCAAGACACAAAGCTCGACGGGCGATATTCAGGCGCACATCGTCGCGTTGCAGCAGGGTGCACGGGAGGCGGTCGAAGCGATTGGCCAGGCGGGACGGCAGGCCAGTGAAGGATTGCTGGTGCTGCGTGACAGCGCACGACTGCAGCAATCGGTACAGGCCTCGGTTGAGCAAGTGCACGCGGCGATCGGCCTGGCAACGCAGGCGGCAGCGCATCAGGCGCAGGGGGCGCAGGCTGTGCGTGGGCGAGTCGAGACGATTCATGCGCAGGCCGAGAAAGCGGCGCAGGCAGTGGTGGAGACGACGGCCAGTGGCAAGGTGCTGGATGGTCTGGCGGCGCAACTCAAGGCGAGCTTGGGGCAGTTCAGGGCTTAAGATCAAAAGATCGCAGCCTGCGGCAGCTCCTCCAGGGAAAAGCACCATCCTGTAGGGGCTGCCGCAGGCTGCGATCTTTTAGCGGCTCAGATACATCCGCGTCGTCAACAGATACACCGGCAACCCGGAAACCAGAATCAACAACGCCGCATAAGGCGCCGCCGCCGCAAACTCGACATTCGCCGTATGCGCCCAGACCTCAGTCGCCAGCGTATTCAGTCCGGTCGGGCTGAGTAGCAATGTCGCGGTCAATTCTTTCATCGCATCAAGGAACACCAGCGCAAACGCCGCGCCCAGTGCCGGGAAAATAATCGGCAGGGTTATCCGGCAAAATGCCGTGAATGACGACGCGCCCAGCGTCCGCGCCGCTTCTTCGAGCTGCGGTGCAGCCTTGTTCAGCGCCGTACGAATCGGCGCTTGCGCCAATGGCAGAAACAGCAGCGCATAAGCGATCAGCAACAGACCCGAAGTCTGGTACAACACAGGCACGTAATGCAGGGCGAAATACACCAGCGTCAGCGCAATCACCAGCCCCGGCAGCGCGTGCAGCAGATACGGCAAACGCTCGGCCCAGATCGCCAACTGGCCTTTATAGCGCACCACCAGCAGGCCGACCGGCACGGCCAGCACCAGGCACAACGCCGCGCCACCCAGCGACAATGCCAGCGATGACAGCAGCGCTTCGGTGATCGCCGCTACCGGGAACGCCGCCGATGAGCCGACCGCCAGCCAATACGCCAACATCCCCAACGGAATGCCGCTGCCGATAATCGCCAGCAACAGGCAATACAACTGACCAAGCGCCGCCCACCGTCCAAGCTTTACCTGTTCAGCTTGCCGCGCTGCGCCCTGGCCGGTGCGCACGTGCCGGCCCTTGCCACGCATGCGCAGCTCCAGCCACAACAGCAGCAGACACAGCGCCAGCAATACTGCCGAAAGCATTGCCGCGTTGGCGTTGCTGAATTCAAGCTCAAATTGCTGATAAATGGCCGTGGTAAAGGTCTGCAGGCCGATGATCGACAGTGCGCCGAATTCCACCAGCATGTGTAGCGCAATCAACAGTGAACCGGCCAGCAGCGATGGCCACAGCAGCGGCAGGGTGACGCGGAAAAATACGCCCCAGCGATTCTGCCCCAGCGTGCGCGCGGACTCTTCGAGAGAGGGATCGAGATTGCGCAGGGTTGCCGCGACCGGCAGAAAAATCAGTGGGTACTTCGACAGGCTCATCACCAGAATCGCCCCGCCGAGGCCTTCGAACTGCGCACTCAGCGACACCCAGGTAAAGCTGCTGACAAACGCCGGCACCGCAAACGGCAGGCACAGAACCACGCCCCATAACTGACGGCCCGGCAGATTGCTGCGTTCCAGCAGCCATGCCAGCGACAGGCCAACCACCGCGCAGGTGACAGTCACGCCGACCATCAGTGCCAGCGTGTTGCGCAACAGGCCAAACACATACGGGCGCCACAACAGATGCAGCGCCTCCGCCCAGCCCGCCTGCCAGGCTTTCACCCCGACGTAGGCCAGTGGCAACAGACTTAGTACCACCAGTAGCAATACCGGCAGCACCAGCCAGATCGACGGCCGTTTGCGTCGTGGCACGTAACCCCCGCGCGCGGCGGGGGCCGATAACGATGCTGCCATCAGTTCAGACCAACTTCGCGTTCCAGTTCCAAGGCTTCTTCTGCGTTGCCCAGATCCGCCGGAGTGACGTTCGGCGCTTCCAGTTCGCTGAACGGCTTGAGGCCGCGATCCGATTCCATGCCTTTGTGCAGCGGATATTCGGCGGTGGTCTGAGTGATCACGCGCTGTCCTTCTTCGCTGGCCATGAAGGCGAGGAATTGCTGGGCTTCTTTTGGGTGTTTACTGGATTTCAGCACGGCTGCGCTGGATACAGTGATCAGACCGCCAGCGTCGCCGCCGGTGAAATAATGCAGCTTGGAATCGAGCTTGCCTTTCTCTCGCTGCAGGGCGAACCAGTAGTAGTTGTTCACCAGCACGGTGGCGACTTCACCATTTTCCACGGCTTTGAGCGCGACCATGTTGTTGCTGTACGTCTTGCCGAACGCGCGCAGGCCGGTCAGCCATTCTTCAGCAGCGTCACGACCGTGCAGTTTGATGATCGCAACGGCCTGTTCCTGGAAGGCACCACTGGTCGGGACGAAGCCGACCTTGCCTTGCCACTGTGGCTCGGAGAATTCCATCACCGATTTCGGCAGGTCTTTTTCATCGATCAGTTTCGGGTTGAACGCGACCACGCGTACGCGAGCGGTAACGCCTATCCACGTGCCGTTGGCGGCGACGTATCTTTCCGGCAGAACTGCCAGCGTGGCGTCATCGGCCTTGGCCAACAGGCCCTGTTCGCCGAGGTTGTTCAGTGGCGGCGATTCTTCGGTGTAGATCACGTCGGCGGGGGAGCGATCGCCTTCTTCGACGATCTGGCTGGCGAGCTGGTTGCTGCTGCCTTTGCGCACGTTGACGTGAATGCCGGTCTTGGCTTCGAAAGCCTTGGCAATCGCGTCGCCGACTTCCTTGTGCTGGCCGTTGTAGAGAGTCAGGGAAACCGCATCGGCAGCCTGGGTGAGGGGAGTGGCGAGTGCCAGGCCGAGGAGGGTGAAGGTCAGGCCTCGGCGCAGGGTATTTCGAAACGTCATTCGCAGGGTTCCTCACTGTCGCATTGCAAAAACTTGCAACAATGATAAACGATATTGTTTCTCAAGTGCGCCTTGTGGGGCGACTGGTGATCCTGTAGGGATGGCAAAATTCAGGAAGCCAGAAACGCAAAAACCCGCTTTCGCGGGTTTCTGTGAAATCCAAGGTCAGAACCTTGAATTTGAATTGGTGCCCAGAAGAAGACTCGAACTTCCACGACCGTAAGGTCACCAGCACCTGAAGCTGGCGTGTCTACCAATTTCACCATCTGGGCAATCATCGCAAGCGTTGCCGCTGTTGATGTGGCGCACTATACGGAGGCGTTTTTGATCTGTAAACCCCTGATTTGGTTTTAATAAATCAGCGTGAACAAAAGCTTTCCCGCACATGCAAAAAACCCGCTTTCGCGGGTTTTGTGTGAGTCTTGAAACTGATCTAGTCTCAAACTCGAAATTGGTGCCCAGGAGAAGACTCGAACTTCCACGACCGTAAGGTCACCAGCACCTGAAGCTGGCGTGTCTACCAATTTCACCACCTGGGCATCATCGAAAGCGCTTGTGCGTCGTCGATGGCGCGCACTATACGGAGCGTCTTTTTAACTGTAAACCCCTGCCGCAGAAAAAACTGAATTTTTTTACCAGCGGCGTTCAAAACGGTATCGGAGCGTCGATACAGGGCCTTGCAAAGCCTTATAGAAGCGGAAATTTCCCGTTTCCCGGCGCCTATGCCAAACTAACCCGCATATAGACAAGGTGAAAACTCTCTAATGGCCGATTGGCAGTCCCTCGATCCCGAGGCCGCTCGTGAAGCGGAAAAATACGAAAACCCTATTCCCAGCCGCGAACTGATCCTGGCGCACCTCGCCGATCGGGGTTCGCCTGCTGCCCGCGAGCAACTGGTCGAAGAGTTTGGTCTGACCACTGAAGACCAGATCGAGGCCCTGCGCCGCCGCTTGCGCGCCATGGAGCGCGACGCTCAATTGATCTACACCCGCCGTGGCACTTATGCGCCGGTGGACAAGCTCGACCTGATTCTCGGCCGCATCAGTGGTCACCGTGACGGTTTCGGCTTCCTGGTGCCGGACGATGGCAGCGACGACCTGTTCATGAGCCCGGCGCAAATGCGTCTGGTATTCGATGGTGACCGTGCGCTGGCTCGGGTTTCCGGGCTCGACCGTCGTGGTCGCCGCGAGGGCGTGATCGTTGAAGTAGTGTCCCGCGCGCACGAAACCATTGTTGGCCGCTACTTCGAAGAAGGCGGAATCGGTTTCGTGGTTGCCGACAATCCGAAAATCCAGCAGGAAGTACTTGTTACGCCGGGCCGCAACGCCAACGCTCAGATCGGTCAGTTCGTCGAGGTGAAAATCACCCACTGGCCGACGCCTCGTTTCCAGCCGCAAGGCGATGTGGTCGAAGTGGTCGGCAATTACATGGCGCCGGGCATGGAAATCGATGTCGCCCTGCGCACCTACGACATTCCGCACGTCTGGCCTGAAGCGGTTGTGAAGGAAGCCGCCAAGCTCAAGCCGGAAGTTGAAGAAAAGGACAAAGAGAAGCGCATCGACCTGCGCCATTTGCCGTTCGTCACCATCGACGGCGAAGATGCCCGCGACTTCGACGATGCGGTCTACTGCGAAGCCAAACCGGGCAAGCTGCGTCTGTTTTCCGGTGGCTGGAAGTTGTACGTGGCAATTGCCGACGTTTCCAGCTACGTGAAGATCGGCTCGGCGCTGGACACCGAAGCTCAGGTTCGCGGCAACTCGGTGTACTTCCCCGAGCGCGTGATTCCGATGCTGCCCGAGCAACTGTCCAACGGCCTGTGCTCGCTGAACCCGCAAGTTGATCGTCTGGCCATGGTCTGCGAGATGACCATCTCCAAGTCCGGCGAAATGACCGACTACTGCTTCTATGAGGCGGTGATCCATTCCCACGCTCGTCTGACCTATAACAAGGTCAGCGCGATGCTGGAAACGCCGAAGGCTACCGAAGCGCGCAAACTGCGCGGCGAGTACACCGACGTCGTGCCGCACCTCAAACAGCTCTACGCTTTGTACAAGGTGTTGCTTGCCGCCCGTCACGTCCGTGGCGCGATCGATTTTGAAACCCAGGAAACCCGGATTATCTTCGGCTCCGAGCGCAAGATCGCCGAAATCCGTCCGACCGTGCGCAACGATGCGCACAAGCTGATCGAGGAGTGCATGCTGGCGGCCAACGTGGCCACTGCCGAATTCCTCAAGAAGCACGAAATTCCTGCGCTGTATCGCGTTCACGCCGGTCCGCCGCCAGAGCGTCTGGAAAAACTGCGCGCATTCCTCGGTGAGCTCGGCCTGTCCCTGCACAAGGGCAAGGACGGTCCGTCGCCGAAGGATTATCAGGCTTTGCTCGCGAGCATCAAGGATCGTCCGGATTTCCACCTGATCCAGACCGTCATGCTGCGTTCGTTGAGTCAGGCGGTGTACAGCGCTGAAAACGACGGCCACTTCGGCCTGAATTACGAAGCGTATACCCACTTCACCTCGCCGATCCGTCGTTATCCTGACCTGCTCACGCACCGCGCGATCCGCAGCGTGATCCATTCGAAACAGGACACCCCGCACGTCCGTCGTGCCGGTGCGATGACCATTCCGAAAGCGCGCATCTATCCGTACGACGAAGCGGCGCTGGAGCAGCTCGGCGAGCAATGCTCGATGAGCGAACGCCGCGCCGACGAAGCGACCCGCGACGTAGTCAATTGGCTCAAGTGCGAGTTCATGAAAGATCGCGTCGGCGAGTCGTTCCCGGGCGTGATTACCGCCGTGACCGGTTTCGGCCTGTTCGTCGAGCTGACCGATATCTACGTCGAAGGCTTGGTGCATGTCACCGCGCTGCCGGGCGATTACTACCACTTCGATCCTGTGCATCACCGCTTGGCGGGCGAGCGCACCGGTCGCAGTTTCCGTCTTGGCGACACGGTTGAAGTGCGGGTCATGCGCGTCGACCTCGATGAGCGCAAGATCGACTTCGAAATGGCGGAGAAAACCATCAGCGCGCCGATCGGCCGCAAGAAACGTGGCACCGAAACCGCTGCGCCTGCTGCCAAGACTGCGGAAGAAAAGGCACCAGCGAAAACCGCCAGCCGTCGTCCGGCCAAGGAAAAGGGTGCCGAAGCCTATCGCCCGAGCGATGCCGTGGCGAAAAACGCCGAGCTGCGCAAAAGCCGTGAATTGAAGAAGGCCTTGCTGGCCGATGCGAAAAACGGTGGTAAAGCGGCGTCCGGGGGAAAGACCGGGCGGTCGGCGCCTGACAGGGCGACCGACGGCAAGCCGGCCAAACCGAGCAAACACCGTAAGGGCCCGCCAAAAGCGGGTTCCGCTCCAGCCAAGAGTGGCGGGGCGCGTAAACCGAAGGCGAAGTCATGAGTCAGTTGGAAAAAATCTACGGCGTTCACGCGGTAGAAGCGTTATTGCGTCACCACCCCAAGCGCGTCAAGCAGATCTGGCTGGCGGAAAGCCGCAACGATCCGCGTGTGCAGACGCTGGTCGAGCTGGCCAACGAAAACCGTGTTCAGGTCGGTCAGGCCGAGCGTCGCGAAATGGATGCCTGGGTTGAAGGCGTGCATCAGGGCGTGGTTGCGGAAGTCAGTCCGAGCCAGGTCTGGGGCGAAGCAATGCTCGACGAGTTGCTCGATCGCACCGAAGGCGCGCCGTTGCTGCTGGTGCTCGACGGCGTAACCGATCCGCACAACCTCGGCGCCTGCCTGCGTTCGGCCGATGCGGCTGGCGCGCTGGCGGTGATCGTGCCGAAGGACAAGTCAGCCACGCTGACCCCGGTTGTACGTAAAGTCGCTTGTGGCGCCGCGGAAGTGATTCCGCTGGTGGCTGTGACCAACCTGTCGCGCACTCTGGAAAAACTCCAGCAGCGCGGTTTGTGGGTAGTCGGCACCGCTGGGGAAGCCGAGGTCAGCATTTATGACCAGGACCTGACCGGTCCGACCATCCTGATCATGGGCGCCGAAGGCAAAGGCATGCGTCGCCTGACCCGCGAGCATTGCGACTATCTGGTGAACCTGCCGATGGCTGGCAGCGTCAGCAGCCTCAACGTCTCGGTCGCCACTGGCGTGTGCCTGTTCGAAGCCCAGCGCCAGCGCGGCGCAAAAGCCAAGGCTACTGCGAAGAAGTCCTGACCTGCTGCAAATCCCCTGTAGGAGCTGTCGAGTGAAACGAGGATGCGATCTTTTGATCTTGCTTTGAAAAAATCAAAGTCAAAAGATCGCAGCCTTCGGCAGCTCCTACACAAGTCGCCCGATGGTTGTTCAAATAATCACCAATTGCCTTGCGCGCCCGCAGTCCCTTCTCTACAATTGCGCCCCTTGCTGTGACGGCAGGCACGCATGTGCCCCGCGCCAGCAAGTCCATAAGTGTCATTCACTCCTTGTCTGACCGTTTTTGAGCGGCAGGCTACAACCCGTAAGGAGCATTCATGCGTCATTACGAAATCATCTTTCTGGTCCACCCGGATCAGAGCGAGCAAGTCGGCGGC
>NZ_JBITTW010000067.1:0-9846 GCF_044542195.1 Pseudomonas sp. NPDC079367
GATGGGTCTGGAAGAGGAAGTCGAGACCGAAATCCCTGACGAAGAAGCTGTCAAGATCACTACTGTACAAGCTGCAATCGACTACGTTACCAGCCATCAGGCGTAATAGTTTGTAATCGTTGCTTGCTGTCATGGAAAAACCGCACTGCCATCATGGCGTGCGGTTTTTTCTTTAGGCCTGATGCAAAGTCGTCATTTGAAAAGGAGAGTGCTGTGTCGCGTAGACGCGTCGTAGTCACCGGTATGGGTATGTTGTCGCCACTGGGCACGGATGTGCCGAGCAGTTGGCAGGGCATTCTGGCTGGCCGCAGTGGCATTGGTCTGATCGAACACACCGACCTTTCTGCCTATTCGACCCGCTTTGGCGGTTCGGTCAAAGGTTTCAATGTCGAGGAATACCTGTCGGTCAAGGAAGCGCGCAAGCTCGACCTGTTCATTCAGTACGGTCTGGCCGCAGGCTTTCAAGCCGTGCGCAACGCCGGTCTGGAAGTCACCGATGCCAACCGTGAACGCATTGGCGTGGCCATGGGTTCGGGCATTGGCGGTCTGACCAACATCGAGGAAACCAGCCGCACCCTGCACGAGACAGGTCCGCGACGGATCTCTCCGTTCTTTGTGCCTGGCTCGATCATCAATATGATTTCCGGCTTCCTGTCGATCCATCTGGGGGCACAGGGACCCAACTACGCCATTGCCACCGCGTGCACCACCGGTACGCACTGCATCGGCATGGCAGCGCGCAACATCATGTACGACGAAGCCGACGTGATGATTGCCGGCGGCGCCGAAATGGCCGCTTGCGGTCTGGGCATGGGCGGCTTCGGCGCCTCCCGTGCGCTGTCGACCCGCAACGACGAGCCGACCCGCGCCAGCCGTCCCTGGGACAAGGGCCGTGACGGCTTTGTCCTGTCCGATGGTGCCGGCGCGCTGGTTCTCGAAGAACTCGAACACGCCAAGGCCCGCGGCGCGACGATCTACGCCGAATTGATCGGTTTCGGTACCAGTGGCGATGCGTTCCACATGACCTCGCCACCCGCCGACGGCGCCGGTGCCGCGCGCTGCATCACCAATGCCCTGCGCGATGCGAAGATCAATGTCGACCAAGTGCAGTACATCAACGCCCACGGCACCTCGACACCGGCCGGCGACCTTGCAGAAGCCAATGCGATCAAGACGGTATTCGGCGATCACGCTTACAAGCTGGCGGTCAGCTCGACCAAGTCGATGACCGGCCATCTGCTGGGCGCAGCGGGCGCAGTCGAGGCGATCTTCAGCGTTCTGGCGATCAACAGCCAGGTGGCACCGCCGACCATCAACTTGGATGAGCCGGACGAAGGCTGCGATCTCGATTTCGTCGCACACACGGCGCGCAACATGGACATTGATGTCGTGCTGTCCAACTCGTTCGGTTTCGGCGGCACCAACGGCACCCTGGCGTTCCGCCGGTTCGCAGGCTGATGGACAGCTGGGTCGACGGTCAACCGGCTGACGCTTTGTCGCTGAAAGATCGCGGCCTGGCTTACGGCGATGGTCTGTTCGAGACCATGGCTGTGCACGGTGGTCGGCCGGTCCTGCTGGATCGGCACCTGACGCGTCTGGCCGATGGCTGCGCGCGTCTGGCCATCGCGACTGATCTCGAGCTTGTTCGCCATGAGCTGCTCAGCTATGCGGCAGCGATGGAGGAGGGTGTGCTCAAGCTCATCCTCACTCGCGGCGACGGCTTGCGCGGTTATGCGTCCGATCCTGCGGCGCAGGGCCGACGCATTCTGCAAGGCAATCCGCCGGCGGTTTATCCCGCTGGCCACGCCGAGCACGGCATCCGCCTGTTTCCCTGCAACACGCGCTTATCCACGCAGCCGTTGCTGGCTGGGCTCAAACATCTTAATCGGCTGGAACAGGTGCTCGCCCGTGCCGAATGGCAGGATAGCCAGCATGCCGAAGGCTTGATGCTCGATCAGGCGGGGCGCGTTGTCGAAGGTGTGTTCAGCAATATTTTCCTGGTGCGCGACGGTGCTCTGATCACCCCGGACTTGAAGCGCTGCGGCGTCGCTGGTGTGATGCGCGCTGAAATATTGTTTCAGGCCGATTCACTGGCCATCCCCACGCAAATCGCCGATATCCCCCTCGAACAGCTGCAATGGGCTGATGAAGTGTTTGTCTGCAACAGCGTTTATGGCGTCTGGCCGGTACGCGCCTGCGCTGCACTGAGCTGGCCGGTTGGCCCGCTCACCCGTAAACTGCAAACCCTTGCCCGCGCGCTACTGGATGCTTGATTCGTGAGACGTAAACTTTTGCTGCTGCTGGAAACCGGACTGGTTCTGGCAGGGCTGCTGTTGGGCGCCAGCGCCTGGAAAATTCATTCGGCACTGGAGCAGCCCCTCAATATCCCGCAGGAACAACTGCTGGATGTGCCGAAAGGCTCTACACCGACGCGTACCTTCCTTGAGCTCGAAACCGACGGCGTCATCAAGGACGCGTTCTGGCTGCGCGTCTACTGGCGCTTCAATCTCGCCGGCACGCCGATTCACAGCGGCGAGTACCGCATGCAGCCGGGGATGACCGTCAACGGCTTGATCGATTCGTGGAAGCGTGGTGACGTGGTTCAGTACAGCCTGACGCTGGTCGAAGGCTGGACTTTTCATCAAGTGCGCGCCGCGCTGGCTAAGGACGACAAACTCGAGCAGACCCTCAACGGTCTGAGCGACAGCGACGTCATGGCGAAGATTGGCCACAAAGGCCTGTTTCCTGAAGGCCGGTTTTTCCCGGACACCTATCGTTTCGTGCGCGGCATGTCCGATGCCGAGCTGCTGAAGAAGGCTTTTGACCGTCTTGACGAAGTGCTCGCCAAAGAGTGGGCGCAGCGTTCCGCCGATGTGCCTTACAAAGAGCCGTATCAGGCGCTGATCATGGCTTCGCTGGTCGAGAAAGAGACCGGCGTACCGCAGGAGCGTGGGCAGATTGCTGGGGTGTTCGTGCGGCGCATGGCACTGGGCATGCAGTTGCAGACCGACCCGACGGTGATTTATGGCCTCGGCGATCGCTACACCGGCAAACTGACCCGCGCGCATTTGAAAGAACCGACGCCCTATAACACCTACGTGATTCCCGGCTTGCCGCCGACGCCGATTGCCATGGTCGGGCGCGAAGCGATTCATGCTGCGCTCAACCCGGTGGAAGGCTCCAGCCTGTATTTCGTTGCCCGTGGCGATGGCAGTCATGTGTTCTCCGACGACCTGGATGCACACAACAACGCAGTGCGCGAATACCAGCTCAAACGCCGTGCCGATTACCGTTCCAGCCCGGCACCGGCACCCGCGCCGGCCGCCGATGAGGCGATTCCGGCAGCCTCGCCCAACACTGCGCCCGACGCGCTGCCGCAGGTGCCAACACAAGAACCTGCGCCAGCGCCGGAGCCGGATGCCGCTGCACCGCAGAGCACGCAATGACTTTGATGAAGGACTTCCTGTGACTGGCTTGTTTATTACTCTGGAAGGCCCGGAAGGCGCGGGCAAGAGCACCAATCGCGAATACCTCGCCGAGCGCCTGCGCGCCGCCGGTATCGAAGTACTGTTGACCCGTGAACCCGGCGGCACGCCACTGGCCGAGCGCATTCGCGAGGTGTTGCTGACCCCGGCCGACGAAGTGATGCACCCGGACGCCGAGCTGTTGTTGGTGTTCGCCGCGCGCGCGCAGCATCTGGCTGAAGTGATTCGCCCGGCGCTGGCCCGTGGCGCTGTGGTGCTGTGTGATCGCTTCACCGATTCGACATACGCCTATCAGGGCGGCGGTCGTGGTTTGTCGCTGGAACGCATCGCGACCCTGGAAACCTTCGTGCAAGGCGACCTGCGCCCCGATCTGACATTGATTTTCGACCTGCCCGTGGAAATCGGTCTGGCCCGCGCCAGTGCCCGAGGCCGACTGGACCGCTTCGAACTCGAAGGCCGGGCGTTTTTCGAAAACGTGCGCAATGCGTTCCTGAAACGCGCGGAAGCCGACCCGTCGCGCTATGTGCGGATTGATGCCGGTCAGCCCTTGGCCAAGGTTCAGCAATCGCTCGACACCTTGCTGCCGAATTTGCTGGAGCTGGCCCGTGGCTGAGGCCTATCCATGGCAAGCCAGCCTCTGGCAGCAACTGGCCGGACGCAATCAGCATGCCCACGCGTATCTGCTGCACGGTCCGGCCGGGATCGGCAAACGTGCGCTCGCCGAGCGCTTGATGGCCAGCCTGCTGTGCCAGCGCCCGACGCGGGAGGCGTGTGGCGAGTGCAAATCCTGCCTGCTGCTCAAGGCCGGCAGTCATCCGGATAATTACATTCTCGAGCCGGAAGAGGCGGACAAGGCGATCAAGGTCGACCAGGTTCGTGATCTGGTCAGCTTCGTCGTGCAGACTGCGCAGCTCGGCGGGCGCAAAGTGGTGCTGATCGAGCCGGTCGAGTCGATGAACATCAACGCCGCCAACGCCTTGCTTAAAAGCCTCGAAGAGCCGTCCGGCGACACTGTGCTGCTGTTGGTCAGCCACCAGCCGAGCCGGTTGTTGCCGACCATCAAGAGTCGTTGCGTGCAGCAGGCCTGTCCGTTGCCGGGCGAGGCGATGAGCCTGCAGTGGCTGGCTCAGGCGCTACCCGATTGCGCGGAGGAAGAGCGCGTCGAACTGCTGACGCTGGCCGCCGGTTCGCCGCTGATGGCGGTCAGCCTGCAATCGCAGGGCGTGCGTGAACAGCGCGCGCAAGTGGTCGAAGGCGTGAAAAAGCTGCTCAAGGGCCAGCAATCGCCGACGCAACTGGCCGAAGAGTGGAAAAGCATTCCGATGCTGCGTCTGTTCGACTGGTTCTGCGATTGGTCGAGCCTGATCCTGCGCTACCAGTTGACGCAGGACGAAGCCGGCCTCGGCCTGGCCGATATGCGCAAGGTCGTGCAGTACCTGGCGCAGAAAAGTGCACAGGGCAAAGTGCTGCAAATACAGGACTGGATTCTCGCCCAGCGGCAGAAAGTGCTGAGCAAGGCCAACCTCAATCCGGCCCTGTTGCTGGAAGCATTGTTGGTGCAATGGGCGGGATTGCCTGGTCAAAGATAGAAATGTTTACCTAGACTCTGGAGATCAGCAGTGGAGGTGAACATGATTGAACCTGTCAGCCCGGGGCCGCGTAACGGCATCTTGTCCCTGACCATCAAGGACAAGTCGGTGCTTTACGCCGCCTATATGCCGTTTATCAAGAACGGTGGCCTGTTCATCCCGACCAACAAGAGCTACAGGTTGGGTGACGAGGTGTTCATGCTTTTGCACTTGATGGACGAAGCGGAAAAAATTCCGGTCGCCGGCAAAGTCGCCTGGATCACCCCCAAAGGCGCACAAGGCAACCGCGCCGCCGGCGTTGGCGTGCAATTCAACGACGGCGACGACACGGCGCGCAGTCGCATCGAAACTCATCTGGCCGGAGCGCTGAAATCCGACCGTCCCACTCATACGATGTAAGTTGCAGTCTTTTATGCTCGTAGATTCCCATTGTCACCTTGACCGTCTCGACCTCGCCGCCCATGACGGCTCGCTGGATGCCGCACTCGCTGCGGCCCGCGAGCGCGGGGTCGGACACTTTCTGTGCATCGGCGTCAGTGCCGACAACGCCGTCGACGTCAAGGCGCTCGCTGAACGCTACGACGACGTTGACTGTTCGGTCGGCGTGCATCCGCTGGATGTACAGCCGGGCGCGGCACCGGCGCTGGATTGGCTGCTGCACGAACTCGATCACCCGAAAGTGGTGGCGATCGGCGAAACCGGTCTCGACTATCACTACGAGCCGGAAGCTGCCGAGTTGCAGCAGGAGTCGTTTCGCCTGCATCTGCAAGCGGCGCAGCAGACCGGCAAGCCGGTGATCATCCACACTCGCGGCGCCCGTGCCGACACCCTCGAACTGCTGCGCGAAGCGGCGCTGCCCCAGGCCGGTGTGTTGCATTGCTTCACTGAAGACTGGGATATGGCCAAAGCGGCGCTGGACATGGGTTATTACATTTCCCTGTCGGGCATCGTCACGTTCCGCAATGCCGACGCCTTGCGTGATGTGGCGAGCAAAGTGCCGGCCGATCGCCTGCTGGTGGAAACCGACTCGCCGTACCTGGCGCCGATCCCGTATCGCGGCAAGCCGAACCTGCCGCAGTACGTGCGCGAAGTGGCGGAGTTTCTGGCGATGCTGCGTGGTGAGAACTACGAGCGCTTTGCCGAGCAGACCACAGAGAACTTCAAGCGTCTGTTCCCGCTGGCGAGTGTTAAATCTGCCCTGTGACGGCTGGCCAAATCGCAGACAAAAAAAACCCGGGTTCTGGGGGGTGAATCCGGGTTAAGACCATTAGGAGTAAAACAAAGGCACGCGGTCCGTTGGTACCTTTACCGGCGCGACACTTGGGGGAGATGTCGCCCGACAGTTCAAGTATTGATCAGTCTGGCGTGCAGTCCAGTGAGCCGGTCGGGGTTTTTAAACAAATTTGGAATACGTTTGCTTCAGTTGAGTTCTCATTGCGTCCAAATCGTTCTCGAAATGAACAAGAAACACAGATTTGGTCGATGAACCGTGCTTTTTTGTGCAAGTTAGGCATAATACGCGGCTTCGAATTTTGACCCTTCAGACCTTTTTCTTATGCATAAAGAACCTCGTAAGGTCCGTGAATTTCGTCGCCGCGAGCAGGAAATTCTCGATACCGCGCTCAAGCTGTTCCTCGACCAGGGTGAAGACAGTGTCACCGTCGAGATGATTGCTGATGCCGTGGGTATCGGCAAAGGCACGATCTACAAGCACTTCAAATCCAAGGCCGAGATCTACTTGCGCCTGATGCTCGACTACGAGCGCGATCTGAACGAGTTGCTGCATTCGGCCGATGTCGACAAGGACAAGGAAGCGCTGTCCCGCGCCTACTTCGAATTTCGCATGCGTGACCCGCAGCGCTATCGCTTGTTCGACCGCCTCGAAGAGAAAGTGGTCAAGGGCAATCAGGTGCCGGAGATGGTCGAGGAGCTGCACAAGATTCGCGCCTCGAATTTCGAACGCCTGACGCTGCTGATCAAGGGTCGCATCAGCGAAGGCAAGCTCGAAGACGTGCCGCCTTACTTCCATTACTGCGCATCCTGGGCGCTGGTGCATGGCGCGGTCGCGCTGTATCACTCGCCGTTCTGGAGCAATGTGCTGGAAGATCAGGAAGGCTTCTTCCAGTTCCTGATGGACATTGGCGTGCGCATGGGTAACAAGCGCAAGCGCGACCCGGAAACGCCGAGCACGTAAGCCATTCAGCGGGCTGATTGCGCTATGTTTTCGCAACATGGCGCAATAGCACAGGAATATACTCGGGCATAGGGCTTGCAAAAACCTGATTTGTCAGTCAAGTTTTGCGCGCTCGATTTTCTTTTGCCGGAGTGCTTCATGATCGTTGACCGTCAAGGCAGGCGTTTTCGCAATCTGCGCATCAGCCTGACCTCTGCCTGCAACTACGCCTGTACCTACTGCGTGCCCAACGGCAAGCGGTTGGTGGCTGCGCAGGATGAGTTGTCGGCCGAAGCCATGGCGCGTGGCGTCGAATACCTGATCGAAGCGGCCGGTATCGAGCGCCTGCGCATCACCGGCGGCGAGCCGCTGGTCAGCCCCAAACTCGAATCGTTCATGAATGCCGTCGGCCAGATGGGCCTCGACGACATCAGCCTGACCACCAACGGTCAACTCCTTGCAAAAAAACTCCCGCTACTGGTGAATGCCGGTCTGCGTCGGATCAACGTTTCCCTCGATACCCTCGATGCTGCGGCCTTCCGCAGCATTGCCCGTGGCGGCGATCTGGCGAGCGTACTCGATGGTATGGATCAGGCTGCCGCCGCCGGGATGAAGATCAAGGTCAACATGGTGCCGTTGCGCGGGCAGAACCTCGATCAGGTCATGCCGCTGCTTGATTACTGTCTGGAGCGCGGCTTCGAACTGCGCTTCATCGAGCTGATGCGCATGGGCCACCTGGCCAAGGATTCCAATGCCTTCCTGCAGCAGTTCGTCAGCCTTGAGCAGTTGCTCGGCCTGATCGGCGAACGTTATGAATACGCCCAGACCGACGCACCGGTGGACGCCACGGCTGTGCGCTACTCGATTCCCGGTCGCGGCAATTTCGGAGTGATCGCCAACGAAAGCGTGCCGTTCTGCCGTACGTGTTCGCGCTTGCGCCTGTCATCGACCGGTTGGCTGCATGGCTGCCTGTCGTCGAGCAACCGTCACTATGTCGGCGATCTGCTCGACAAACCGCGCCATCAAGCATTGCCGGCGCTGCAGGGGTTGCTGGTCAAGGCGTTGGGTGACAAGCAGGAGGTGGCGTTTTCCGGTGGTGCGACCGTCATGAAGATCATCGGCGGCTGATTATCCGCCTTCGCGAGCAAGCTCGCTCCCACATTTGGAATGCATTCATATGTGGGAGCGAGCTTGCTCGCGAAGGCGATCTATCAAGGGCGAAATTCACGAGCTGGCGCAAAAGCTGCATCCAACGGCCATTCGCCGGTTTTCCGACACCGGCTTCTGGAGGAATAGGATGCGTAGCCTGGTTTTGCTGCTGGCCGTTTTGGCGCTTGGCGGCTGCATGAATGTCAGCGACATGGCCGAAGGCACTCGCTCTCACATGAGCGATGCGGGGCTTCTGGATCACAGCGACAGTCGCCGGGTGAACAATATCCGCATTCAGCCGGACTCGTTCATCTTCATCGCCCAAGGCGCGTTCGCACCGCCGGGGGGCTCCTATCCACGGCCGAACGTGGTCGCCGAAGAAGCCTTCAAGGGCTTTGTCGAATACTTTCCAATGGTCCGCCGCGCCCGTGCGCCGGAAGGCCTCGATCAAGCCATGGGCGAAGCCCGTGATGCCGGCGCGCATTACCTGCTGTACACACGTTTCGCCAAGGCTGACGACCGCATCGGCAACTCCGATGAGTGGCTGGACCAGGAAGCCGTGGATCGCCTCGGTATCGATGGCGGCGTGATTCAGATCATGTTGATCGAGACCAGCACCCAGTATTTGATTGATACTGCACGGATCAAGAGTCGTGGCGGTTTACTGACGTTCCATGACTCCAAACCCGAAGACCTCATCGGTCCGCCGCTGGCGCAATACGCACGCAGCCTGCTGGGGATCGGCGACCAGTAATCAAGGAGTACGCCATGAGTGACCCGCAAACAGCCAATGACCTGCTGGGGCAGATCCCCAAGACCAAAGGCCTGCCACCGGTGCATTTGTGGAACCCGGATTTCTGCGGCGACATCGACATGCGCATCGCCCGCGACGGCGCCTGGTACTACCTGGGTACGCCGATCGGGCGCAAGCCGATGGTCAAACTGTTCTCCACCATCATCCGCCGCGACGGCGATGATTACTTCCTCATCACCCCGGTCGAGAAGGTCGGGATCAAGGTCGATGACGCACCGTTCGTAGCGGTGTCTCTGGAAGTGGAAGGCGAGGGCGAGACGCAAGTGTTGCGCTTCACCACCAACGTAGAGGAAACCACCGAGGCGGGGGCTGAGCATCCGATCCGTGTCGAGATTGATCCCGAGACTCAAGAGCCTGCGCCCTATGTGCATGTGCGCAGCAACCTCGAAGCGTTGATTCACCGCAATGTGTTTTACCAGTTGGTCGAATTGGCGGTAAGTCGTGAGATCGGTGGCCAGCGCTGGTTGGGCGTGTGGAGCGGCGGCGAGTTCTTCCGCATTGGCTTGGAACCCTGAGCGTTTCATTCCCTGACATCAAACTCATGTGGGAGCAACTGTCTTAACCCGCCGTCCATCAGCGCCATTCTGTACCGTCTCGCAGCATGGCATTCAGTCTGATCAGCAGTATTCGCATGCA
>NZ_JBITTW010000068.1:0-9005 GCF_044542195.1 Pseudomonas sp. NPDC079367
CTAACCGCGGTGAGATCGCCCTGCGGATTCTGCGTGCCTGCAAAGAGATGGGCATCAAGACCGTCGCCGTTTACTCCAAGGCCGACAAAGAGCTGATGCACCTGGGTCTGGCAGACGAATCCGTCTGCATTGGCCCGGCGTCCGCCTCTCAGTCTTACCTGCACATCCCGGCCATCATCGCTGCCGCTGAAGTGACCGGCGCTACCGCCATTCACCCAGGCTACGGTTTCCTCGCGGAAAACGCAGATTTTGCCGAGCAGGTCGAGAACTCCGGCTTCGCCTTCATCGGCCCGAAAGCCGACACCATTCGCCTGATGGGCGACAAGGTATCGGCCAAGCACGCGATGATCGAAGCAGGCGTACCGACCGTTCCAGGTTCCGACGGCCCACTGCCGGAAGACGAAGAAACGGCGCTGCGCATCGGTCGCGAAGTCGGCTACCCGGTGATCATCAAGGCCGCCGGTGGCGGTGGTGGTCGCGGCATGCGTGTGGTGCACAAGGAAGAAGACCTGATCGCCTCGGCGAAACTGACCCGCTCCGAAGCAGGCGCGGCGTTCGGCAACCCGATGGTGTATCTGGAAAAATTCCTCACCAACCCGCGCCACGTCGAAGTGCAGGTACTGTCCGACGGCCAGGGCCAGGCGATCCACTTGGGCGACCGCGACTGCTCGCTGCAGCGTCGGCACCAGAAGGTTCTCGAAGAAGCACCGGCACCGGGCATCGACGAGAAGGCGCGCCAGGAAGTATTGGCTCGCTGCGTCAAGGCCTGCATCGACATCGGCTACCGTGGCGCCGGTACTTTCGAGTTCCTCTACGAGAACGGCCGTTTCTACTTCATCGAAATGAACACCCGTGTTCAGGTGGAGCACCCGGTTTCGGAGATGGTCACCGGTATCGACATCGTCAAGGAGATGCTCAGCATCGCCGCTGGCAACAAGCTGTCGTTCACTCAGGATGACGTAGTTATCCGCGGTCACTCGCTGGAATGCCGGATCAACGCTGAAGATCCGAAGACCTTCATGCCGAGCCCGGGCACCGTCAAGCATTTCCACGCCCCAGGCGGCAACGGCGTTCGCGTCGATTCGCACCTGTACAGCGGTTATGCCGTGCCACCGAACTACGACTCGCTGATCGGCAAGCTGATCACCTACGGCGCAACCCGCGACGAAGCCATGGCCCGCATGCGCAATGCCCTGGACGAAATCGTGGTCGACGGGATCAAGACCAACATCCCGCTGCACCGTGATCTGGTTCGTGACGAAGGCTTCTGCAAAGGGGGCGTGAACATTCACTACCTCGAGCACAAGCTGGCCAAACAGTCGTAAGACTGAAGCGGCGCAAAAAACCCGATCCTCGCGATCGGGTTTTTTTATGCCCGGAACAAACCCGTCAATTCAGTGCCACCAACGATAAAGCCTGCCCTTGAATCAATTCAGGGGTGGCCAGGCGCCCGGCCTGATCGACTACAGCGCCAGAGGCATCTTGCTGCAGCGGCTTTTGACGAAACCGGTCCATGAATACCTTCGCGCGTTTCGATACCGGATCGGTGGCATACCCCGCTCGCTGCAAAACCGGCGTATACAAACGCTCAACCTGACTGGCGGAGGTCTTGAACACGGTCGAAACACCGCTGTTCAGATTCAATGAAACAGCATAGTTGTTACCCAGACAGGAAGAGTAAGACCAGTAATCCCAGGTCGGCCGCAACCCCTGCTGGCGCAACACGTCCCTCACTGATCCGCCGATATCTGCTCCCGTCAGCCAGTCACCACCGACCAGAGTGGCACGAATATCCTTGGCCGAGCCCCCCAGGCGTGTCATCACGTCCTTGACGCTCCGTTCAATCAAGGCGCGAATGTTGTGATCGAAGTGAATAACCGCACCGACCTTCGTCGCCGGGTTGTACATCGAGGCGATGACACAGGTCTGCGCGTTCAATGAGAACAGATAATTGTCCCTCGACCCGGCGACGAACTTCGCGATGACGGCCTCCCCTTGCATTGCGCCCCGATTGAGTGCTGGCTCGACACGGCCGGGAAACGCGCTACGCAGATTGTCCACATGGCCAAGGTTGCGCACCTGATCGTTGCCGCCGCGCAGGCCGACCCGGTCATGCGTCCACCTACCGCTCTCGGTCAGACGTACGGGGCGCTGATAAATAGCTGCAGGACGCCGCGCATCGATAAGGCTGAGTCCGCCGAAATGTGGGTTTTCCCTGACATGGAAATACTTGCCTCTGCTACGGATGTAGTAGGTCGGTTGAGGCTGCGCAGCACTGGGCGGACTGCGCCATGTGCCGAAAAAGACGCCTTCTTCAGTGACCCGTTGCAAATTATCCGGCGTGTGGCTGACGGCCTGCCGGGCATGAAAACGCACCTCGCGAACGGCCGGTAGCGCTTCCTTGCGAACCGCAGCCACGGTATTCAAGCGCTCGGTGAGCAATGAGACCGGCCGCGTTGTGTACTTCAGATTTCTGACCGTACGCCCGAGCCACTTGACCGTACTACCCGCGCCAACCGTGGCAAACAGCGCGCCCCACGAAGCCTCAAGCCAGTGGCCGAGCGCGCCCTCGACATCGCCTTCCAGATGCGCCGCGACGGCTTGCCCGGCACTGACGGCAATGAACACGACGTCCAGCAGCAGGGCAAAGGGTGGAAACACCATGCAAAACGGCGCGGCTGCGAACATCAGGCCTTTGACCACTTGCCGCTCGATCATCTCTGCGCGACTGGTGGTGATGTCCTCCACGTCCGTGACGGTGCGCTCGATGTAAGCGTTGAACTCGCTGCGGGCATCGCTGACTCGCTGCGCTTCGTACAGCGAATCGACCCGTTGTTTTTTTGCCGCGATCGCATATAGCGCACGCGACACCGTGTTGCGCGCAATAACCGGCGTGCGCGCCAGCAAATAATCATGCAACGCGCCGGCAATGTCGCCATACAGGGAATGATAGGGGCGCAGTATCAGATCATCGGGAGCATCTGGCGTGTACAGCCACCAGGACGGTTCGGGATCGAAACAGGTGAAAACGTAGACCCCGAGCACAACGTGGTTGCGCACGGTAAATTGGAAAACGCCATCACGGCTGACCACGCTGGCGCCCGGCAAATGCGTACCAGGCACTGGCGGCTGACTCAACAGCGAGACCTGACGGACCAGCGCCGAATACACCGCGTCGCTCAACCGCGCCTGACTTCTGGCCACCCGCAAATCACGATCCATTTTCGACAACAGCACGTTGCGGTAGGCGAACCGACGCGACTCGTAGATTTCATCGCGCGAGTCCAGATATTTGCCACGGATCTCTTTCGCATACTTTTCACCCAGCCAGGCCCCGCGCATGTATCGCGCCAGATCCGCACTGCGGACCCGACTCAAATCCTGGCCGACTGAGGAGCGCACACCTCTTTTAGGATGCTCGATGCCAGCGTTGCCATCGTAGCCATAGATCGCCAGGTCGAGCAGACTGGCTGTCTGCTGATTCCTGCGATCGGCAACGCCGGGGCTGTAATCGATCAACACGGTTGCCGGGTCGACCGGCTCGAAGACATTCTTGCTGCGCAGGTACGGCGCAATCGCTGCGGCAACCGTGCGCCTGGCGAAGTCGGCAAACACTTCAAAACCGCCGAGCAACTCGTTGAAGACCTGCTGATGGACAGCCAGCTCCTGATTCAGGCCGCTGAGGCGTTGGCGCGCTTGCGGGGTCTGCGTTGAGTACCAGCGCAGTGAGTTGTCCTCTTGGATTTGCTGCAGGTTTTTTGCCAGGCCCATTTTAACGGCCGCTTCGACGCATTCAGCGAACAACATGGACGCACGCCGGATATCACTGCTCATGCCCCAAAGCCCAGGGTCAGCAGCCACCGCAACAAGATACTCACGAGCTTGACGATAGGCCGCCGGGGAAAGCTGCTGCAAAAGATATTCGCGACCGGACTCGCTCTGCGTCCAGCCCCAGACCTCTCCGGCCAATGCTGCCAGTGAAGGCAGGCGCACCCACTCCTGGCCGTCTGGCTTGTTTGGCGCGTACAGCAGCAGATCGCTCACCACTGGCGCATTCCCTTCCCGGTAAAACACCAAAAAGTCGGCACACTGCATGCCGTTGGGTAGCGCCAGTGCGGCGACTCGCAAGGAGCGCTCCAGGGCCTCCCCCGCCCACATCGATTCGAGACGATCATGGTCGTCCACCATCAGATGCCCTGCGCAGCGCGCAATAAAGGCACTTTGCTTGAGCCGCGCGACAAACCAGTCGAAAGAGGCTTTCTGTACGTCATCGCGCTCGTATTGTCTGGCGAGGTCTCGCAGGTAATCCGCCGGATAGTCCTGCTCTGCCAGCATATTGGCAACGAACGTCGGCTGCAGTGGCTGGTTGCGTTTCGCAGGGCCACTGGTCACATCCAGCACCGTAGCAAAATCCTGCCCGATCGGCCCCGCCGCGAGCGATTCGCTCAGGCTACGGCTCTGCGTCGACTCGCCAACAGCCGAGCGCCATTTCAAGCGCACATCGATCCGGTCCGGTTCTACCTCCATGTCGAGCTTGAGCTGGATGTAGTCAATGGCCTGTTGCCGGGCATACGCACGCAGCGATCCGTAGCCTTCCAGCAGATCATCGAGCGCCGCCTGCGCCAGTGATGTTTGTTGCTGATACCCGCGCAGCCTGGCACGGTCCGGCTCGCTCAGCACCCTGAGCCAATGCGGCAATTGCGCGTAGGACTGCGCTTCGAGCCTTTTTTTTTCCGCGCCTGTTGCCAGCGCGGTCAACCGATAGCGTCGAGCGCCGCGTTTCTGAAGCTTTTCGATCTGCCTGCGCAATCGATCCGGCGTCAGTCCCGCGAGACGGTCAGGGTGGAACAGCGCGTCGATGTCGCTGATGTAGCGCTGCAATTTGCGCAAGACCAACTGATCGAACGCGACCTCTTCCCCTTTGGTTTCCCAATGTTTTCGCAGGTAGTTTTTGTATTGATCAACGAAGTGCCCGGAAACGCTATCCACGGTCCGGATAACCGCTTCACGGTGGCTGGCAGGCAGTCCGCGATCGGCACCACCCGGCCAGCGATACGGAGCGTCACGGATCACCAGGTACATCAACGGCTTGCCGTCGATGATTTTTTGCACAATCGCATCAAGCAGAGCCTGCACAAATCCCGGGTCGATATTGCCGTGCGGGCAATGATCGCGCAGCTCGGTCAAGGCGAAATCTTCCATGGCCTCCAGCAAGGTCAGCTGACTGCTCAGACGCTTGTCGATCAGCACCTGCCAACGTGTGATCCGCAGCAGAATCTCCTGGGCCGTTCCTGTGGACGCAGCAGCTTCCAGTGGTTTTTCTTCTACAATCCCTTGTTCACCCACCATATCGCCCAGCCCGTTAATGCGTATAAATGAGCTTTCACTCTAGGGGTCGTCAACCGCACCCAGGCGATACATATGTATATCGCGCCAGCGAATGTGTAACAGCAAAGCGTCGTGTCCACTTTGCCCGCGACCTGGCGTAAACTGCGCGCTTTTGCAGCTTCGGGCTGCCCCACAGATTTACAAAGGTGCCCGCCATGCCTTGGCTGCAAGTCCGTCTCGCCATCACCCCCGAACAAGCCGAAACCTACGAGAACGCATTCCTCGAAGTCGGCGCCGTGTCGGTGACTTTCATGGACGCCGAAGACCAGCCGATCTTCGAACCGGAACTCAACACCACGCCCCTGTGGTCGCACACCCACTTGCTGGCCTTGTTTGAGGGCGGTACGCAACCGGAACCGGTCCTGGCCCATCTGGAATTGCTGACCGGCAGTCCGTTGCCGGAACACCACAGCGAAGTCATCGAAGACCAGGATTGGGAACGCAGCTGGATGGACGGTTTCGAACCGATGCGTTTCGGCCAGCGCCTGTGGATCGTGCCGAGCTGGCACGCCGCTCCCGAGCCTGACGCGGTGAACCTGCTGTTGGATCCGGGTCTGGCATTCGGTACCGGCACCCACCCGACCACCGCACTGTGCCTGGAGTGGCTCGACGGACAGGATCTGAAGGACTGTCACGTGCTCGATTTCGGCTGCGGCTCGGGGATTCTGGCCATTGCCGCCCTGCTGCTCGGCGCTAAAGAAGCCGTGGGCACCGACATCGACGTGCAGGCGCTGGAAGCCTCGCGCGACAATGCCGGGCGCAACAGCATTGCCGACGAGTTGTTCCCACTGTATCTGCCCGAGGATCTGCCGCAGGTTCAGGCCGACGTGCTGGTTGCCAATATTCTCGCCGGCCCGCTGGTGTCGCTGGCGCCGCAATTGTCCAGCCTGGTCAAGTCCGGTGGACGTCTGGCGCTGTCGGGCATCCTCGCCGAGCAGGGCGAAGAAGTCGCCGCCGCTTATGCGCAGGACTTCGACCTCGACCCGATTGCCAATCGCGATGGCTGGGTGCGCATCACCGGGCGTCGGCGCTAAAATGACCGCTTGCCTGAACCGGATCGCCGCATGACTGACAGTTTCGTCACCCAGTGCCCGCATTGCCAGACCAGTTTCCGCGTCAACCATGCGCAATTGAGCGTGGCGCGCGGGGTGGTTCGTTGCGGCTCCTGCCTGCAAGTGTTCAATGCGGCCAAACAGCTGCTCGAGCAACATGCCGGCAAGGACGCGGTGACTCCGCTCGCGGCTGCGCCTGAAGAGCCATTGCCTGTCATCAGCCATGCGCCAGCCCTTGATGCAACGCCCGGCCCGCGTGCCATCAGCCAAAAGCAGTGGAATGCGTCGGAGCTGGATCTGGACAGCCTCGATCTGGACGAAGAACTCGCCCGCCTCGAACAACGGGAAATCCAGCCGGTCGCCGACTTCGGGCGGGCTCGCGAAGAATCCTTGAGCGCTCGGCGCGACAGCGCCGAAGCCGACGAAGCGACATGGCCCGACAGCCTGTTCAGCGAGCCTGCCGATGAACGCAGCGCCGCGCCGGATGCCGAGCCGGATATCGAGGGCGTCGAAACCCTCGAACCCGAGCGCACCGAACCTTCGTTGTCGCTGGAACCGGTGGATCTGGACGACGAGCCGCCGATCCCGCAACTGCGTCTGCACGATCCGATCGACCCCACCGCCCGCCGTGAACGGCTGTCGGCCAGCGACGTTGGCGATGACGACGATCTGCCGTTGATCACCTCGCCACGCAAGAAACGCGAGCGGGCCGAGCCCGGCGTGCGCGCCGAGGTCCTGCAGGATCTGACCGACGACCCGCTGCAACTGGACTGGCAGCAACGGCGCTCGCCGTGGGGTCGGCGCCTGCTCTGGCTGCTGCTGGTGGTGTTGGCCGCCGCCGGCCTTGCCGCTCAGTACGTCGCCTATCACTTCGAGGAACTGGCGCGACAGGATCAATACCGGCCGTGGTTCCAGCAGATCTGCCCGCAGATTGGCTGCACCGTGCCGTCCAAAGTCGATATCGGCAAAATCAAGAGCAGCAACCTGGTGGTGCGCAGCCATCCTGAATTCAGCGGGGCGCTGGTGGTTGATGCGATCATTTACAACCGAGCGACCTTTTCCCAGCCGTTTCCGTTGCTGGAGCTGCGTTTTGCCGACCTCAACGGTCATCTGATCGCCAGTCGTCGCTTCAAGCCCGGCGAGTACCTGAGCGGCGATCTTGAGGGGCTGGTAGAAATGCCGCCGCAGACCCCGATCCACATCGCCCTGGATATTCTCGATCCGGGGCCGAAAGCGGTGAATTACAGCCTGAACTTCCATTCGCCGGAATGAACCGCTTCAGCGTTTCCTGATTGACGGCATTTTTCTGACTGATCTCGGCCAACCAAACCGTTGGCGATAACAGAATAACTGTTCAGATTTTGTTCAATTCAGCCTTTAACCAGTCATCGAGAGCGGGTATCATGCCCACCCTTTTTCGAACTCTCATGATCCGGCCCCACTTCAGGGAAGTCCTATGTCGGCGGTACGCATCGGCCCATATACATTGCAGAACGGTTTGATTCTCGCCCCGATGGCGGGCGTCACAGACCAGCCCTTTCGTCAGTTGTGCAAGCGTCTGGGCGCAGGGCTTGTAGTCTCTGAAATGGTCACCAGCGACATGAGCCTGTGGAATACCCGCAAGTCGCGCATGCGCATGATCCACCAAGGCGATCCCGAGCCGCGCTCGGTGCAGATCGCCGGTGGCGACGCGCAGATGCTGGCCGATGCGGCACGGGCCAACGTCGAACTGGGCGCACAGATTATCGATATCAACATGGGCTGTCCGGCGAAGAAGGTCTGCAACAAGGCCGCCGGCTCCGCGTTGCTGAAAGACGAAACACTGGTGACCGAGATCCTGCAGGCCGTAGTGGCCGCGGTTGATGTGCCGGTCACCCTGAAGATCCGCACCGGTTGGGATCGCGAGAACAAGAATGGCCTGAACGTGGCGAAGATCGCCGAACAGGCCGGGATTACCGCGCTGGCCGTACATGGCCGCACGCGTGCCGATCTGTACACAGGCGAAGCCGAGTACGACACGATTGCCGCGATCAAGCAGGCCGTGTCGATTCCGGTGTTTGCCAATGGCGATATCGATTCGCCGGAAAAGGCCCGATACGTGCTTGACGCGACCGGTGCCGATGGCCTGCTGATTGGCCGTGCCGCTCAAGGGCGGCCATGGATTTTTCGCGAGATCGAACATTTCCTGCGCACCGGCGAGAAATTGCCTGCGCCGGAACTGAGCGAAGTGGAACGCATCCTGCTGGAGCATCTGGCTGCCCTTCACGCCTTCTATGGCGACGTGATGGGCGTGCGCATTGCCCGCAAGCATGTGGGCTGGTATCTCGCAACCTTGCCGGGCGCCAGGGAGTTTCGCGCCCGTTTCAATCGTTTGGATGGTACGGAAACACAATGCGCCGACGTTCGGGAGTTCTTCGCCGAGCGTTACAAGAGCCTGACAGGGGACGAAAAAGGGGTGGCCGCATGACGATGATGACCGAGACTTTAGTGAGTGGAACAACACCCGTGAGCGACAACGTGAATTTGAAACAGCACCTCAACACGCCGAGCGAAGAAGGCCAGACC
>NZ_JBITTW010000069.1:0-2265 GCF_044542195.1 Pseudomonas sp. NPDC079367
ATGATGGAGCCTGCCTGAAGGTTCAGGGTTTTCAGGCTTTCTTCAAAGAGTTCCGCAAAGCTTTCGCTCATTTTAATTCCTGTAGATGAGGGCGAAGAAAACGCCCATCTCCACACCCCAGACGGTGTGGGTTAGTTTCATTTAAAAGAAGCACCGCAGGACTATGACTGGTCCCCTGCGGCCCTCTTGGTCACCCGGCGATATCGCGAATGGCGATCTCGCTCATGATGCGTTCAAGCACCTGATCGATGGAAAGCTCCGTGGAATCCAGCTGAATCGCGTCGGCCGCCGGCTTGAGCGGGGCTACTGCGCGCTGGGTGTCACGCTCATCGCGCGCACGGATCTCATCTAGCAGACTCGACAGACTAACACCCTCGACTTTGCCCTTCAACTGCAAATATCGACGGCGCGCCCGCTCCTCGGCACTGGCGGTGAGGAAAATCTTCAGCGGTGCGTCCGGAAAAACCACCGTGCCCATGTCGCGACCGTCGGCCACCAGGCCCGGCGCTTCCTGGAACGCGCGCTGGCGCTGCAGCAGCGCCTCGCGCACGGCGGGCAGCGCAGCCACTTGCGAAGCGCCGGAACCGACACTTTCGGTGCGGATGACATCACTGACTTCGTCGCCTTCCAGAATGATCCGCTGCAGCTGACCTTCGGTCGCCGCGATGAACTGCACATCCAGATGAGCGGCCAATGTCTTCAGCAACTCTTCATTGGTCAGATCGACGCCATGGTTGTGCGCAGCAAACGCGAGCAATCGATAAAGCGCACCGGAATCCAGCAGGTTCCAGCCCAGACGCTTGGCCAAAATCCCGGCGACCGTGCCTTTGCCGGAGCCGCTTGGCCCATCGATGGTGATGACCGGTGCAATGTTTTTCACGACTGAGCCTCTTGTGCCACACGAATGCCGACTTGCCCGCACAGCGCGAGGAAGTTGGGGAACGAGGTCGCGACGTTGGCGCAATCATGGATGCGGATCGGTGCGTTAGCGCGCAACGAGGCGACGCTGAAAGCCATGGCGATACGGTGGTCGCCGTGACCGTGCACTTCCCCGCCGCCGATCTGGCCGCCGTCGATGATGATGCCGTCCGGAGTCGGTTCGCATTTGACGCCTAGCGCCAGCAAGCCGTCCGCCATGACCTGAATCCGGTCGGATTCCTTGACCCGCAGCTCTTCAGCGCCGGTCAGCACGGTACGCCCTTCGGCACACGCAGCCGCAACGAACAGTACCGGGAATTCGTCGATGGCCAGGGGCACCAGTTCTTCCGGAATCTCGATACCTTTGAGTCTAGCTGCCCGTACGCGCAAGTCAGCCACCGGCTCGCCGCCAACCTCGCGCTGGTTTTCCAGAGTGATGTCAGCGCCCATCAGGCGCAGGATGTCGATGACGCCAGTACGGGTCGGATTGATGCCGACGTGCTCGAGCACCAGCTCCGAACCCTCGGCAATCGAAGCTGCGACCAGGAAGAACGCCGACGACGAGATATCGCCCGGCACTTCGATGTGGGTCGCGGTGAGCTTGCCGCCAGACTCGACCGAAGCCGTGGCGCCGTCGACACTGACCGGGTACCCGAAGCCACGCAGCATGCGTTCGGTGTGGTCGCGGGTCGGTGCCGGCTCGGTCACGGTGGTCTTGCCTTCGGCGTAGAGACCGGCGAGCAGCAGGCAGGATTTCACCTGGGCGCTGGCCATCGGCATGGTGTAAGTCAGGCCCTTGAGCTTGTGGCCACCGCGAATGGTCATCGGCGGACGACCTTCGGCGGCGGTCTCGATCACGGCGCCCATTTCCCGCAGCGGATTGGCCACGCGGTTCATCGGGCGCTTCGAAAGCGAGGCATCACCCGTCAGGACACTGTCGAAGTTCTGCGCAGCCAACAGGCCGGAAAGCAGACGCATCGAAGTGCCGGAATTACCCAGATAGATCGGGCCCGGCGCAGGTTCCAGGCCGTGCAGACCGACACCATGGATGGTCACGCGGCCGTGGTGTGGGCCTTCGATGACCACGCCCATGTCGCGAAACGCCTGCAAGGTCGCCAGGGCGTCTTCGCCCTCGAGGAAGCCTTCGACCTCGGTGACGCCTTCGGCCAGCGAGCCGAGCATGATCGAACGGTGGGAAATCGATTTGTCACCCGGTACGCGAATCCGACCGGACGGGCGGCGAGCGGGTTGTGCGAGGCAGATGAGATCGTGGGAGTTCAGAGCGTCCACATAGGCCCTGCGGGCCAGGATTTTACTGAAATGCTCGCGGGCTACCCGGGCGCGCGT
>NZ_JBITTW010000069.1:2275-8703 GCF_044542195.1 Pseudomonas sp. NPDC079367
ATTGGTGCCCATCCCCTGCATCGACCGCGTCGCGCAAGGCGTCGAGGTCGCTGCGAAATGTATCGAGTGTGCGCAGGACAGCCTCGCGGTTGGCGAGGAAGATGTCGTGCCACATCACCGGGTCGCTTCCGGCGATTCTTGTGAAATCGCGAAAACCACCGGCAGCGTAACGGAAGATCTCCAGATTTTCATTGCGCTTGGCCAACGAATCGACCAGACCGAAGGCCAGCAGGTGCGGCAGATGACTGGTCGCGGCCAGCACTGCGTCGTGCCGCTCGACCTGCATGTGCTCGACATCGGCGCCCAGTTCGCGCCACAGGCGATCGACCACCGCCAGCGCGGCAGGATCGGTTTGCTCCAGCGGCGTCAGGATCACCTTGTGCCGGCGGAACAGCTCGGCGTTGGAGGCTTCCACCCCGCTCTGCTCGGAACCTGCAATCGGGTGCCCCGGGACGAAACGCGCCGGCATGCCGCCGAACGCTTCGGTCGCGGCGCGCACGACGTTGCCTTTGGCGCTGCCGACATCCGTAAGAATCGCCTGCCCCAGATCCATACCCGCCAGACGCGCGAGCAGTTTTTCCATGGCCAGAATCGGCACCGCCAGCTGAATCACATCGGCACCGATGCAAGCTGCGGCCAAATCGTCTTCACAGCGATCAACCACACCCAACTCGACAGCCAGTTTGCGCGATTGCGGATCCAGATCGACGCCGACCACTTCACGGCACAGGCCGCTTTCACGCAAACCCTTGGCAAACGAACCACCGATCAACCCCAGACCGACCACCACAAGGCGACCGATCATAGGTGCAGCAGGTTGCAGCGCAGTGACATCAACCACGAGCCAGAACCTTGCGCAGCGCCTCGAGGAAACGGCTGTTTTCTGCTGGCAGACCGATGGTCACGCGCAAGTGGTTCGGCATGCCGTAATTGGCCACCGGACGCACGATCACGCCCTCGCGCAGCAGGCCCTGAAAAATCGGCGCCGCGACCTGGCCAAGATCGACGCAGATGAAGTTGCCTTTGGACTCGATCCAGCCCAACCCCAGCTCGCGGAAACCCGCCTGCAACTGCTGCATGCCGGATTCGTTGAGCTGACGGCTTTGCGCCAGATATTCCTCGTCCTTCAGCGCCGCACACGCCGCCGCCAGCGCGAGGCTGTTGACGTTGAACGGCTGACGAACGCGGTTCAGCACGTCCGCCACCACTGGCGTCGACAAGCCATAACCGACGCGCAGCGCCGCCAGACCATAGGCCTTGGAGAAGGTGCGCGACACCAGCAGGTTCGGGTAGGCCGCGAGGAAGTCGAGACCGTCCGGCAAATCGCTGCCTTCGGCGTACTCGATATAAGCCTCGTCGAGCACCACCAGCACATGCTCGGGAACGTCCTGCAGGAATTCGTCCAGCGCTTCGGCGCCGAACCAGGTGCCAGTCGGGTTGTTCGGGTTGGCAATGAAGACCACGCGGGTGTTGGCATCGATTGCCGCGAGCATTGCTGGCAGATCGTGCCCCCAATCCTTGGCCGGAACCACTTTGGCTTGCGCGCCGACCGCTTGAGTCGCGATCGGATATACCGCGAAAGCGTGCTCGCTGAACACGGCATTCAGGCCCGGCGCCAGATAGGCACGGGCGACCAGCTCAAGAATGTCGTTGGAGCCATTGCCCAGCGTGACCTGATTCAGCTCGACGCGGCACTGTTCGGCGAGCAGCGATTTCAGGGCGAAACCATTGCCGTCCGGGTAGCGGGTCAGCTCAGCCAGCTCTTCGCGAATCGCCGCCAAGGCTTTTGGGCTGGCGCCCAGCGGATTTTCGTTGCTCGCCAGTTTGACGATTTTTGCCGGATCCAGATCCAGCTCGCGCGCCAGTTCGTCCACGGGCTTGCCCGGAACGTACGGCGAAAGTTGTTGCACGCCCGGCTGTGCCAGAGCGAGGAAGTTGCCACTCATTTGCTACCGCCCTTAGAGAACTGCTTTCGGGTAGGAACCCAGCACTTTGAGTGCTACTGCTTCCTGACTGATCTTTTCCAGCACACCTTTGATCAACGGATCGCGGTGGTGGCCGACGAAGTCGATGAAGAACACGTACGTCCATTTGCCGCTGCGCGACGGACGGGTTTCGATGCGGGTCAGGTCGATGCCATTGTCGTGGAACGGCACCAGCAGCTCGTGCAGCGCGCCGGGTTTGTTGCTCATGGACACGATGATCGAGGTCTTGTCGTCGCCGGTCGGCGGCACTTCCTGGTTACCGATCATCAGGAAGCGCGTGGAGTTGTCCGGGCGATCCTCGATTTTCTCGGCCAGTCGCGTCAGACCATACAGGCCCGCCGCCATGTCGCCAGCAATCGCCGCCGAATTCCACTCGCCCTTGACCCGTTTGGCCGCTTCGGCGTTGCTCGACACCGCGACGCGCTCGACATTCGGGTAATGCGCGTCCAGCCACTTTCGGCACTGGGCCAGCGACTGCGCGTGGGAATAGATGCGGCTGATACTGTCGGTCTTGGTGTTTTCGCCGACCAACAGGTGATGGTGGATGCGCAGCTCGACTTCGCCGCAGATCACCATGTCGTGTTCGAGGAAGCTGTCCAGCGTGTGGTTGACCGCACCTTCGGTGGAGTTTTCGACCGGCACTACGCCGAAATTCACCGCACCGGCCGCCACTTCGCGGAACACTTCGTCGATCGCCGCCATCGGCTTGCTGATCACCGCGTGGCCGAAATGCTTCATCGCTGCCGCTTGAGTGAAGGTGCCTTCAGGGCCGAGGTAAGCCACTTTCAGCGGCTGCTCCAGCGCCAGGCACGAAGACATGATTTCGCGGAACAGCCGCGCCATCTCTTCGTTGCCCAGCGGCCCCTGATTGCGCTCCATCACGCGCTTGAGCACCTGAGCTTCGCGCTCGGGACGATAGAACACCGCCACTTCGCCTTCGGCCAGCGAGGCCATCTTCACGCGGGCGACTTCCTGGGCGCAACGCGCACGCTCACTGATCAGCTCGAGGACTTTGGTGTCCAGAGCGTCAATGCGAACGCGCAGTGCCTTGAGTTCTTGCTCGGACATCAGCCGTGTTCCTTCTCGAATTCCGCCATGTAGGCCACCAGCGCGTTGACCGCGGTGATGTCGACGGCGTTGTAGATGGAGGCGCGCATGCCGCCCACCGAGCGGTGGCCTTTGAGGTTGAGCAGACCGCGCGCATCGGCGCCGACGAGGAATGGCTTGTCCAGACGATCGTCAGCCAGACGGAACGGCACGTTCATCCACGAGCGGTCCGACTTGTTGATCGGGTTGCTGTAAAGACCGCTGGCGTCGATGAAGTCGTACAGCGTGCGCTGCTTGACGTCGTTGAGCTTGGCGATGGCTTCAACGCCACCCTGCTCTTTCAGCCACTGGAACACCAGACCGGACAAGTACCAGGCCAGCGTCGGCGGGGTGTTGTACATCGAACCGTTATCAGCTGCGACCTTGTAATTAAGCATGGTCGGGCACAGCGAGCGGGCCTTGCCGAGCAGGTCTTCGCGGATGATGTTGACGACGATGCCGCTCGGGCCGATGTTCTTCTGCGCGCCAGCGTAGATCATGCCGAAACGCGAAATATCGACCGGGCGCGAGAGGATGTCGGAAGACATGTCGGCCACCAGCGGCACGTCACCGGTTTGCGGGATCCACTGGAATTCCAGGCCGCCGATGGTTTCGTTCGGCGCGTAGTGAACGTAAGCGGCGTCTTTGGACAGATTCCACTCGTTCTGGCCAGGAATGGCGAAATAGTCGTAAGGCTTGGCGGTGGCGGCAACGTTGACGTGACCGTAGCGCGAGGCTTCTTCGATGGCTTTCTGCGACCAGATACCGGTGTCGATGTAGTCGGCCGAGCCGCCCTCAGGCAACAGGTTCAGCGGGATCTGTGCGAACTGCTGGCTGGCGCCGCCCTGCAGAAACAGCACTTTGTAGTTCGACGGGATATTCAGCAGGTCACGCAGATCCTGCTCGGCCTGGGTGGCGATGGACACGAACTCATCACTGCGATGGCTCATTTCCATGACCGACAGACCCTTGCCGTGCCAATCAAGGAGTTCACCCTGGGCGCGCTGCAGGACAGCTTCAGGCAGCGCCGCCGGACCGGCGCAGAAGTTATAGGCTCGCTTGCTCACATCCAATCTCGCTCTGATTTGGTGGTAACGCATTACATCATCAGCCAACACGGATTCAATGCGGGAGCGGGCTTGCTCGCGAAAGCGGTAGATCAGGCGACATCGTCATCGGATGTCAGTCCGTCTTCGCGAGCAAGCCCGCTCCCACACCGAGTCCTGTGGGTGATTCAAATTTCAAACAGGACAAATAACAAGGGGGCGAATTCTCATCCGCCCCCTTGTTTGCCCGCTTATTCCTGCGGCTCTTCGTCAGCTGCGGCGTCGAGTTGCTGGTCGTCTGCGGCGGCGTCGTCGATACCGACGGTGCCTGCGAACTCCTCGCCCTCTTCACCTTCGAGCTCTTCTCCTTCGATTTCCGAAGGCTCCTGAACCCGCTCCAGCCCGACCAGCGTTTCATCCTTGGCCAGTTTGATCAGCGTTACACCCTGGGTGTTACGGCCCAGGCTCGACACTTCGTCGACACGGGTACGCACCAGGGTGCCCTGATCGGAGATCAGCATGATTTCTTCACCGTCGAGCACCTGCACCGCACCGACCAGACGACCGTTACGCTCGTTGCTGACCATGGCGATCACGCCCTGACCGCCACGCTTGTACTCAGGGAACTCGGTGATCGCGGTGCGCTTGCCATAACCACGCGCCGAAGCGGTGAGGATCTGGCTGCCTTCTTCCGGGATCAGCATGGAAATCAGCTTCTGCCCTTCCGGCAGACGCATGCCGCGCACGCCGCGAGCGGTACGGCCCATGGCACGTACGTCGGACTCTTTGAAGCGGGTGACCTTGCCACCGTCGGAGAACAGCATCACTTCACGCTCGCCATCGGTAATGGCCGCGGAGATCAGCACATCGCCTTCGTCCAGCTCCAGCGCGATCAGGCCAACGCTGCGCTGACGGCTGAAGGATTCCAGCGGGGTCTTCTTCACGGTGCCGTTGGCGGTGGCCATGAAGATGTAGTGACCTTCGGTGTATTCCTCGACCGGCAGCATGGTGGTGATGTATTCACCGTCATCCAGCGGCAGCAGGTTGACCAGCGGACGGCCACGGGCCGCGCGGGAGGCTTCCGGAATCTCGTAGGTCTTGAGCCAGTACACCTTGCCCTTGCTGGAGAACAGCAGCAGCGTGGTGTGGCTGTTGGCGACCAGCAGGTGAGCGATGTAGTCCTCGTCCTTGACGCCGGTAGCCGATTTGCCTTTGCCGCCACGACGCTGAGCCTGGTACGCAGCCAGCGGCTGGGTCTTGGCGTAGCCACCGTGGGAGATGGTCACGACGCGTTCTTCTTCCGGGATCATGTCACCCAGGGTCAGGTCGAGACGGGCATCGAGAATTTCGGTGCGGCGCACGTCGCCGTATTCGGCGCGGATCACTTCCAGCTCTTCGCGGATCACTTCCATCAGGCGCACGGCGCTGTTGAGAATGCGGATCAGCTCGCCGATCTGGTTGAGGATCTCCTGGTACTCGGCCAGCAGCTTCTCGTGCTCCAGACCGGTCAGACGGTGCAGGCGCAGTTCGAGAATCGCTTGCGCCTGTTCCGGCGAGAGGAAGTACTTGCCTTCGCGCAGACCGTATTGCGGATCGAGGTTTTCCGGACGGCACGAATCGGCACCGGCACGCTCAACCATCGCCACCACAGCGGAGGATTCCCAAGGCGTGCTGATCAGCGCTTCCTTGGCTTCCGACGGCGTTGGCGAAGCCTTGATCAGGGCGATCACCGGGTCGATGTTCGACAGGGCAACGGCCTGGCCTTCGAGAATGTGCCCACGCTCGCGCGCCTTGCGCAGTTCGAACACGGTACGGCGGGTAACCACTTCGCGACGGTGACGGACGAAGGCTTCCAGCAGATCCTTGAGGTTGAGGATGCGCGGGCGGCCGTCGATCAGCGCGACGATGTTGATACCGAACACTGATTGCAGCTGGGTCTGGGCGTAGAGGTTGTTGAGGATCACCTCAGGTACTTCGCCGCGACGCAGTTCGATCACGACGCGCATACCGTCCTTGTCGGACTCGTCGCGCAGCTCGGTGATGCCTTCGAGCTTCTTCTCCTTGACCAGCTCGGCGATCTTCTCGATCAGACGCGCCTTGTTCAGCTGGTAAGGCAGCTCAGTGATGACGATCTGCTGACGGCCACCGACCTTGTCGATGTCTTCGATGATCGAGCGGGCGCGCATGTAAATGCGTCCGCGACCGGTGCGGTAGGCTTCGATGATGCCGGCGCGACCGTTGATGATCGCCGCGGTCGGGACGTCCGGACCGGGAATGTATTGCATCAGCTCATCGACGGTCAGCTCGGGGT
>NZ_JBITTW010000070.1:0-7425 GCF_044542195.1 Pseudomonas sp. NPDC079367
ATGTCGTCACGCAGGACATGATAGACCAGTTACGCCCGGGAATGACCCGGCCGCAAGTACGGTTTATCATGGGCAACCCTCTGCTTGCCGACACGTTCCATGCCGATCGCTGGGATTATCTGTACAGCCTGCAACCGGGTGGCGGTGAACGCCAGCAGGAACGAATCAGCGTTATCTTCAATTCCAACGACCAGCTAGTCAGTCTGTCCGGTGACTTCATGCCCGGCGTGAGCCGTGACGAAGCCATTCTCGGCAAGGACAGCGGTACGACCGTGACCGCGCCTGCTGAAAACGCCGAGAAGCCAGAAGCTGAAAAACCAGCCAAGCCAGGCTCCTTGCTGGATCAGATCCAGAAGGACGTCGATGGTGTGGAAACCGTACCGGTTCCGACACCAGAGCCGCTCGACACCTCGCCGCAGTAATAGGCGAGGCAAAAAAACCCGGACATTCCGGGTTTTTTATTGCCTGCCGTTTAGCCTGATCAAATATTCCGTGCTTTTGCCTCGGCAGCCTTGGCCGCACGCAAACGTCGAACTTCTTTGGGGTCAGCCAGCAGCGGTCGATATATTTCGATCCGGTCACCCGCCTGCACAGCGCGAGAATCCGCGCCAGTCACGACCTTGCCAAAAATCCCCAGTGGACACTCCGCCAGATTCAGCTCAGGAAATTCGGCCGCGATGCCCGATTCGTGCACGGCCGCCCGGACGGTGGCGCCTTCAGCCACGCTGATCGCACGCAAAACCTGCCGATCAACTGCCGCGTACACAACTTCTATGTCGATCACCGGCTCAACCGTGCATCTGCTTGGCGCGCTGGCAGAAAGCGTCCACCAATTGATTGGCCGCCTGATTGAACAATGGCCCCAACGTAGCGCGTACCAGCGGACCGGCGTAATCGAACGACAGATCCAGACTGATCTTGCAGGCCTTTTCGTTCAGCGCCTTGAATACCCAGATGCCGTGCAACTGAGTGAACGGGCCTTCTTCAAGGTCCATCTCGATCGATTGCCCTGGCACCAGCGTATTGCGCGTGACGAAATGCTGGCTGAGGCCGCTTTTGGCCACACCGACACTGGCGCGCATTTGCTCCGGCGAGCTTTCCAGCACTTCTGCCTCCGAGCACCACGGCAAAAACTCCGGGTACCGCGCGACATCGTTGACCAGGTCGTAGAGAAATTGCGCCGGGTACGGCAGGAGCGCGGATCGTTGGATATGTGTCGTCATGTAAGCGTTACTTCCAGAGCTGAGCGGCAAAGACTACAAGAATGCCGATAGGCGCCACGTAGCGCATCAAGAACAAGGACAGGGCAAACAGAACCGGGTTGCGAATGGACAGTTCATCCCGCACCGCTTCACGCCCCATCACCCATCCCGCGAACAGCACGAAACACAAGCCACCGAGGGGCAACATGATCCGCGAGGTGAAGAAATCGATCACGCCGAAGAAATCCAGACCGCTCTGCGCGCCCCATTGGTAGAGGCTGAACATTCCGCCTTCGTTCACGAAAAACTTGGCTTCCTTCCATATATTGAAAGAAAACACCGTGCCCAGACCGACGAACCAGCAGGTAAAGGCCAGGCAGAACGTGACCCAGGCGCGACTGATTTTCGTGCGCTCGACCAGGTAAGCGACCATCGGCTCAAGCAGCGAAATCGCCGAACTCCACGCTGCCACCGCGACCAGTACAAAAAATACCACGCCCATCAACTGGCCGAAAACCACGTTGCCAAAGGCAAAGGGCAGACTGACAAACATCAGCCCCGGCCCCTCACTCGGGTTCAGGCCGGCTGCAAACACAATCGGAAACAATGCCAGACCAGCAACCAGCGACACGAACGTATCAAGCAACGCGACACCCACGACGGTACGCGACAGCGAGGTGTTCTTCGGCATGTAGGCGCCGTAGATCATGATCGAGCCGACACCGACGCTCAGCGAGAAGAACGCGTGGCCCATCGCCGGCAGCAAGCCATCCAGAACCTTCTCCGGATGGAAGTCGAACATGAAATGCACGCCCTCCATGAAATGCCCGGTGGTCATGCTGTAGCCCAGCAGCACCAGAATCATTACGAACAACAGCGGCATCATGATCCGCAGGCTGCGTTCCAGGCCGGCAACCACGCCCCTGGCGATGACGAACGCCGACAGCAGCATGAAAATCGTGTGCCAAAGTGTCAGCCGCCATGGATCGGCAATGACATTGCCGAAATACGCGCCAACCTGATCAGGTGTCGCGCCCTGGAAATCACCGCGCCCCATGTCGACGATGTAATCCAGCGACCAGCCGCCGACCACACTATAGAAAGACAGAATCAGCAACGCCGTGATCATCCCGGCGAAGGCGCCCCACGACCACTTGGGCGAATGCCCGGCTTCCAGCGCCAGCACCTTCAAGGCGTTCGCCGGACTTTGCCGGGCGCGCCGGCCGATCAGGGTTTCAGCGAGCATCACCGGCACGCCGATCAGCGCGATACACGCCAGAAACATCAGCACGAAGGCACCGCCACCGTAGACCCCGACCATGTAGGGGAATTTCCAGATACTACCCAGTCCCACGGCCGAACCGGTCGCGGCGAGTATGAATACCCAGCGGCTAGCCCAACTGCCGTGGACAGAAACCTTGTCTGTCGACATCGTTTATCACGCCCAAGCGTTAGAAAAAGAGGCCGCATTGTCCGGGATTCACTCAACCTGCTCAAGCACGCAGCAACACCGTAGCCGACAGCCGAACAACTCCATATAATGCCGCCCCTATGGCTAAACAGAAGAAACACCCAACAGGGACCATCGCGCAGAACAAAAAGGCGCGACACGATTACTTCATCGAGCACAAGTTCGAGGCCGGTCTGGTCCTGGCCGGCTGGGAAGTAAAAAGTCTGCGGGCGAGCAAGCTGCAACTGGTCGACAGCTATGTGCTGCTCAAGGACGGCGAAGCTTGGTTGCTCGGCAGCCACATCACGCCGCTGATGACCGCGAGCACTCACGTCATCGCCGACCCGGTGCGCACACGTAAACTGCTGCTCAACCGCCGCGAGCTGGACAAGCTTGCCGCCGCCGTGCAGCAGAAGGGTTACGCCTGCGTCTGCCTGTCCTGGTACTGGAGCAAGCACATGGTCAAGTGCGAGATTGCTCTGGGCAAGGGCAAGAAGGAATACGACAAGCGTGACACCGAGCGCGAGCGCGACGCCGGTCGTGAGTTGCAGCGTGCGGTGCGCAACAAGGGCAAGGAAGACTGACTTCCCCCCCCTTGAAAGCAAAGATCGCAGCCTGCGGCAGCTCCTACAGGGAAATATTCCCGTGCAGGAGCTGCCGCAGGCTGCGATCTTTTGCTTTATAAAATCACATCCCCTTGCGCCGCTCCGCACGCGCCATGCGCTGCACCTCCTGACGCACCTCTTCCAGCACTTCCTGCACATACAGAATGTGTCGGCTGGACACTTCCCGCGCCTGCTCGGCACGCCCTTCGATAATCGCCAGATACAATTCCCGATGCTGTGAGATCAGCATGTCGCGGGTTTCCGCACGCTGTTTGTACATGCCGCCAATGTTGGTCACGACGTTACGCTTGAGCAGATCGAACAACCCGCGAATGGTATGCAGCAGTACGGCGTTGTGGCTCGCCTCGGCAATCGCCAGATGAAATTTTGCATCGGCGGCGCCCTCCTCCGCTCGACTGACTTCCTCGTGCCGCGAATAGCAATCCTGCAGCTCCTCGAACGCGGCGGTCAGGCGCTCGCGATCCACATCGGTGGCGCGCAATGCAGCGTAATAAGCGCACGATGCTTCCAAAGTGTGCCGAAACTCCAACAAATCCCGCTGCGCCTCGGGGTTACTTTCGAGCAGTTGCAACAGCGGATCGCTGAACGTCGACCCCAGGCTTTCGACCACATAGTTGCCGCCGCCCTGACGGCTGACCAACAAGCCCTTGGCTGCGAGTTTCTGGATCGCTTCGCGCAGCGACGGACGTGATACGCCAAATTGCTCGGCCAGCGTACGCTCCGCCGGCAGCCGCTCGCCGGACTTCAGCGTGCCCTCGAGAATCATCCCCTCAAGCCGCTCGACGATGTCATCAGACAAACGGCGCGAACGTATCTGATCAAACCCCATAACTCATTTCTCCACGATCCCGACCGCTCGCCGGGCTCTCTATTCTGGCCTATCGGCGCCCTGCCGGCACCTGGCAGACATCATTTGCCGAAAGCGGAACAGATGACCTCAGCACTGCATGTTCGACAAAAGTTTTAGAGCGGCAAATTGACACACCGTCATCAAGGCTTTTACCCTAGCCAACAGCGATTGTAAATTGGTCTTACCAATTATCCAAGAACGCTGACAGTGCCTGACCAACAACAATTAGGGGCCACCCCACCATGCAAACCTGGCAACAGCTCTACAGTCCGCTCGGCAGTCTTGGCGTCTCCGCTCTCGCGGCCGTCATTCCCATCGTGTTCTTCTTTCTTGCCCTGGCGGTGTTCCGTCTCAAAGGCCATGTGGCCGGCAGCATCACCCTCGCACTTTCGATTGCCGTGGCGATTTTCGCCTTCCAGATGCCCGTGGACATGGCTTTCGCCGCCGCCGGATATGGCTTCGCTTATGGTCTGTGGCCGATTGCCTGGATCATTGTCGCAGCGGTGTTCCTCTACAAACTGACGGTGAAAAGCGGTCAGTTCGAGGTCATCCGCAGCTCGGTCCTGTCGATCACCGATGACCAGCGCTTGCAGGTGTTGCTGATCGGTTTCTGCTTCGGCGCCTTTCTGGAAGGTGCCGCCGGTTTCGGCGCGCCGGTCGCGATTACTGCCGCACTCCTTGTAGGACTGGGCTTCAACCCGCTGTACGCCGCCGGCTTGTGCCTGATTGCCAATACTGCGCCGGTAGCGTTCGGCGCGCTGGGGATTCCGATCATCGTGGCGGGCCAGGTCACTGGCATCGACGCTTTCAAGATCGGCGCCATGACTGGTCGCCAGTTGCCACTGCTGTCGCTGTTCGTGCCGTTCTGGCTGGTGTTCATGATGGACGGCCTGCGCGGTGTGCGCGAAACCTGGCCGGCCGCGCTGGTGGCAGGCTTGAGTTTTGCCATCACCCAGTATTTCACTTCCAACTTCATCGGCCCGGAACTGCCGGACATCACTTCGGCGCTGGCCAGCCTGATTTCCCTGACCCTGTTCCTCAAGGTCTGGCAACCGCGCCGTGCCGCCGGCCAGCACATCGTCGGCGCCGTGTCCGCTTCGGTGGTCAGCGCTAGCGTCGGCGGTTTCGGCCAGAAGCGCACCACCGTGGCTTCGCCCTACAGCCTCGGGGAAATTTTCAAGGCGTGGTCGCCGTTCCTGATCCTCACTGTGCTGGTGACGATCTGGACGCTGAAGCCTTTCAAAGCCATGTTCACTGCTGGCGGCTCGATGTACGGCTGGGTGTTCAACTTCGCGATTCCGCACCTTGATCAACTGGTGATCAAGACTGCGCCGATCGTAGCTAACCCGACCGCGATTCCAGCGGTATTCAAACTCGATCCGATTTCCGCCACCGGCACGGCGATTTTCTTCTCCGCGCTGATTTCGATGCTGGTACTGAAGATCAATTTCAAAACTGGTCTGACCACTTTGAAAGAGACCTTCTACGAACTGCGCTGGCCAATCCTGTCGATCGGCATGGTGCTGGCGTTCGCCTTCGTCACCAACTACTCCGGCATGTCCTCGACCATGGCCCTGGTGCTGGCGGGTACTGGCGCGGCGTTCCCGTTTTTCTCACCGTTCCTCGGTTGGCTGGGCGTGTTCCTCACCGGTTCGGATACGTCGTCGAACGCGCTGTTCAGTTCGTTGCAAGCGACCACCGCCCACCAGATCGGCGTCAACGACACCTTGCTGGTGGCGGCCAATACCAGCGGCGGCGTGACCGGCAAGATGATCTCGCCGCAATCGATCGCCGTGGCTTGCGCCGCGACCGGTCTGGTCGGCAAGGAATCGGATCTGTTCCGCTTCACTCTCAAGCACAGCCTATTCTTTGCAACGATTGTCGGTTTGATCACCTTGGCTCAGGCCTACTGGTTCACTGGCATGCTGGTGCACTAAACCTACAAGAAAGACGGAAATAACCGACGCCGGCCCGTGATCCGGCGTCAGCAATTCACCACCGGGTCTGTAAGGCTGCTGAAAGCAATGCGCTTTATATTCGGCAGCCGCAGCAGACGGATAACCGGGCCCACCCGGAGACACGCCTGATGAGCGAGCTTTTTTACAACGCCGTGCCGAACGCGACCCGCGTGGCACCGCCACTGCCCGAACGTCGGCAATACCCCAGCGAGAAACCGTCGCGGGTCTACCTGTTCGGCACGTGTGTGGTCGACCTGTTCTACCCCGAAGCCGGGATGGATGCGATCCATCTGCTGGAGCGCGAAGGGATCCGGGTCGAATATCCGCAAGGGCAGAGCTGCTGCGGCCAACCGGCCTACACCTCGGGTTACACCGAGCAGGCGCGGACAGTAGCGCGCTCGCAACTGGCGCTGTTTGCCGGGGATTATCCGGTGGTGGTGCCCTCGGGTTCCTGCGCCGGCATGCTGCGCGAGCATTACGCCGACTTGTTCAAGGACGAGCCGGAAACGTTGAAACAGGTGCAGGCCCTTGCGGCGCGCACTTATGAACTGGCCGAGTTTCTGCTGTTCGTCTGCAAGGTGCAGCTCAAGGACAGCGGCGAACCGGTGAAAGTCGCGCTGCACACGTCGTGTTCGGCACGCCGCGAAATGAATACCCACCTGCACGGCCGCGAGTTGTTGGCGCAGTTGAGCAATGTGGAACGGGTCAATCACGACCACGAAAGCGAATGCTGTGGCTTCGGTGGGACATTCAGCGTCCGTATGCCAGACATTTCCGGCGCGATGGTGGCTGACAAGACCCGCGCACTGAAGGAATCCGGCGCGCACAAGGTACTGAGTGCCGACTGCGGCTGTTTGATGAACATCAACGGCGCGCTGGAGAAACAGCAGGAAGCGTTACGCGGGCAACATCTGGCGAGCTTCCTCTGGCAGCGAACCGGAGGTGCGCAATGAGCACCTCGACGATTATTCCTACGGTCGCCGTAGAAGAAGATTTCCGCACCCGGGCACACAACGCCCTGGGTGATCAGCAGCTGCGGAACAACTTCCGCACTGCCATGGATTCACTGATGACCAAGCGGGCGGCGGCTTTCAGCGATGCCCACGAAAGAGAACACTTGCGCGCACTGGGCAATTCCATCAAGGCCCGCGCGCTGTCCAAGTTGCCCGACCTGCTCGAGCAACTGGAACAGAACCTGACCCGCAACGGTGTGACAGTGCACTGGGCGGAAACGGTGGACGAAGCCAACGGCATCGTCCTGTCGATCATCCGCGCTCACGAGGCGCGGCAAGTGATCAAGGGCAAAGCGATGGTCTGCGAAGAGATGGAGATGAACCAG
>NZ_JBITTW010000071.1:0-7018 GCF_044542195.1 Pseudomonas sp. NPDC079367
AATTCGGCGATCATCAAAACGGTGAGAACCGCAGTTAGCAGCAGACGTTTCATGAAGTCATTTCTTATTCCAACTGGAAATAATCAAACTGCCGCAAAATGCGGCAGATTCGCAATTCAGCGAAGCGTTACAGTCGACCCAGATCGTTGACCAGAGCAAGCAACATCACCCCGACCACCAAACTGATACCGATCTGTATCCCCCAACCTTGCACCCGATCCGACAAGGGGCGACCACGCACCCACTCGATCAGATAAAACAACAAATGCCCCCCATCCAGTACAGGAATGGGCAGCAAATTCAGAACGCCCAGGCTAATACTCAGATAAGCAAGGAAATTCAGGAAATCAGCGACACCCGACTGGGCAGAAGCGCCCGCCACTTTAGCAATGGTTATCGGTCCACTCAAGTTTTTTACCGAGAGCTCGCCGAACAGCATTTTCTTCAGTGAATCCAGCGTCAGAATGCTCATGGTCCAAGTGCGACGGGCGCCCTCGCCAATCGCGGCCAGCGGGCCATAGCTGACCTCGCGGATCATTTCCGGCGGCCAGTCGATGGCTTTCACGCCAGCGCCCAGATAACCGCTTGGCGATTTGCTTTCACCGCGTGCCGCCAGGGTCACAGGCACGTCGATTTGAGCATTGTCGCGCTCGATGCGCAGCATGATTTTGGTATCAGGACGCGTACGAACGGTATCGACTACCTGCTGCCAGTCATCGAGCGGCTGCCCATCGAGCGCCAGCAAGCGATCGCCGGTTTTCAGCCCGGCCGCCTGAGCCGGGCCTTTCGGATCGAGCTCGGCAAGCACTGGCGGCAAGGCCGGACGCCACGGACGGATACCCAGCGAACGGATCGGATCCGGTTCGTCGGCACCCTTGAGCCAGTTATCCAGTGCCAGCGTGCGCGGCGACTCAGCGGTCGAGCCCTGGTCGCGCACCAGCAATTGAATCGCACCGCTCTCACCGAGACGACGCACCAGTTGCAGATTGACCGCCGCCCAACCGGAGGTTGGCTCGCCATCGATCGAGACGATCTCCTGACCAGCATTCAGACCGGCCCTGGCGGCAATACTGCCGGACTCGACCGCACCAATGACCGGGCGAACCTGTTCGCTGCCAAGCATCGCCAAAACCCAGAAGAACACCAGCGCCAGCAAAAAGTTGGCAATCGGCCCGGCGGCGACAATGGCGATACGCTGACGCACCGATTTGCGATTGAACGATTGGTCGAGCTGATCGACCGGCACTTCGCCTTCGCGCTCGTCTAGCATCTTGACGTAGCCGCCCAACGGGATCGCCGCTACGACGAATTCGGTGCCTTGCTTGTCATGCCAGCGCAGCAGCGGCATGCCGAAGCCCACGGAGAAACGCAGAACCTTGACGCCACAGCGACGCGCGACCCAGAAGTGGCCGAATTCATGGAAGGTGACCAGCACACCCAGGGCGATCAGGGTGCCGGCAATCATATAGAGCGCGCTCATCTACTTTCTCCGCAATCCTGTTCAGTGTCGCGTGTCGCCATTGAGTTGCAAAACTATCGGCCGTGCCGACTCAACCATTGCTCAGCCAGCATTCGCGCTTTAGCGTCCGCCGTAAACACGGCGTCGAGGTCGCTCAGCGCCACCACCGGCTCCAGATTCAAGACTTCCTCGATGATACTCGCGATTTCCAGATAGCGGACCCGTCCGTCGAGAAACGCTGCCACGGCCACTTCATTGGCCGCGTTGAGCATCGCCGGAGCGCTGTCACCAGCTACCGCCGCTTGACGAGCCAACCGCAGGCAGGGGAAACGACCCTCATCGGGCGCCTCGAAATCCAGTCGCGCAATGGCAAACAGATCCAGTGGCGGTACGCCGGAGTCGATGCGCTCCGGCCAGGCCAAAGCGTTGGCGATCGGCGTGCGCATGTCAGGGTTACCCAACTGCGCCAATACCGAGCCGTCCACATAATCGACCAGAGAATGAATCACGCTCTGCGGATGGATCACCACCTCGACTTGCGCAGGTTTGGCATCGAACAACCAGCAGGCTTCGATCAGTTCCAGGCCCTTGTTCATCATGCTCGCCGAATCCACGGAGATCTTGCGCCCCATCGACCAGTTCGGATGCGCGCAAGCCTGCTCAGGCGAAACATGCGCCAGCTCGGCCATCGGCGTCTGCCGGAAAGGACCGCCTGAGGCTGTCAACAATATCCGCCGCACCCCCACCGAGCTCAAGCCGCGCGAGAAATCCGCTGGCATGCACTGAAAAATCGCGTTGTGCTCACTGTCGATCGGCAGCAGAACCGAGCCGCTTTTGCGCACGGCCTGCATGAACAGAGCGCCGGACATTACCAATGCTTCTTTATTGGCCAAGAGAATCTTCTTGCCCGCCTCGACTGCCGCCAGGGTCGGACGCAGCCCGGCCGCACCGACAATGGCTGCCATCACCGCGTCGACTTCAGGCGCCGAGGCGACCTGACACAAGCCCTCCTCACCTACCAATACGCGAGTCGGCAAGCCGGCTGCACGCAAGTCATCCTGCAAACCGCGCGCCGCAGCACCTTCGGGCACTACGGCAAATTGCGGGACATGACGCACGCATAACGCGAGCAACTCGCTGAGGCGCGAGAAGCCACTCAATGCGAAAACCTGATAACGCTCAGGATGACGTGCGATCACATCCAGAGTGCTCAGACCAATCGAACCGGTCGCACCCAACACCGTAATCTGCTGGGGGCGACTCACGGTGCGGCCATCCAGAGCAATACGGCAAATACCGGAATGGCAGCGGTCAGGCTGTCGATACGATCCAGCACACCGCCATGCCCGGGCAGCAGATTACTGCTGTCCTTGATGCCGGATTGACGCTTGAACATGCTTTCGGTCAGATCACCGACCACGGAAATGAAGACGATCAGCGCAGCGCCGATCAAGCCTTTGAGCAGCTCGGCCACGGTCCAGTCGCGTACCAGCCCGACAACCGCAGTGATCACCAGACTCAGCGCCAGACCACCGTAAACGCCTTCCCAGCTCTTGCCCGGGCTGACCTGCGGCGCCAGCTTGCGCTTGCCGAACTTGCGCCCGGAAAAGTAAGCACCGATGTCCGCGCCCCAGACCAACACCATCACGGCCATGATCAACCAGTTACCCAGCGGATATTGCTTGATCTGCACCAGGCCCTGCCACGCAGGCAACAGGATCAGCAGGCCAATGACCAACTTGGTCGCCGCTGTGGACCAATGCGCGCTGGAGCGTGGATACGTCAGCACCAGATAAGTCGCAATCGCCCACCAGATCACCGATGCACCGAGCACCCAGGGCGCAAGGCCCGGCAGCACATATATGACGAACAGCATCAAGGCGACCACAGCGGCAAAGCCGACGCGGAACGACTGTGCTGTGAAGCCGGCCAGACGCGCCCATTCCCAGGCACCGAGGCTCACCACCAGGCCGATGAACAGCGCGAAGCCGGCACCTTTGAGCAGGAAAAACCCGCACAAGGCAATCGGCAGCAGGATCAGTGCAGTGATGATTCTTTGCTTGAGCATTAAACCCGGGCTCCAGCTTCGACCTGTTCGCTCGTTTTACCGAAACGACGCTGGCGCGAAGCGAAATCGGCCAGCGCGGTGCGCATGGCTTCGTGTTTGAAGTCCGGCCAGAACAGGTCGGAGAAGTACAGCTCGGCGTAGGCCAGCTGCCACAGCAGGAAATTGCTGATGCGATGCTCGCCACCGGTGCGAATGCACAGGTCAGGCAACGGCAGATCGCCGGTGGCCAGACAGGTCTGCAGCAGATCCGGAGTGATGTCCTCCGGGCGCAAGTGCCCGGCCTGAACCTCACGCGCCAGACGCTGCGCGGCCTGAGCGATATCCCACTGACCGCCATAGTTGGCGGCGATCTGCAGGACAAAGCGATTGGCACCGACCGTCATGGCCTCGGCCTCGCGCATCGCCGCCTGAAGCTCAGGGTGGAAGCGCGAGCGATCGCCAATGATGCGCAGGCTGATGTTGTTGTCGTTGAGGCGCTTGGCTTCGCGACGCAGCGCCTTGAAAAACAGATCCATCAAGGCACTGACCTCATCGGCCGGGCGCTGCCAGTTTTCGCTGGAGAAGGCGAACAGGGTCAGGACCTCGACCTTGGCCTCAGCGCACACCTCAATCACCGCCCGCACAGCATCCACGCCCGCTTTATGCCCGGCGACACCCGGCATAAAGCGTTTTTTCGCCCAGCGATTATTACCATCCATGATGATCGCGACATGGCGCGGCACCGCGGACGGCGCAGTCTGCTTGGTCTTGTCCATTTAAAGCTCGACCCTTATACGGCCATCAGGTCTTTTTCTTTCTCGTCCGTGGCCTTGGTAATCAGGGCCTCGGATTCTTTGGTCAGCTTGTCGATATCAGCGATGGCACGACGCTCTTCGTCTTCGCTGATTTCCTTGTCCTTGACCAGTTTTTTCAGCTCACCCAATGCGTCACGACGAATGTTGCGCACAGCAACGCGCGCGTCTTCGGCTGCGCTGCGGGCCTGCTTGGTGAAGCCTTTACGCGTTTCCTCGGTGAGGGCCGGCATAGGGATCAGCAGCAACTCGCCAAGGTTGGTCGGGTTGAGATTCAGACCGGCGCTCTGGATTGCCTTGTCGACAGCCGCGAGCATGTTGCGCTCGAACGCCACGACCTGCAGGGTGCGCGAATCTTTCACGGTGACGTTGGCGACGCTGCTCAGCGGAGTGTCAGTGCCGTAGTAAGGCACCATGACGCTGCCGAGAATGCTCGGGTGAGCCTTGCCGGTACGGATCTGGCCGAACGCGTGGTTCAGGGATTCCAGGGATTTCTGCATACGCGCTTGGGCGTCTTTCTTGATTTCGTTGATCATTGTTGGCCTTCCTCGATCAAAGTCCCTTCAGCGCCGCCGTGCACAATGTTCAGCAGGGCGCCGGGCTTGTTCATGTTGAATACGCGCAGCGGCATCTTGTGATCGCGGCACAGGCAGATAGCAGTCAGATCCATCACGCCCAGCTTGCGATCCAGTACTTCATCATAAGTCAGATGATCGAACTTCTCGGCATGCGGGTCTTTGAACGGGTCTGCGGTGTAGACGCCATCAACCTTGGTCGCCTTGAGCACAACGTCGGCGTCGATTTCGATCGCACGCAGGCAGGCAGCCGAATCCGTGGTGAAGAACGGATTGCCGGTACCGGCCGCGAAGATCACGACGTCTTTGGAGTTCAGGTGGCGCATGGCTTTGCGGCGATCGTAGTGATCGGTTACGCCAACCATTGAAATGGCCGACATGACGATGGCGGAGATATTGGCACGCTCCAGAGCATCGCGCATGGCCAGTGCGTTCATTACGGTAGCCAGCATGCCCATGTGGTCGCCGGTGACACGATCCATACCGGCCTTACTCAGGGCTTCGCCACGGAACAGGTTGCCACCGCCGATTACCAGACCGACCTGGACGCCGATGCCAACCAGTTGACCGACTTCCAGCGCCATGCGATCCAGAACCTTTGGATCGATCCCGAACTCTTCCGAGCCCATCAGGGCCTCGCCGCTAAGCTTGAGTAGAATGCGTTTATAGCGAGCCTGATAACCACTGCCCTGCTGAGCCATTGCGAATCTCTCCTGCGGCGTATTTAAAATTCTTTGCGAGCTGTTTACAGCTGGCGTTCACTCTAGCTTGGCGCTGCTGCAGCGCCATCGGAACATGGCTTTGTAAGTCAGTTCCGGACGGAAACCAAATAAAAAATTTGGTACCTCATCTGAAAAGAGGCTGCGCGCGTTAGCGGGCAGCCTCTTTTGGGCGACAGTTGAAAAACCGTCTTATTGCTTGGCGGCAGCCAGCTGGGCAGCAACTTCTTCAGCGAAGTTGTCGACCGGCTTCTCGATGCCTTCGCCTACTTTGAAGTAAGTGAAGGAAACGATTTCTGCGCCGGCTTTCTTGGCCAGCTCGCCAACCTTGACTTCAGGGTTCTTGACAAACGCCTGCTCGACCAGGCTCGCTTCTGCCAGGAACTTGCTGATACGGCCCTTGACCATGTTTTCAACAATGTTTTCTGGCTTGCCTTTGATCTTTTCTTCGTTCAACTGCAGGAACACAGCTTTCTCACGCTCGATCGCTTCGTCGGAGACTTGCGAAGGCAGCAGGAACTCAGGGTTGCTTGCCGCAACGTGCATGGCGATGTCTTTGGCCAGCTCGACGTCACCGCCTTTCAGGACAACCGCAACACCGATCTTGTTACCGTGCAGGTAAGTGCCGACAACGTCACCCTCTACGCGGACCAGACGACGGATGTTGACGTTCTCGCCGACTTTGGCAACCAGAGCTTCACGAGCCGATTCCTGAGCGGCGATCAGCGGAGCTGCGTCGGTCAGTTTTTCGTCGAAAGCTTTTTCTACGCTGGCAGCAACGAAGTTCTTGAAGTCGTCTTGCAGGGCCAGGAAGTCGGTCTGCGAGTTGACTTCCAGCAGCACGGCTGCCTTGTCATTCGATTTGATGGCGATTGCGCCTTCAGCGGCAACGTTGCCGGCTTTTTTCGCAGCCTTGATCGCGCCCGAAGCACGCATGTCATCAATGGCTTTTTCGATGTCGCCGTCAGCCTTTTCCAGGGCTTTCTTGCAATCCATCATGCCTTCGCCGGTACGCTCGCGCAGTTCTTTGACCAACGCCGCAGTAATTGCTGCCATTTTCAAATTCCTCTTGGATAGGTTTTCAACCATTCCACCCGATCGAACGGGCGATCAATTCTTCCCGAACCAACTTGTAGCTGCTGCACGTTACAGACGCTGTAGCTGCGCTGCCGACAAATGGTTTTCGAGGTGGCAAAAAGGGGGCCAAGCCCCCTTTTTGCTTACTGAGTCAACGCCAGGGGCGTCGATTACTCAGCTGCAGCCTGAGTTTCTTCGGCTGCGAATTCAACAGTACCGCCAGCAACATTGTTGCGACCACGGATAACTGCGTCAGCCATCGAACCCATGTACAGCTGGATAGCGCGGATTGCGTCATCGTTGCCTGGGATGATGTAGTCAACGCCTTC
>NZ_JBITTW010000072.1:0-3689 GCF_044542195.1 Pseudomonas sp. NPDC079367
CCAGGTCATCAAGGCCGGCAACATCATCGTGCGTCAGCGCGGCACCCAATTCCACGCTGGCTACGGCGTTGGCATGGGTAAGGATCACACTCTCTTCGCTAAAATCGAAGGCGTGATCAAGTTCGAAGTAAAGGGCGCCTTCGGTCGTCGTTACGTGAGCGTAATCGCGGCTTAATCGCGAGATCGCTGGAGAAGCCCTGTCTTGCGACGGGGCTTTTTCGTTTGTGGGGTGAGTCTCTTGCAAAGCTGTTTGTATGGGCTGTCGGCGTGCGATGCAGGTCGTGTCTTGGGGTCGCTGCGCTCATTTTTGCAAGAGTCTTATGTCTTGATTGTTTTTCGGCTCGTCCGTACGGCGAGAGGCGTTGGTTATGAAGTTTGTTGATGAAGTATCGATTCGCGTAAAGGCTGGTGATGGCGGCAATGGCGCCATGAGTTTTCGTCGGGAAAAATTCATCGAAAACGGTGGCCCGAACGGTGGTGATGGTGGTGATGGCGGTTCCATCTACATGATGGCTGACGAAAACCTCAACACGCTGGTCGACTACCGTTACACCCGGCACTTCGATGCCGAGCGTGGCTCCAACGGCGGCAGCACCGACTGCACCGGCAAGAAGGGCGAAGACCTGATCCTGCGCGTGCCGGTCGGCACCACGGTGATCGATTCCGCTACTCAGGAAGTCATCGGCGACCTGACCAAGGCCGGTCAGAAACTGATGGTGGTGCAGGGCGGCTGGCACGGTCTGGGCAACACCCGTTTCAAATCCAGTACCAACCGTGCACCGCGCCAGACCACGCCGGGCAAGCCGGGCGAGCAGCGCGACCTGAAACTGGAAATGAAAGTGCTGGCCGACGTCGGTCTGCTGGGTTTGCCGAACGCCGGAAAAAGTACCTTTATCCGCTCGGTCTCGGCGGCCAAGCCGAAAGTCGCCGACTACCCGTTCACCACGCTGGTGCCGAACCTCGGTGTGGTCAGTGTCGATCGCTGGAAGAGCTTCGTCATTGCCGACATTCCGGGTTTGATCGAAGGCGCATCCGACGGTGCCGGCCTGGGCATTCGCTTCCTCAAGCATCTGGCGCGTACGCGTCTGCTGCTGCACCTTGTCGACATGGCGCCGCTGGATGACTCCAGTGCTCCAGACGCGGCAGAAGTGATCGTCAACGAGCTGATCAAGTTCAGCCCGTCGCTGGCCGAGCGTGATCGCTGGCTGGTGCTGAACAAGTGCGACCAGATCCTTGAAGAAGAGCATGACGCTCGCGTCAAGGAAATCGTCGACCGCCTGGAGTGGACCGGTCCGGTGTACGTGATTTCGGCCATTGCCAAGATCGGCACCGAGCGACTGTGCCACGACATCATGCGTTACATGGAAGACCGTGCCGATCGCCTCGCCGCAGACCCTGCGTACAAGGAAGAGCTGGCCGATCTCGATCAGCGCATCGAAGACGAAGCCCGTGCGCAGTTGCAGGCGCTGGATGACAAGCGTGCCCTGCGTCGCAGTGGCGTGAAGTCGGTCCATGACATCGGCGACGATGACTGGGACGAAGAAGATGTGGATGACGAAGACGGTCCGGAAATCATTTACGTGCGTGACTGATCCGTTGCGATAAACTTGAACGCCGCTCAATCGAGCGGCGTTTTAGTATCCGGAAATCGATCGTTGGTCAGCAATCGCCACGATTAACGTCACGGGCAGCGCCAGGTCGCGCTGCCCTCAAGCTAAGGTTGAAGATGATGCGGAGCAAGGTGACAGGTGCGCAGCGTTGGGTCGTGAAGATCGGCAGCGCTTTGCTGACAGCTGACGGCAAAGGGCTGGATCGCGCGGCAATGAGTGTCTGGGTCGAGCAAATGGTGGCGCTGCATGAAGCGGGCGTCGAGCTGGTGCTGGTGTCCTCCGGGGCGGTGGCGGCCGGCATGAGTCGCTTGGGCTGGACCGCACGACCCAGTGCCATGCACGAGCTGCAGGCTGCCGCCGCTATCGGTCAGATGGGTTTGGTGCAGGCGTGGGAATCGAGCTTCGCCGAGCATGGCCGGCACACTGCGCAGATTCTCCTGACTCACGATGACCTGTCCGACCGCAAGCGCTATCTCAACGCCCGCAGTACCTTGCGCGCACTGGTCGAACTGAAAGTCATCCCGGTGATCAACGAAAACGACACCGTGGTCACTGACGAAATCCGTTTCGGCGACAACGACACGCTGGCGGCGCTGGTGGCTAACCTGGTCGAAGCGGATCTGCTGGTGATCCTCACCGATCGCGATGGCATGTTCGATGCCGATCCGCGCAACAATCCCGATGCGCAGCTGATTTATGAAGCGCGCGCCGATGATCCGACGCTGGATGCGGTCGCGGGCGGTACCGGCGGTGCGCTGGGGCGTGGGGGTATGCAGACCAAGCTGCGCGCGGCGCGTCTGGCGGCACGCTCCGGTGCGCACACTATCATCGTCGGCGGGCGGCTTGAGCGGGTGCTCGACCGCTTGAAGGCGGGCGAGCGCATTGGCACCTTGCTGTCGCCTGAGCGCGGCATGCTCGCGGCGCGTAAGCAGTGGCTGGCCGGGCATCTGCAAACCCGTGGCACGCTGGTGCTGGATGAGGGGGCGGTGTCGGCGCTGTCGCAAGGCAACAAGAGTCTGCTGCCGGTGGGCGTCAAACTGGTGCAAGGCAGCTTCCGTCGCGGTGAGATGGTGGTCTGCGTGGCACCGGACGGTCGTGAGATCGCTCGGGGCCTGGCCAACTACAGCGCGCTGGAAGCGCAAAAAATCATCGGTCAGTCGTCGGATGCGATTGTCGGTTTGCTCGGTTACATGGCGGAGCCGGAACTGGTTCACCGTGACAACCTGATTCTGGTCTAGGGAAAATTCGATGCGTGTCGCGAAAGGATTGTTGGGTCTGCTGATGGCCATGCCATTGCTGGCCTCGGCCGAGGAAATCGGTCAGGTGTCGACGGTGTTCAAGTTTGTCGGGCCGAATGACCGGATCGTGGTCGAGGCATTCGATGATCCGAAAGTCGAGGGCGTGACTTGCTACCTGTCGCGCGCCAAGACTGGCGGTGTGAAGGGTGGTCTGGGTTTGGCCGAAGATCGCGCGGAAGCGTCGATCGCCTGCCGGCAGGTCGGGCCGATCAAGTTCAAGGGCGAGTTGAAGGATGGCGACGAGGTGTTCAAGGAGCGCACCTCGCTGGTATTCAAGACCATGCAGGTCGTGCGTTTCCTCGACAAGAAGCGCAACACGCTTGTGTACCTGGTCTACAGCGATCGCTTGATCGAGGGCAGTCCGCAGAATGCGGTCACGGCCATCCCGATTCTGCCGTGGGTGCCTGTGCAGCAATAGCGCCGTAGAGGTCAGTGTGGGGGCGGGCTTGCTCGCGAAGGGGTCATGTCAGTCGATGAAGATATCAATTGGCCGACTGCATTCGCGAGCAAGCCCGCTCCCACATTTTTTGCGCTGAATTTGTTAAATCACAGGCAATAAAAAACCGACCCTGAGGTCGGTTTTTTAATGACTACGTCGATTAAGCGGCTTCTTTCAGCGCTTTGACGTGGCCATTCAGACGGCTCTTATGACGAGCAGCCTTGTTCTTGTGGATGATGCCTTTATCGGCCATACGGTCGATAACTGGCACAGCCAGAACGTATGCAGCTTGAGCTTTTTCAGCGTCTTTTGCGTCGATGGCCTTAACTACATTCTTGATGT
>NZ_JBITTW010000072.1:3699-6676 GCF_044542195.1 Pseudomonas sp. NPDC079367
AGCCTCGCGTAGTGGCTGCGACGCAACACAGCCTGTTTTGCACGTTTTTTGCCGGAAGGTGACTTGGCCACCGTCGAGCTCCACGAAAGACTTTTTAGGAAATAGCAAACAAAATAGGCCGCGAATCATGCCGATGAAGACTGGTCTTGTCAAGGGCACTTGAATCGTTCCGCTAAGTGGTAGGTATAAAGAGGCGGGATATTTATTTCCGGCGCTTGACCTGTAAACTCGCGAGCTTTGGCTCTGTGCTGTTGCGGCGCGGAGTATCGCACAAGTAGGCGCATTGTTCGCCTGCTGTTTATCGACAGGCACAAACTCTCTCAATGAATCTGCTCAAATCGTTGGCCGCCGTCAGCTCTATCACGATGCTTTCCCGGATTCTGGGCTTTGTTCGGGACACGCTGATCGCGCGGACATTCGGCGCCGGGATGGCCACGGACGCCTTCTTTATTGCTTTCAAACTGCCCAACCTGCTGCGGCGGATCTTTGCCGAAGGGGCGTTTTCCCAGGCGTTCGTGCCGATTCTTGCCGAGTACAAAAGCCAGCAGGGCGAGGAGGCAACGCGTACTTTTATTGCCTATGTGTCTGGCCTGCTGACATTGGTGCTGGCGATTGTGACCGTGCTGGGCATGATCGCCGCGCCTTGGGTGATCTGGGCCACGGCCCCAGGTTTTACTGATACGCCGGAGAAATTCCAGCTCACCTCCGATCTGTTGCGGGTGACCTTCCCTTATATATTGCTGATCTCGCTGTCGTCGCTGGCCGGTGCGATCCTCAATACCTGGAACCGTTTTTCCGTGCCGGCGTTCGTGCCGACGCTGCTCAACGTCAGCATGATCGTGTTCGCGTTGTTCCTTACGCCGTACTTCGATCCGCCCGTCATGGCCCTTGGCTGGGCGGTGCTGGTCGGTGGTCTGGCGCAGTTGCTGTATCAGCTGCCGTACCTGAAAAAGATCGGCATGCTCGTGCTGCCACGCCTGAACCTGCGCGACAGCGGCGTGTGGCGGGTGATGAAGCAGATGCTGCCTGCGATTCTCGGCGTGTCGGTCAGCCAGATTTCATTGATCATCAACACCATCTTCGCCTCGTTTCTGGTCGCAGGTTCGGTGTCGTGGATGTATTACGCCGACCGTTTGATGGAATTGCCGTCGGGTGTGCTGGGTGTGGCTCTCGGGACGATTCTGCTGCCAACGCTGGCCAAGACCTACGCCAGCAAGGATCGCCACGAGTATTCGCGGATCCTCGATTGGGGGTTGCGCCTGTGCTTTGTGCTGGTGCTGCCCTGCGCATTGGCGCTGGGGATTCTTGCTGAACCGCTGACTGTTTCATTGTTTCAGTACGGCCAGTTCAGTGGCTTTGATGCCGAGATGACCCAGCGTGCGCTGATTGCCTATTCTGTCGGCTTGCTCGGGATTATCGTGATCAAAGTGCTGGCGCCGGGCTTTTATGCGCAACAGAACATCCGTACCCCGGTAAAAATCGCAATCTTCACCTTGGTCTGTACGCAGTTGTTCAACCTGGCGTTGATCGGTCCGCTGGCCCATGCCGGTCTGGCGCTGGCGATCAGTGCCGGTGCTTGCCTGAACGCCGGGCTGCTGTTCTATCAACTGCGCAAGCAGAAGATGTATCAGCCGCAGCCGGGCTGGGGCAGATTCGGCTTCAAACTGGTCGTTGCGGTGGCCGTGATGTCGGCGGTGTTGCTGGCGGGCATGCATTTCATGCCCGCTTGGGATGAGGGGCACATGCTCGAGCGCTTCCTGCGTCTTGGCGCTTTGGTGGTTGCTGGTGTGGTGGCGTATTTCGGTATGTTGCTGTTGCTGGGTTTCCGCCTGCGTGACTTCAATCGCAAGGCCTTGAGCTGAGGTTTCAGCCTTTATCCACAGGCGTGGGCCGGCAGTTTTGTCGGCTCGTTCACTTTGCGTTACGGTGTTGCCTGTCGTCGGCCGTCGGGTGTGGTTATAATCGACCACTTTATGAGCAAGAAGCGCGTTATGCAGCTGGTTCGAGGCCTCCACAACTTGCGCCCCCAGCATCGGGGCTGCGTCGCCACTATTGGCAACTTTGACGGTGTTCACCGTGGTCACCAGGCTATCCTGGCCCGGCTGCGTGAGCGTGCGCTCGAGTTGGGCGTACCCAGCTGCGTGGTGATTTTCGAGCCGCAGCCACGGGAGTTCTTTGCCCCCGATACCGCGCCGGCACGTCTGGCGCGGTTGCGTGACAAGCTGCAACTGCTGGCTGCCGAAGGCGTCGACCGGGTCTTGTGCCTGGCTTTCAACCAGCGCCTGAGCAAGCTCAGCGCCAGTGAGTTCGTCGATACCATCCTGGTCGATGGCCTCGGCGTGCAGCATCTGGAGGTCGGCGACGATTTCCGTTTCGGTTGCGACCGCCTCGGCGATTTCGATTTTCTGCTGCAGGCCGGGCAGATGCACGGTTTCAGCGTTGAAGCTGCGCAAACGGTCGAGCTGGACGGCATTCGCGTCAGCAGCACGCAAGTGCGCAACGCCCTCGCCGCCGCCGATTTTGCCCTGGCCGAACGCTTGCTCGGCCGCCCGTACCGGATCGCCGGTCGCGTGCTGCATGGCCAGAAACTGGCCCGGCAACTGGGTACGCCCACTGCCAATGTGCAACTCAAACGTCGTCGCGTGCCGTTCACCGGGGTGTATCTGGTGAATGTCGATATCGACGGCAAGACCTGGCCCGGTGTCGCCAATATTGGCGTGCGGCCCACGGTACAAGGTGATGGCAAGGCCCACCTCGAAGTCCATCTTTTAGATTTTGCCGGCGATCTGTATGACCGGCGTTTGACGGTGGTTTTCCACCAAAAGCTGCGTGAAGAGCAGCGCTTCGCCTCCCTGGAGGCATTGAAAACGGCGATCAATGCGGATGTCGCCACCGCCCGTGCACTCGCCGCACCTAGCGCCCATCGCTAATGAACAGCCGTACATGACCGCCTATCCACCCACGCTTAACCTTCCGG
>NZ_JBITTW010000073.1:0-6394 GCF_044542195.1 Pseudomonas sp. NPDC079367
GCATGCGAATACTGCTGATCAGACTGAATGCCATGCTGCGAGACGGTACAGAATGGCGCTGATGGACGGCGGGTTAAGACAGTTGCTCCCACATTCGATAGGGTTCCGTCAGAAGGAACGCAATCGAATGTGGGAGCGGGCTTGCTCGCGAAGCTTCTAGCTTGTGCTTTTTAATTCGGTCCCGGATCAGCCACTAAACGCCCGGCATCCTTGGCCAGAGACTTGAGAAACTCAGCCTGCAACTCAGGGTCATTGCGGGTGAGTTCGATCAGGCTCTGCTCCAGTTCGCTGGCTTCTTCTTCCAGGCCCAGTTCCGACAGGCGTTTGACCCGGTGCACCCACTGGCTCACCTCGTCATCTTCCAGATCGTCATAAATCAGCCCGTGTGCTTCCAGCAATTTGCCGCGCAGGTGGCCGCTGAGCATCAGCGTCGAGTCTGAATGCACGTCGTCCTTGGCGTCTTCGACGCTGATCTGCAAGCGGCCGATATGATTGAGGTCATGCTCGGCAAACGGACTGTCGAGCAGATTCAAACGCAGCACGCCGTTGCGATCGGTGGTCATGTCGAAGGTCTGCTTGCCGGCCTTGACCTGCACCGGTCGCTCGCTCCAAGGCAGGCTCGAATACTCCGTGCGCTTGTCGCGCTGGACTTCATCGATGCCCGCAAGGTTCTGCTGTGCGCGGCCATTGGACTGCACATTCATGAACGGGTTGAGCCCGGCGAAACCGTAGCTCAGCCAATCTCTGGTGACGCTGTCCGGCAGGTTGCCGAGGGCGAACACGTTGACTACGTTCGCACCGACACCACCGACCACGGCTACCGCACCCAGCGGAATCTCATAGACTTCGCGCCAGGGCTGGTAAGGCGTGTAACGGTCGTAACGGCGGGTAACCTCGAACTCGGTGACTTCGAAAGTTTTCTGCTCGTTGATCTTCACGCGTCGCTGCGGCAGCTCGAGCACCTTGGGCTCGCCGACATCGATTTGCAGGCTGTGATCAAGCAACTTTCGCTCGACCCGCTCTTCGTGCTCGCTGCGTTGCGACATGTGATTGGCGCAGCCGCTGACCAGCAGGGCGCCGCACAGGGCGGCGCCACCGAGGCCTAAGGTGTTTCGCTTGAACATGACGTCTCTATCTGGTTTCAGCGGCGGATACGGGCCTGAAGGAAGGACACAACATCGGCCACCGGCAGCGCTTGCGCCTCTGCTTCGGAACGACTCTTGTATTCCAGGTTGCCTTCGGCGAGGCCACGGTCGCTGACCACGATCCGGTGTGGAATGCCGATCAGTTCCATGTCTGCGAACTTGATGCCCGGGCTGGTTTTCTTGTCGCGATCGTCCAGCAGCACTTCGAAGCCGGCCGCCGTCAGTTCGGCATACAGCTTGTCGGTGGCTTCGCGCACCTGCTCGGTTTCATAGCGCAGCGGTACCAGAGCGATCTGGAATGGCGCCAGGGTGTCGCTCCAGATGATGCCGTTGGCGTCGTTGTTCTGCTCGATGGCCGCAGCCACCACGCGGGAAACGCCAATGCCGTAGCAACCCATTTCCAGGGTGACCGGCTTGCCGTTCTCGCCCAGCACTTCGCATTTCATCGCCTTGCTGTACTTGTTGCCCAGCTGGAAGATGTGCCCGACTTCGATGCCGCGCTTGATTTCCAGCGAGCCTTTGCCGTCCGGGCTTGGGTCGCCTGCGACGACGTTGCGCAGGTCGGCAACGGTCGGAACCGGCAGGTCACGCTCCCAGTTCACGCCGAAGTAGTGCTTGTCATCGATGTTCGCGCCAATACCGAAGTCGCTCATCATCGCGACCGAGCGGTCGATGATGATTGGCAGTGGCAGGTTCAGCGGGCCGAGCGAGCCGGCACCGGCGCCAATCGCGTCACGCAGTTCGGCGTCGGAAGCCATGACCAGCGGGCTGGCCACGCCAGGCTGGTTGGCAGCCTTGATTTCGTTCAGTTCGTGGTCGCCACGAATCACCAGCGCGATCAGCTTGCCTTCTTCTTCGGCATGCACGATCAGGGTCTTGATGGTCTTTTCAATCGGCAGATTGAATTTTTCCACCAGCGCCGCGATGGTTTTGGTGTCTGGCGTGTCGACCAGGCGCAGCTCTTCGGTTGGCGCCGGGCGCGAGGTTTCCCGTGGCACGGCTTCGGCTTTTTCGATGTTCGCCGCGTAGTCGGAACCGTTGCTGAAAACGATATCGTCTTCGCCGGACTCGGCCAGCACGTGGAATTCGTGGGAGCCGGCGCCGCCGATCGAACCGTTGTCGGCTTCAACCGGGCGGAATTTCAGGCCCAGACGCGTAAAAATGTTGCAATAGGCTTCGTGCATGCGGTCATAGGTGACCTGCAGCGACGCCTGATCGGCGTGGAAGGAGTACGAGTCCTTCATGATGAATTCGCGGCCGCGCATCAAACCGAAGCGTGGGCGGATTTCGTCACGGAACTTGGTCTGGATCTGGTACAGGTTGATCGGCAGCTGTTTATAGCTGCTCAACTCGTTGCGCATCAGATCGGTGATCACTTCTTCGTGGGTCGGGCCCGCGCAGAAGTCACGACCGTGGCGGTCTTTGATGCGCAGCAGCTCAGGGCCGTATTCTTCCCAGCGCCCCGATTCCTGCCATAGCTCGGCCGGTTGGGTGCTCGGCATCAACACTTCCAGAGAACCGGCGGCGTTCATCTCTTCGCGAACGATGGCTTCGACCTTGCGCATGACTCGCAAGCCCATCGGCAGCCATGTGTACAGGCCGGAGGCAAGCTTGCGGATCATGCCGGCGCGCAGCATCAGCTGGTGGCTGATCACGACCGCGTCGGAAGGCGTTTCTTTCTGTGTGGCGAGCAAAAATTGACTGGTGCGCATGGTTGGCCGTTGTCGGTTGCTATGACTGGAAATGACGAAGCAGTGTACCGGCGAGTTTTGCTGACGTACAGAAGCGTGGCCGGCGTAAAGATCCAGCGGCGGGATTGCTCCCGCCATTGGCGAAGTGTCTTACGATTCTTCGGTGACGGGCGTCGGTGCTGGCTCGGGCGACGGTGTCGCGCCTTCGCGGCGGCGCTCCTGAAACCAGTGCAGTGCAATCAGCACCAGCGTCGGCACGCCGAGCAGGGCGGTGATGAGGAAGAAACTGTGGTAGCCGAACTTCTCGACCAGAACGCCGGAATAGCCGCCCATCAAGCGCGGCAGCAGCAACATGATCGAGCTGAGCAGGGCGTATTGCGTGGCCGAGAACTTCAGGTTGGTCAGGCTCGACAGGTAGGCAACGAACGCCGAGGTCGCCAGACCCGAGCTGAAATTGTCCAGGGAAATGGTCACGACCAGCATCTGCAGGTTCGGGCCCATGTCCGCGAGCATGACGAACAGCAGGTTGGTCCCCGCCGAAGCCACGCCGCCAATGAACAGAATCGGCAGAATGCCAAAGCGCACGATTAACAGGCCGCCCATGCCGGCGCCGACGAGGGTCATGATCAAGCCGAAGATCTTGCTGACACTGGCGATCTGATCTTTGGTGAAGCCCTGGTCGATGTAGAACACGTTGGCCATCACGCCCATCACTGTGTCCGACATGCGATAGGTGGCGATCAGGCCCAGCAGCAAAAGCGCCTGCCAGCGATAACGCAGAATGAAGTCGTTGACCGGCGTCAGCACCGGTGCCAGGCCGCGCCGGCCCATGGCTGACAGACACATCCCCGTCAGCAACGTATAGAGAATGGCGCGCAGAAAGGCGCGGTCTTCGAGCAGCAGGTCGAGCGGGCTCATGTCGCCGAACAGCACGCCAGCGAAATCGGTGTTGTACAACTGAGTGAACATCGCCGGTACCGACACCAGCAGGATGATCAGCACGAACACCGACATCAGTTGATGCATGAAGGTGTAACGCCCGGCCTGCAACTGCGTGCGCAGCGGCACCGGCGGCTCGCGCATAAACAGCGAGGTCAGCAGCGCCGGCACCATCAATACGCCGAACAGCACATAAGTGCCGGTCCAGGCTGAATGCTTATAGTTGAAACCGGTGGAGCCGAAACCTTCGGCGAAAAACAGCGCGCCGGCGGTAGCGAGCAGGGCGGCGACGCGGTAACCCGACATGTAACTGGCGGCCAGGGCAGCCTGGCGGCTGTCATCGGCGATTTCCAGGCGATAGGCGTCGACCGCGATGTCTTGCGTGGCAGAGGCAAATGCGACGACCACGGCAATAGCGATCAGCCAGGACAGATGCTTCTGCGGATCACAGAAACCCATGCCGATCAGGCCGAGAATCACCAGTGCCTGTGAGAGCACCAGCCAGGAACGGCGGCGGCCGAGCTTGCCCAGCAAGGGCAAGCGCCATTGGTCGAGCAGCGGCGACCAGACCCATTTGAACGCATAGGCCAGACCGATCAGGCTGGCGTAGCCGATGGTTTCACGGGCCACGCCCGCTTCACGCAGCCACACGGAGAGCGTCGAGAACACCAGCATGTACGGCAGGCCGGCGGCAAAACCGAGCAACAACAGCACGAGCGTCGAAGGACTGGCATAGGCGGCGAGCGCGGCGCGCCAGGTTTTACGGGGCATGGGCTGAAGTCTGCCTCAAGATTGCGGAAACAAAGCGCGCACTCTAACCGCTGTGCTCTACCGGACGCCAGCCATGGCGCCGAATATCCACACGATTGTTCTGGACGCAGATGCCTTCCATGCGCAGTCGGGCGCGTTGTTCGTCGCCGGAGGGGCTGCCGACCGGCAGGCTGATGCGCCCGCCGGCGCCGAGTACGCGGTGCCAGGGCAGCTTGGTATCGCCGGGCAACTGGCTCAAAGTCCGCCCGACCCAGCGCGCGGCGCGGCCGAGTCCGGCGAGTTCGGCCAACTGGCCATAACTGACGACTTTGCCTTCGGGCACTTGGGCAAGTGTCGAGTAGAGTGCCGTGCGTCGGATGTGCGCATCGTTTTCGACACTGTCGAGCGGGTCTTTCACGTGCGCGGCTCCTGAGCATTGGCGTGACGAAGGCAACAAGCGTAGTCGCTCGTGGCCCAGTTGAGAAATGAACTCAATTGAAATAGTCCGGTCAGTCCTTGTCATGGGCAAAATCCTGCGGATAATGCCGACCCTTTTCGCCAACTCTGAGCCCCCGATCTGCTTATGTTCTCCAGAACCTTGTTGTGCCTCGCTGTTTTCAGCGCGTCCACGCCCCTGCTTGCCGACACCGTCTGGTTGAAAAACGGCGACAAGCTGAGCGGCACTATCACGGTATTCGATGGCGGCAAGCTGTTGATCCAGACCAAATACGCCGGTGCGGTGGCGATTGACTGGAAAGAGGTCAAGACCCTGGACAGTGACCAGCACCTGCTGGTGAAGCAGGACGCCTACGCCGGCGAAGTGTCGAAATCGCTCACAGCGGCCGACGACGGCAAGGTCACCCTGGCCAATGGCGAGGCGCCGAAGACTGTCGAGCTGGCGAGCATTCAGCAGATCCTCAAGCCCAAGCCGATCGTCACCGACCTGGTATGGAAGGGCAACGTCGACCTGGCTCTGGATTATCAGCGCGCCGAGAAAGACACCGATGACTACGACGTCGCGTTCAAGACCTCGGCGCGTCACGGTCGCTGGCGCCATACCGCTGAAGGTGAGTACAACCGCGAAGTGCAGGATGCGCAAACCACCACCAACAACTGGCGCGCCGAATACTCCCTCGACCGCTTCATTACCGATCAATGGTTCTGGCAGGGTCGCCTGAACTACAAGCGGGATCACATCGAAGAGCTGGCGCGCCAGCGGGTGGTCGGTACCGGTCCTGGCTACCAGTTCTGGGACGATGAATTGGGCGCTTTCTCGCTGGGCTCGTTGCTCAACCGCACTGATTACGAGTATCGCGATGGCAGCAAGGACAACTTTTATTCCGTCGCGATGAAGTGGGATTACAACCGCTATCTGATCGGCAAGAAGGTCGAGTTCTTCACCAACGGTGAAGTCGGCAAACCGCTGTCGGGCGTTGCCGATTATGCGCTGGATGCCGAGCTGGGCCTGCGCTACAAGGTCACCGACTGGGCCTCGCTCAACCTCAAGGCCGAGCGTGACATCATCAGCGGCACCAATGATGCGGATCTGAACAAGACGCGCTATACCGCAGGGTTTGGCGTGGCTTGGTAAAGGCTTTAAGCCAAAGATCGCAGCCTTTCGGCAGCTCCTGCAGGGTGCGCATCAACCCTCTGTAGGAGCTGCCGAAGGCTGCGATTTTTTTTGCGCCGTGGAAAAACAGACGCCCACAAAAAAGCCCCGCTTTTAAGGGCGGGGCTCTTTTCTAAAGAAGCTACAAGTTAGATAACTTGTACTTCTTCAGCTTGCATGCCTTTCTGACCGCGGGTAGCGATGAAAGAAACCTGTTGGCCTTCTTTCAGGCTTTTGAAGCCGTCGGATTGGATAGCTTT
>NZ_JBITTW010000074.1:0-6358 GCF_044542195.1 Pseudomonas sp. NPDC079367
ATGTAATCCTTGAAGCGCCCGGGCAACGGTTTGTACAAATTATGCACAGCACCCAGTACGCGGTAGCAGGTATCGACCTTGTCGACGATGATCCGGAACGCGTAGACGTCCATGATCTCGTTGAACGCCCGACGCTTGCCGCGCATCTTTTTGTAGATGCCGTAGAGGTGTTTCTGCCGACCGCTGACTTCACCCTGGATGCCGTCGATGGCGAGGCAATGGCCGAGGGATTCTTCGATCTTGTTGACGATTTCCTTGCGATTGCCCCGGGCGCGCTTGACCGCCTGATAGATTCGCGCGGAACGCATCGGGTGCATCGCCTTGAAACCGAGGTCTTCGAATTCTATGCGGATCGCATGCATGCCCAGCCGGTTGGCGATGGGGGCGTAGATCTCGAGGGTTTCCTTGGCGATGCGCCGGCGTTTTTCCCCGGACAGCACTTCCAGTGTGCGCATGTTGTGCAGACGGTCGGCGAGCTTGACCAGGATCACGCGGATGTCGCGTGCCATGGCCATGGCCATTTTCTGGAAGTTTTCGGCTTGGGCTTCGGCTTTGGTTTCGAAGTTCATCTGGGTCAGTTTGCTGACCCCGTCGACCAGTTCGGCCACGGTTTCGCCGAACTGCGCTTGCAGCGCTTCTTTGGCGATACCGGTGTCTTCGATCACGTCATGCAGCATCGCGGCCATCAGGCTCTGATGGTCCATGTGCATGTCGGCAAGAATATTTGCCACGGCAAGAGGATGCGTGACATACGCTTCACCGCTGCGACGGCGTTGACCGTCATGGGCTTGTTCGGCGTAGAAATACGCTCGGCGGACCAGGTTGACCTGGTCGTTGCCGAGGTAGGTCGATAAGCGATCGGCGAGGGCGTCTATGCTCGGCATGATGAATCCTGCCGCAAGCTGTGACCCCGCGCCGTGCTACGTCGACCAGGCATAGGCTTAGACGGCCTCGTTCGACTCGTCCTCGAACGCTGCGAACAGCGGCTCATCCTGGACGATTTCCTGCTCGGCGATGTACTCGTAGCTCATCACGCCTTCAGCAATTTCACGTAGCGCGACAACGGTCGGCTTGTCGTTTTCCCACTGCACCAATGGCTCTTTGCCGCCGGTGGCCAGTTGACGGGCACGCTTGGTAGAGAGCATGACCAGCTCAAAGCGGTTTTCCACGTGTTCTAGGCAGTCTTCAACGGTTACGCGGGCCATGGTATTCCTCGGAGCGAATGCAATATGCGCGCTGCCCGGTTGGGCGAGCGGACTGAGCAGTTTAAAAAATCACCAGCGATTAGGGAAGCGCTGATTTTTTGATCAAACCCTTCAACGCGCTGCAAGCACCAATGTAAAGCGCTTGCAGGCATTTTGGGAAGTGCTGTTTCAACCGAGCAATTCAGCCAGTAATTTGCCGAAACGTACTTGCTGACGTTTCTGTTGCAGCTGATTGGCGCGGAAAATCGCTTTCAGATCGTCCAGCGCGTGAGCAAAATCGTCGTTGATGATCAGGTAGTCGTAATCGACATAGTGGCTCATCTCGCTGACCGCTTCGCGCATCCGCCCGTCGATGATCTCATCGCTGTCCTGGCCACGGTTGGTCAGGCGCTGGTGCAACGCTTGCAGCGACGGCGGCAGGATGAAGATCGAGCGCGCTTGCGGCATCAGCTTGCGCACTTGCTCGGCGCCTTGCCAGTCGATTTCCAGAATCAGGTCATGACCTTCGTCCAGCGTCTGCTGCAGACGGCTTTGCGAGGTGCCGTAGAAGTTGCCGAAGACTTCGGCGCGTTCAAGGAAGTCACCGTGCTCGCCCATTTTCACGAACTCTTCGCGGGTCACGAAGTGGTAGTTCACGCCGTCCACTTCGCCGGGACGCATGGCGCGGGTGGTGTGGGAGACCGAGACGCGGATTTCCGGATCGGCGTCGGTCAACGCCTTGACCAGACTGCTCTTGCCCGCGCCCGATGGCGCGGAAATGATGTACAGGGTGCCGGTGTGTTGGGTCATGTCGGGGGTAGCCTTACTCAATGTTCTGCACTTGTTCGCGCATCTGCTCAATCAACACTTTGAGGTTGACGGCGGCCTGGGTGCTGCGCGGGTCGAAGGCCTTGGAGCCCAGTGTGTTGGCTTCGCGGTTGAGTTCCTGCATCAGGAAGTCGAGGCGGCGTCCGGCCGCGCCGCCGGACTTGAGCACCCGGCGGACTTCGATGATGTGAGTGCTCAGTCGATCCAGTTCTTCGGCCACGTCGCTTTTTTGCGCGAGGATGACCATTTCCTGTTCCAGTCGCTGCGGGTCGAGCTCGGCCTTCATGTCGGCGAAGCGGTCGAGGACTTTCTGGCGCTGGGTGGCGAGCATCTGCGGCACCAGTTCACGCAGGGTCACCACGTCTTCTTCGATGGACGTCAGGCGGTCGTTGATCAAGCGGGCCAGCTCCGCGCCTTCACGCTCGCGGCCAGCCTTCAGATCCTTCAAGCCCTGATTGAACAGCGCCAGCGCTTCGGCGTTCAGCGCTTGCGGGTCGGTCGCATCGGCCACCAGCACGCCGGGCCAGGCCAGCACCTCCAAGGGATTCAGCGCGGCGGGATTCTTGATCAGGCCGGCAACGGTTTCCGCAGCGGCGACCAACTGCGCGGCGCGCTCGCGGTCGACCTGCAGCGGCTTGCCGGTGCTTTCCTCGGTGAAGCGCAGCGTGCATTCCAGTTTGCCTCGCGACAGGCCCTGACGCAGCGCCTCACGCACGGCGCCCTCAAGGTCACGAAACGATTCAGGCAAACGCAGGTGCGGTTCCAGATAGCGGCTGTTGACCGAGCGCAGTTCCCAGCTCAGGGTGCCCTGAACGCCGGCTTTTTCGACGCGGGCGAAGGCGGTCATGCTGTGCACCATGGCGGTGACCTCGCAATGCAGATCGGCGCGAAACGGTGTTTCGCAGGCGCGATTTCAATGAATTTAAGCCGACTGGCAGCAAAGGCGCAGGATTGTAGCGCAGTGCGGTGAATGCGCCCAAACACACGGTGTGACAAAGCGCTGCAGCCCGTCGGTTATGCGCGCTTGAGGGGCTTCGGTCGTCGGCCGGCGGTTTTAACCAGTGCCCACTCGCGGTGCGGGGCTCTATAATGCTCGGCAGTTTTCCGTCCTCAGTACAGGTATCCCTATGAAACGTCCAAGTGGTCGCGCTGCCGATCAGCTCCGCTCGATCCGCATCACCCGCAACTACACCAAACACGCCGAGGGATCCGTACTGGTCGAATTCGGTGATACCAAGGTCATCTGCACCGTCAGCGTCGAAAACGGCGTGCCGCGCTTCCTCAAAGGCCAGGGCCAGGGCTGGCTGACTGCCGAGTACGGCATGCTGCCGCGCGCTACCGGCGAGCGTAACCAGCGTGAAGCCAGTCGTGGCAAGCAGGGCGGCCGAACTCTGGAAATCCAGCGTCTGATCGGCCGCTCCCTGCGTGCGGCGCTGGACATGTCCAAGCTCGGCGACGTGACGCTGTACGTCGATTGCGACGTGATCCAGGCCGATGGCGGCACTCGTACCGCGTCCATCACTGGCGCCATGGTTGCACTGGTCGACGCCTTGAAAGTAATCAAGAAACGCGGCGGCTTGAAGGGCGGCGACCCGCTCAAGCAAATGATCGGCGCGGTCTCGGTGGGCATGTACCAGGGCGAGCCAGTACTGGATCTGGACTATCTTGAAGATTCCGCTGCTGAAACCGACCTGAACGTAGTGATGACCAGCACCGGTGGCTTCATCGAAGTACAGGGCACCGCTGAAGGCGCGCCGTTCCAGCCGGAAGACTTGAACGCCATGCTGGAACTGGCGAAGAAAGGCATGAACGAAATCTTCGAGCTGCAGAAGGCTGCACTGGCCGACTGAGGTTTTTGACCACAAGGAGGATGTGATGAGTGACGAGCAAGAGTTGCTGCCCAAACCGAGCCAGGAGGTTCGCCAGTGGGCGATGTTCTGTCACTTGTCCGCGTTGCTGGGGATCTGGATTCCGTTCGGCAATCTCGTCGGGCCGCTGATCCTGTGGCAGATGAAGCGTGAGAAGGACCCTTTCATCGATGCGCAGGGCAAAGAGGCGCTGAATTTTCAGATCACTGTCGCCATTGCTTCGATGATCTGCTTCCTCCTCATGCTGTTGATCATTGGTTTCTTTCTGTTTGGCTTGCTGGCGATTGCGGCACTGGTCCTGACGATCATCGCAGGGGTCAAGGCCAACGAAGGTTTCCCATACAGATATCCGTTCACCTGGCGACTGATCAAGTAGTGGTCCGCTGAATGGCAGTACCAGAAATGCCCCGAGATGTCGGGGTATTTTTTTATTTATGCAATTAAATAATGGGTTTTTGTTGTAGGACTAGTCTGTTGTCGATGTGCGGTTTGGCATCTATTAACTGAATTTCTTCAGTTACATCTTTGGTCACAACTTATCGGGCAAGTGTTTGTCCCCGTCCTTGTTAGTGTCGCGAGCGGGTTGTTAAAGTTGCTCGGTGTAATGTTTCCGCTGAAACATTTCGATATGTTCAAGCCATCGAAGGCACTTGAATTCCCTAGTAATCAGTGTTGAGACGATCAGCCATTTCACCCGTCGGGCCCAGGGTAAAAGCTCGCCTTGTGAATACATAGCAAGAATAATCCACATGATTCAGCTTGATTTTTACGGCACGCTCGTAGCCGCTTCCTTAGTGCTATTGCTCGGACGCGGACTGGTTACGCGTGTTGGCTTTCTGCGAAGTTACAACATTCCTGAACCGGTAGCGGGCGGCCTGGTGGTTGCCGTGCTTTTGTTGATATTGCGCACTTTCGATATTGAAGTTCGCTTCGATACATCATTGCAAACACCGTTGATGTTGGCGTTCTTTGCCACGATTGGCTTGAGTGCCGACCTTGCCAGTCTGAAAAAGGGCGGCCGCATTGTCGGCATTTTCCTGTTGGCGGTCATTGGCTTGCTGGTGGTGCAGAACGCCATGGGAATCGGCTTGGCAACCCTGCTCGGGCTCGACCCTTTAATGGGCTTGCTGACGGGCTCGATCACGCTGGCCGGTGGCCACGGAACTGGTGCTGCATGGGGCGCGGTGTTCAGCGAGAAATATGGTCTGGCCTCGGCTTCGGAGCTGGCGCTGGCCTCCGCGACGTTCGGTCTGGTCCTGGGTGGGCTGATCGGCGGGCCCGTCGCCCGCTTGCTGATCAAGCGTGTGCAAGTGCCGGGCTGCAGTGCGCAACAAGCGCCGCGACTGCCAAAAGGTTTTGAACAGCCAAACAAAGAGCGTTCGATCACACCTTTTTCGTTCGTTGAAACACTGGCGTTGATTGCGGTCAGCCTGCTCGCAGGCAATCTTTTGAATGGCTTGCTGCAGGGCACTGCCTTCGAGCTGCCGACGTTTGTTTGCGTTCTGTTTGTGGGCGTGATGTTGCGTAACGGGTTGTCAGCGCTCGGTTTGTATCAGGTATTCGAGCGCGAGGTCTCAGTGCTGGGCAACGTAAGCCTCTCGTTGTTTTTGGCGATCGCGTTGATGTCACTGAAGCTTTGGGATCTGGCGGCGCTGGCGTTGCCGATCTTCATTATTCTGGCCGTGCAGGCATTGGTCATGGCGCTGTTCGCGATTTTCGTGACGTTCCGGGTAATGGGCAGTAACTATGATGCCGCTGTGCTCGCTGCTGGCCATTGCGGCTTCGGTCTCGGTGCCACGCCGACGGCCATTGCCAATATGCAAGCAGTGACGCAACGCTACGGGCCGTCACAGATTGCCTTTCTGGTGGTGCCGATGGTGGGAGCGTTCTTCATCGATATCGTGAACGTCATCGTGATCAAGCTGTACCTGACGTTGCCATTCTTCGCGGCGGTCTAGATAGGGCGCCCATGAAAAATGCCCGCGTCTCACGATGCGGGCATTTTCTTTGGCTGCGCTTACGACGCTTAAATAGTCAGCGTCCAGTCGTAGTCGACGATCAATGGCGCGTGCTGCGAGAACCGGGGCTGACGCGGCAGGCGTGCGCTGCGCACCGAACGACGCAGGCCCGGGGTCAGGATCTGGTAATCAAAACGCCAGCCCAGATTGAGCATTTCGGCCTGTTCGTTATCCGGCCACCAGCTGTACTGGTCACCTTCACGACTGACTTCACGCAACGCATCGACATAGCCCATGTTGCCGACAATCTCGTCCATCCAGGCGCGTTCCGGCGCCAGGAAACCTGGAGATTGCTGGCTGTCGCGCCAGTTCTTGATGTCGAGTTTCTGCTGCGCAACGTACAGCGAGCCACAATAAATGTACTCGCGACGTTTGCGTCGCTGTTTGTCCAGGTACTTGCCGAAGTCGTCCATGAGCTTGAACTTCTGGTTCAACACCTCATCGCCGTACATCCCCGAAG
>NZ_JBITTW010000075.1:0-6231 GCF_044542195.1 Pseudomonas sp. NPDC079367
AGATGCGTGAGGCAGGTCTGCCGCACACCGCCGCCGACGAAAATGTGACTGACAGTGAGAAGCAATCCCTGCTGACTCACTTGAAGAGCAGTCACAAGGCGAAAGTGGAAGAACCACGCAAGATCACGCTGCAGCGTAAAACCACCAGCACCCTGCGTGTGGCTGGTAGCAAGAGCATCAGCGTAGAAGTTCGCAAGAAGAAAGTTTTCGTACAGCGCAGCCCGGAAGAAATCGAAGCCGAGCGCAAGCGTGAACTGGATGAGCGTCGCGCAGTAGAAAATGCTGCTCGCCAGAAGGCTGAAGAAGAAGCCAAGCAACGCGCCGAAGAAACAGCGCGTAACCAGCCTGCTGCTGCGCAAACCGCTGCCAGCGACGCCGTTGCGGCTCCGGCTGCTGCCGAACCTGTTCGCGAAAGCGCACCGGTGGCTGCTGCTCCTGCTCCGTCGGCTGATGTTCGCAACAAGCAGAACGAACAGCGTCGTCCGGACAAGCCACGTGCCGACGATAACAATCGTCGCAGCGGTGGCGGTGATGGCGAGCGCAAAAACGCTCCGCATCGCGCATCGGTCAAGGAAAAAGCCCCGGCTCCACGCGTGGCGCCACGCACTACCGACGAAGAAAGCGATGGCTTCCGTCGTGGTGGTCGCGGCAAGGCCAAGCTGAAGAAGCGCAACGCCCACGGTTTCCAGAGCCCGACCGGCCCTGTCGTGCGTGATGTGCAGATCGGCGAGACCATCACGGTTGGCGATCTCGCCAATCAGATGTCGGTCAAAGCGGCTGAAATCATCAAGTTCATGTTCAAACTGGGTACCCCAGCGACCATCAACCAGGTGCTTGATCAGGAAACTGCTCAACTGGTAGCCGAAGAACTGGGCCACAAAGTGACCCTGGTCAGCGACACTGCCCTGGAAGATTCCCTGGCCGAGTCCCTGAAGTTTGAAGGTGAGTCGTTCTCCCGTGCGCCTGTCGTGACCGTAATGGGCCACGTTGACCACGGTAAAACATCCCTGCTCGACTACATCCGTCGTGCCAAGGTAGCTGCTGGCGAAGCCGGCGGTATCACCCAGCACATCGGTGCATACCACGTTGAGACTGATCGCGGCATGGTCACCTTCCTCGACACCCCGGGTCACGCCGCGTTTACCGCAATGCGAGCCCGTGGTGCCAAGGCGACCGACATCGTGATCCTCGTGGTTGCAGCGGACGACGGCGTGATGCCGCAAACCATCGAAGCCGTTCAGCATGCTCAGGCAGCTGGCGTGCCGCTGGTGGTTGCAGTGAACAAGATCGACAAGCCGGGCGCCGATCTCGATCGCATCCGCAGCGAGCTGTCGGTTCACGGCGTGACCTCCGAAGATTGGGGTGGCGACACTCCATTCGTACCGGTTTCGGCGAAGATGGGTACTGGCGTCGACGAGCTGCTTGAAGCCGTTCTGCTGCAGGCCGAAGTGCTTGAACTGAAAGCGACTCCATCGGCTCCTGGCCGTGGTGTGGTGGTTGAATCGCGTCTCGACAAGGGTCGTGGCCCGGTGGCAACCGTGCTGGTTCAGGACGGTACTCTGCGCCAAGGCGACATGGTTCTGGTCGGTTCGAACTATGGCCGCGTGCGTGCCATGCTCGACGAGAACGGCAAGCCGATCAAGGAAGCCGGTCCATCCATCCCTGTCGAGATCCTCGGCCTGGACGGTACCCCGGACGCTGGCGACGAGATGAGCGTGGTTGCCGACGAGAAGAAAGCCCGTGAAGTGGCTCTGTTCCGTCAAGGCAAGTTCCGCGAAGTCAAACTGGCTCGCGCTCACGCCGGCAAGCTGGAAAACATCTTCGAAAACATGGGGCAGGCCGAGAAGAAGACGCTCAACATCGTCCTCAAGTCTGACGTCCGTGGTTCGCTGGAAGCGTTGAACGGTGCCTTGAATGGCCTGGGCAACGATGAAGTTCAAGTGCGCGTAGTGGGCGGCGGCGTCGGTGGTATCACCGAATCCGATGCCAACCTGGCACTGGCTTCCAACGCTGTACTGTTCGGCTTCAACGTGCGTGCCGATGCTGGCGCTCGCAAGATCGTCGAGCAGGAAGGTCTGGACATGCGTTACTACAACGTGATCTACGACATCATCGAAGACGTCAAGAAAGCCCTCACCGGCATGCTCGGCAGCGATGTTCGCGAAAACATCCTGGGTGTGGCTGAAGTGCGTGACGTGTTCCGTTCGCCGAAGTTTGGCGCGATCGCCGGTTGCATGGTGATCGAAGGTGTCGTGCACCGTAACCGTCCGATCCGTGTACTGCGTGAAGACATCGTTATCTTCGAAGGCGAGCTGGAATCCCTGCGCCGCTTCAAGGATGACGCTTCCGAAGTACGTGCCGGCATGGAATGCGGTATCGGCGTGAAGAGCTACAACGACGTCAAAGTCGGCGACAAGATCGAAGTCTTCGAGAAGGTTCAGGTTGCTCGCAGCCTCTGACTCGCGCACTTCAAGGGCCACGATGCGCCGTAGCATGCAAATGCGCGGTGCAGCGTCCGGACTCTAAACGCAACGCCCGGTCTGGCTTTTGTCAGGCCGGGCGTTTGCCGCTTTCAGACCTTGCGGGTTTCACCGCTGGGCAGTAACAGGTAACAAATCATGGCAAAAGAATACAGCCGTACCCAACGTATCGGCGATCAGATGCAGCGCGAGCTGGCGCAACTGATCCGTCGCGAAGTCAAAGATCCGCGCGTCGGCCTGGTCACCATCACCGCTGTGGAAGTGTCCCGTGACGTCGGTCACGCGAAGATTTTCATCACCGTGATGGGGCAGGACAACGCTGAAGACATCGCGCAAAGCATCAAGGTGCTCAATGCCGCCGCAGGCTTCCTGCGCATGCAACTGGCCCGTGAGATGAAGCTGCGCAGCGTGCCGCAATTGCACTTCCACTACGACGAATCCGTCGTGCGTGGCGCGCACCTGTCGGCGCTGATCGAGCGCGCCGTCGCTGAAGACAATCAGCACGCTGGCGCTCCTGCACCTGAAGACACCAAGGAGTAATTCGGTGGCTCAGGTCAAACGTATCCGTCGTAACGTCAGCGGCATCATCCTGCTCGACAAGCCGTTGGGGTTCACTTCCAACGCCGCGTTGCAGAAGGTGCGCTGGCTGCTCAATGCCGAGAAGGCCGGGCACACCGGCAGCCTCGACCCGTTAGCCACCGGCGTGTTGCCGCTGTGCTTCGGCGAGGCGACCAAGTTCTCGCAGTATCTGCTTGATTCCGACAAAGGCTATGAAACCCTGGCGCAACTGGGCAAAACCACCACCACGGCCGATGCCGAGGGTGAAGTTTTGCAGGAGCGCCCGGTGACCGTTGGTCGCGTCGACGTTGAGGCGGTTTTGCCCAATTTTCGTGGGCAAATCAGTCAGATACCACCGATGTACTCGGCTCTCAAGCGTGATGGCCAGCCGCTGTACAAACTGGCACGTGCAGGCGAAGTAGTGGAGCGCGAACCGCGTTCTGTTACTATTGCGCGCTTGGAATTGCTGGCCTTCGAAGGCGATACTGCGCGGCTTGCGGTGGACTGCAGCAAGGGCACCTATATCCGCACCCTGGTGGAGGATATCGGCGAGCAACTCGGTTGTGGTGCGTACGTCGCAGAATTGCGCCGTACCCAGGCCGGGCCTTTCACCCTGGCGCAGACGGTGACCCTCGAAGAGCTGGAAGCGGTACATGCCGAAGGCGGCAACGAAGCGGTTGATCGCTTTCTGATGCCCTCGGACAGCGGCCTGCAGGATTGGCCGCTGCTGCACTTCTCGGAAGCGAGCGCGTTCTACTGGCTCAACGGCCAGCCGGTACGTGCCCCGGATGCGCCGAAGTTCGGCATGGTGCGGGTTCAGGATCACAATGGTCGCTTCATCGGTATCGGTGAAGTGAGCGAAGATGGGCGCATCGCGCCGCGTCGCTTGATTCGGTCAGAATGACCGGAACCGGTCTGCGCAAGCGGGCCGGCGAGTGTGGCTGTTAACAGGCATGGTCACTACTCATTTATAGATACAGGGATTTGTCCCTGGCCTGTTGAAGCTGTTTCCCTGAAACAGTTTCCTGATAAGGAAGGATTGCCTCATGGCTCTCGACGTTCAAGAAAAAGCTCAAATCGTTGCTGACTACCAGCAAGCTGTTGGTGACACTGGTTCGCCAGAAGTGCAAGTTGCACTGCTGACCGCCAACATCAACAAACTGCAAGGTCACTTCAAGGCCAACGGTAAAGATCACCACTCCCGTCGTGGTCTGATCCGCATGGTTAACCAGCGTCGCAAGCTGCTGGACTACCTGAAAGGCAAGGACGTAAGCCGGTACGCCGCGCTGATCGCTCGCCTGGGTCTGCGTCGCTAATCAGCGATTGCGCTATGAGGTTGGTGGTCTGTCGGGCGTCAGCGGTTTTCCGCTGGCGCCTTGCAGGCTCCCAGCCTCAAGTTTTATCTGCAGCATGGCTTTACCCGTAGCACCCGGACAATTGCCATCGGGCCGATTCCCGAAATTGCCCAAGAATTCGCAAGAAACCGTTTCCCCCAAGAGCCACAAAGAAGGTAGGACACCGTGAACCCGGTAATCAAAAAATTCCAGTTCGGTCAATCGACCGTTACCCTCGAGACAGGCCGTATCGCCCGTCAGGCCTCCGGCGCAGTATTGGTCACCGTTGACGACGATGTCAGCGTGTTGGTGACTGTTGTCGGTGCAAAGCAAGCCGATCCGGGCAAGGGCTTCTTCCCTCTGTCCGTGCACTACCAGGAAAAGACTTACGCTGCCGGTAAGATCCCTGGCGGTTTCTTCAAGCGTGAAGGCCGTCCTTCCGAGATAGTAACCCTGACTTCCCGACTGAACGACCGACCGATCCGTCCGCTGTTCCCAGAAGGCTTCATGAACGAAGTGCAGGTTGTCTGCACCGTCGTTTCCACCAGCAAGAAGACCGATCCGGACATCGCTGCGATGATCGGTACCTCGGCTGCCCTGGCCATTTCCGGCATTCCGTTCGACGGCCCGATCGGCGCCGCTCGTGTGGCTTTCCACGAAAGCACCGGCTACCTGTTGAATCCGACTTACGAACAGCAAGCCGCTTCGAGCCTGGACATGGTTGTTGCCGGTACTTCCGACGCCGTGCTGATGGTTGAATCGGAAGCCAAAGAGCTGACCGAAGACCAGATGCTGGGCGCGGTACTGTTCGCTCACGACGAATTTCAGGTTGTGATCAACGCTGTTAAAGAACTGGCCGCTGAAGCTGCCAAGCCAACCTGGAACTGGGCTCCGGCTCCAGAAGCCACTGAACTGCTGGGCGCTATCCGTGCCGAGTTCGGCGAGGCGATCTCCCAGGCTTACACCATCACCATCAAGGCCGACCGCTACGCGCGTCTGGGCGAGTTGCGTGACCAGGTGGTTGCCAAGCTGTCCGGTGAAGAAGGCCAGCCTTCGGCTGCTGAAGTCAAAGCTGCTTTCGGCGAAATCGAATACCGCACCGTTCGCGAAAACATCGTCAACGGCAAGCCACGTATCGACGGCCGCGACACCCGCACCGTACGTCCGCTGAACATCGAAGTCGGCGTACTGCCGAAGACCCACGGTTCGGCACTGTTCACCCGTGGTGAAACCCAGGCACTGGTTGTTGCAACACTGGGCACCGCCCGTGACGCACAACTGCTGGACACCCTGGAAGGCGAAAAGAAAGACCCGTTCATGCTGCACTACAACTTCCCGCCGTTCTCGGTGGGCGAGTGTGGTCGCATGGGTGGCGCGGGTCGTCGCGAAATCGGTCACGGCCGTCTGGCCCGTCGTTCGGTTTCGGCCATTCTGCCAGCCGCTGACGTGTTCCCGTACACCATCCGCGTGGTGTCGGAAATCACCGAATCCAACGGTTCGAGCTCGATGGCTTCCGTGTGCGGCGCTTCCCTGGCCCTGATGGACGCCGGTGTACCGATGAAGGCACCGGTTGCCGGTATCGCCATGGGTCTGGTTAAGGAAGGCGAGAAATTCGCCGTCCTGACCGACATCCTCGGTGACGAAGATCACCTGGGCGACATGGACTTCAAGGTTGCCGGTACCGCCAAAGGCGTTACCGCACTGCAGATGGACATCAAGATCAAGGGCATCACCGAAGAGATCATGGAAATCGCTCTGGGCCAGGCCCTTGAAGCGCGCCTGAACATCCTCGGTCAGATGAACCAGATCATTGGCCAGTCGCGTACCGAACTGTCGGCCAACGCTCCGACCATGATCGC
>NZ_JBITTW010000076.1:0-4234 GCF_044542195.1 Pseudomonas sp. NPDC079367
GCGGCGCTTCATCGTGAATGCTTTCGCGCTTGTACAGCGGATCGCAGAGTCTCTTCAAATCGGCCAGCAGCAGTTCACCTTGAAGGGTGGTGCCACGGTCAGCCAATTTGCGCGGGTCAACGTGAGGTGGAATCGGGTCATTCAACATAGGCGCAGCATTATAGGGATGCACCCACCCATGTCAAAGGAAATTGTGCCCTGTCCGTCACTTGCGCGCCTCCGCTAGAATCCGCACTTGCCTCAGGAGACGTCCATGCTGCCTTTATTACTTGCTTCAAGCTCGACTTATCGTCGTGAATTGCTCGCCCGCCTGCACCTGCCGTTCGTCTGCAGCTCGCCGGACATCGACGAAAGCCACCGCCCGGGCGAATCCGCGATCGATCTGGTCAAACGCCTCGCCGAGGAAAAAGCCCGCGCCCTGACGGACAGCCACCCTGCTCATCTGATCATTGGCTCGGATCAGGTCGCCGTCCTCGGCGAGCAAATCATTGGCAAGCCACACACCTTCGAAAAGGCTCGCGAGCAATTGGTGGCGGCCAGCGGCGCAAGCGTGACATTCCTAACCGGCCTGACCCTGCTCAACAGCCAGACCGGGCAATGCCAGGTCGACTGCGTGCCGTTTACCGTGCACATGCGTCAGCTGGATCAGGCGCGCATCGAACGCTATCTGCGCATCGAGCAGCCGTACGACTGCGCGGGCAGCTTCAAGGCAGAGGGATTGGGCGTGAGCCTGTTTCAATCGACCGAAGGCCCGGATGCCACCAGCCTGATTGGCCTGCCGCTGATTCGCCTGATCGACATGTTGTTGGTCGAAGGCGTGCAAATCCCTTGAAAGCAAAAGATCGCAGCCTTCGGCAGTCCTGCACCGATCCATGCAAGAGCTGTCGCAGACTGCGATCTTTTGAGCTTGAAACGATTTAACGCAACGAAGGCCCGTGGAAACCCATCCACATCGCCAACTGCTCAGCCACGCTGGCACCGAGCTTTTTCGAAAAGCGATCGAACGGCGATTCCTGCACGGTGAAATCCACCAGCTCCTTCTCGCCAATCACATCACGCGCTACCGAACTGGCACTGCCCAGGCCATCGATCAGGCCCAGCGGCAATGCCTGTTCACCCGACCAGACCAGCCCGGAAAACAGCTCAGGATGCTCCTTATCCTTCAGGCGATCGCCGCGACCCTGCTTGACGCTGTTGATGAACTGCTTGTGAGTGGTGTCGAGCACACTTTGCCAGAACGCGGTTTCTTCAGGCTTTTGCGGCTGGAACGGATCCAGGAACGCCTTGTGCTCGCCCGAGGTGTAGGTGCGACGTTCAACACCGAGTTTTTCCATGGTGCCGACGAAACCGTAACCCGCCGCCGTCACGCCGATCGAACCGACCAGACTGGCCTTGTCGGCGTAAATTTGATCCGCCGCGCTGGCGATGTAATAGGCGCCCGAAGCACCAAGATCGGAAATCACTGCGTAGAGCTTGATCTCCGGATGCAAAGCACGCAGACGCTTGATCTCGTCATAGACATAACCGGACTGCACCGGACTGCCGCCCGGGCTGTTGATACGCAGGACCACACCTTTGACCTTTTCATCCTCGAACGCCGCGCGCAGACTGCCAACGATATTGTCGGCGCTGGCCGGCTCCTTGTCGGCGATTACACCGTCGATCTCGATCAACGCCGTGTAGTTCGGCCCGCGGGTGGCGCTTTTTTCCATATCCATCAGCGGCGTGAACAGCAGCAGCGCAACAAACAGATAAACAAACGTCAGCAACTTGAAGAAAATCCCCCAGCGCCGCGAACGACGTTGCTCCTGGACTCCGGCCAGCAGGGTCTTTTCCAACAGCTTCCAGCTTTTCGCGTCACCGTCGTCGGCACTCGCCTTGGCCGGTGCTTTCCATTCGTCGGTCATGCCATCTACCCCAGCAAAAACGTATTAAGCCCGCTGACCCAGCCAGGCATGCAATTCAGAAAAACGGTCGATCGACAGGCGCGGCTCGAACTGCTGCAGGGACTCGATCGATTGCGCGCCATAACTGACCGCCACCGAATCCATCCCCGCGTTGCGCGCCATCAGCAGATCGAAGGACGAGTCGCCGACCATCAGCGCCTGCTCCGGACGCACGCCACAGTGGCTGACGATCTGCTCAAGCATCAGAGGGTGCGGTTTGCTGGCAGTTTCATCGGCAGCGCGGGTGATATCGAAATAATCGTCCCAACCGTTGGCTTTGAGCACACGATCCAGTCCGCGACGGTTTTTGCCCGTCGCTACCGCCAGGTGATAACCCTGTTCGCGAAACGACGCCATCGACTCGACCACGCCTTCGAACAGCGGCGAAGGCACCGCTTCGGCAGCAATGTAGTGATCGGCGTAGTACTCGCGAAACGCGAGCATTTCTGCGTCGCTGATTTCGGGATACAGCGTGCGAATCGCTTCCGGCAAGCCGAGACCGATGATGCCTTTGACGGCGAAATCATCGCGCAGCTCGAAGCCGGAACGCCCGGACGCCGAGTGCATGGCCTCGACGATCCGATGAATGGAATCGGCGAGGGTGCCGTCCCAGTCGAAAATCAGCAGCTTGTAATCAGATGGGCGCACTCAATCGCTCCACTGTTTTGGCCCACATTTCATCGACGGGCGCTTGCAAATTCAGCTTGCCGCCGTCGGGCAGCGGCACGGTCAGCATATAGGCGTGCAGGAACAGACGCTTGCCGCCCAGATCGCGGATTTCCCTGGTGAAATCCTCGTCGCCATACTTGCTGTCACCCGCAATGCAATGGCCAGCATGCAAGGTGTGCACGCGAATCTGGTGGGTACGACCGGTAACCGGTTTAGCCTCGACCATGGTGGCGAAATCGCCGAAGCGGCGCAGCACCTTGAACATCGTCAGGGCTTCTTTGCCTTCATCGTTGACCTCGACCATGCGCTCGCCGGAACGCAGATTGCTCTTGAGCAACGGTGCACGAACCTGCTTGATCGACGTAGCCCAGTTGCCACGGACCAGCGCCATGTAGCGCTTGTCGACGCCATCGCCGCGCAGTTGCTCGTGCAGGTGGCGCAACATGCTGCGCTTCTTGGCAATCATGAGCAGGCCGGAGGTGTCACGGTCGAGACGGTGAACCAGCTCCAGCTCCTTGGCATCGGGACGCAACTGACGAAAAGCTTCGATCACACCAAAATTCAGCCCGCTTCCGCCGTGAACCGCAATGCCGGCGGGCTTGTTGATCACGATCAGGGCCTTGTCTTCGAAGACGATCGAAGCTTCCAGGCGCTGCAACAGCCCCTGGGCCAGCGGCACCGGTTCGTCGCGTTCAGGCACGCGAACCGGCGGCACGCGCACGATGTCGCCGGCCTGCAGCTTGTATTCGGGCTTGATCCGCCCCTTGTTCACGCGCACTTCGCCTTTGCGCAAAATGCGGTAAATCAAGGTCTTGGGCACGCCTTTGAGCCGGGCGAGGAGAAAGTTGTCGATTCGTTGGCCGGCATACTCCGGCGAGACTTCAAGCAATTGAACGCCTGGAGTCGAAGGGGCAGTAGTTGTCATGCCGCGGATGATAACAATTTTTATGGAATTGAAGCACTTAATCATTGCTGCTATAGTCGCGAACGCCGCCAAAAGCGGCCTGGACAGCGGAACCACGGTCAACGACCGGCCCTGACCAACGCAATTCACCAGGGCGCGAGGCCGTCCTACGGGGCTTTCGCTACGTAACGGTGGAGTTTGCGGTTGTAACGAGCGCAGGTGACATGAGGCCTGAATTACGCCGCCGAGCAGAGTTCTGACTCGCACGGCAGGCAACATTCAAGGCCAGTTCACAAAGTGCAGTCGACTGCGAATGACCCCGAGCGAATGTTCCGGAAACATCGCCTGAATTAGCCATGATGCGTGACCTCCCCTTTCGGAGCTCACGGTAAATGCCAACCCGCTGCGGATTCTGCGCGCGGCAGCACCCGAATTATCAGGGATACGTGTAGGGTGGAGATGCACAACCGCCGGACTGTGTAGCAACAAGCTTTGATCAAGACGCTTCATCTCGTCCACAGCCGCTGGTTGATTCCTCCTCCTGACTGAGTGCTTAAGTAGCCACAGCAAGCAGGACGCGTACGTCGCGGTATCGGCCCAATTGGTCGGACATCGCTGGACACGGGAATGGCCAACCACTCCCGACGAACGTGACACCGACCGTGAGATGTCGTGTGTGCCGAACGCCGTTTCCGGCAGCCCGGAAACCGACGGT
>NZ_JBITTW010000077.1:0-2787 GCF_044542195.1 Pseudomonas sp. NPDC079367
AAATAAAAAACGAACAACGAGAACTACACAATCAGAACAACAAATTCAAAACACCACACTAATACTAACTTACTAATTAAGTAACTAGTAACTGCGAGCTGCCAGAAGGCGTTGAAATGGTAATGCCAGGTGACAACATTCAGATGACTGTTACCCTGATCAAAACCATCGCGATGGAAGACGGTCTGCGTTTCGCTATCCGTGAAGGCGGTCGTACCGTCGGCGCTGGCGTCGTAGCCAAAATCATCGAATAAGCGGTTGTAATGTATTTTTCGGGCCGGCATAATGGTCGGCCTGATTTTGTTTTAGGTCAGTAGCTCAATTGGCAGAGCGACGGTCTCCAAAACCGTAGGTTGGGGGTTAGATTCCCTCCTGACCTGCCAGATTCACTTGGTGTGTCTGGCTTTCTTTTCACAGGATCTTCATAGATGACTCCTAAGGCTGAAGCTCAAGGCTCTCGCTTCGATCTGCTCAAGTGGCTTGTAGTAGTCGCTTTGGTAGTTGTTGGCGTTGTTGGCAATCAGTATTACGCTGCTTCGCCGATCCTGTACCGTGTACTCGCTTTGCTTGTCATCGCTGCTGTAGCTGCCTTTGTAGGCCTGCAAACCGCGAAGGGCAAGTCTTTCTTTGTACTGGTTAAGGAAGCTCGCACCGAGATTCGTAAAGTCGTGTGGCCAACGCGCCAAGAAACCACGCAGACCACGCTGATTGTCGTGGCTGTTGTTCTGGTTATGGCGTTGCTGTTGTGGGGTCTAGATTCCCTGCTCGGTTGGCTTGTTTCCTTGATTGTCGGCTAAGGGTGTCCCGTGGCTAAGCGTTGGTATGTTGTGCATGCTTACTCGGGTTACGAGAAGCATGTGATGCGCTCGCTGATCGAGCGCGTAAAGCTGGCTGGCATGGAAGATGGCTTCGGCGAGATTCTGGTTCCCACTGAAGAAGTGGTTGAGATGCGCAACGGCCAGAAGCGCAAAAGCGAGCGCAAGTTCTTCCCTGGCTATGTGCTGGTCCAGATGGATATGAATGAGGGTACTTGGCACTTGGTCAAGGATACTCCTCGGGTGATGGGTTTCATCGGCGGGACCGCTGACAAGCCTGCGCCAATTACTGATAAAGAGGCAGAAGCGATTCTGCGTCGCGTTGCTGACGGTAGCGACAAGCCGAAGCCGAAGACGTTGTTCGAGCCAGGCGAGACGGTACGTGTCAATGACGGTCCATTCGCCGATTTCAACGGCGTTGTGGAAGAAGTTAACTACGAAAAGAGCCGGATCCAAGTGGCGGTGCTCATTTTCGGACGCTCTACTCCGGTGGAGCTCGAGTTCAGTCAGGTCGAAAAGGTCTAACTGGACAAGTAATCCCAACCCCGCAGCCCTAGGTTGTGGGGTTTTGTCGTCACTGGGATAAACGCGCAAGTAACCGGGGAGCCTTTAGAGGCGTTCGAACCCGTAATTGGAGTGCCTCATGGCCAAGAAGATTACCGCTTACATCAAGCTGCAAGTGAAGGCCGCTCAGGCTAACCCAAGCCCACCTGTTGGTCCTGATCTGGGTAAGCACGGCGTGAACATCATGGAATTCTGCAAGGCCTTCAACGCCCGTACTCAGGGTCTTGAGCCAGGTCTTCCGACTCCAGTGATCATCACTGTCTACAGCGACCGTAGCTTCACTTTCGAAACCAAATCCACCCCTGCTTCGGTTCTGCTGAAGAAGGCGGCCGGTCTGACCAGCGGCTCCGCTCGTCCGAACACCGTTAAGGTTGGCACCGTTACCCGTGCTCAGCTGGAAGAAATCGCGAAAACCAAATACGCGGATCTGACTGCAGCTGATATGGATGCAGCCGTGCGTACTATCGCCGGTTCTGCTCGTAGCATGGGCCTTAACGTGGAGGGTGTGTAATGGCTAAGCTGACCAAGCGTCAAAAGGCTATCGCCAGCAAAATCGAAGCAGGCAAGGCCTACAACATTGTAGACGCTGCTGCTCTGCTGGCTGAGCTGTCGACTGTCAAGTTCAGCGAGTCGTTCGACGTTGCTGTAAACCTGGGTGTAGACCCGCGTAAATCTGACCAGGTTGTTCGTAGCGCTACCGTGCTGCCGCACGGCACTGGCAAGACTGTTCGCGTTGCAGTGTTCACCCAGGGTCCAGCTGCCGAGGCCGCTTTGGCTGCCGGCGCTGACCGTGTAGGCATGGACGACCTGGCTGCCGAAATGAAAGGCGGCGACCTGAACTACGACGTAGTTATCGCATCTCCGGATGCTATGCGCGTTGTTGGTCAGTTGGGTCAGATCCTCGGTCCACGTGGTCTGATGCCTAACCCTAAAGTTGGTACCGTGACTCCAGACGTAGCTACCGCGGTTAAAAACGCCAAGGCTGGTCAGGTTCGTTATCGCACCGACAAAAACGGCATCATCCACACCTCCGTTGGCAAGATCGGTTTCGACGCCGTCAAGCTGAAGGAAAACGTTGAAGCCCTGATCGCTGACCTGAAGCGTATCAAGCCAGCTTCTTCGAAAGGTATCTACGTCAAGCGCGTTACCCTGAGCACCACTATGGGCCCAGGTCTGGTTATCGACCAGAGCTCGCTGGACGCGTAAGACACGGATTGGCGCGAGAGATCGCGTCAATTGAAAAATTGGGGTCCCTGCCTGGCGGGGGCTATCCAAGACCGTAGGCGGCGCAAGTCTTAAACCATCAGCCTACGCAGATGGTGCTCCCGGTTCCTTACCGAATCAGACACCAAAACGACATTCGGTTTCGATCGAATGAAACGGTAACAAGCAGGAGTTAAACCCGTGG
>NZ_JBITTW010000077.1:2797-3940 GCF_044542195.1 Pseudomonas sp. NPDC079367
AAAGTCGCTCTGTCCGCTGTCGTGGTTGATGCACGTGGCGTAACAGTAGGCGCAATGACCGGACTCCGTAAAGAGGCTCGTGAAGCTGGCGTTTACGTACGTGTTGTACGTAACACCCTGCTCAAGCGCGCTGTTGCTGACACTCAATACAGTGTCCTCAACGACGTGTTCACCGGCCCGACCCTGATTGCATTCTCCAACGAACATCCGGGCGCTGCTGCCCGTATCTTCAAAGAGTTTGCCAAGGGTCAGGACAAGTTCGAGATCAAGGCAGCTGCGTTCGAGGGCAAGTTCCTCGCAGCTAATCAGATCGACGTACTGGCAACTCTGCCGACCCGTGACGAAGCAATTTCTCAGCTGATGAGCGTGATTCAAGGCGCTACCAGCAAATTGGCTCGTACTCTGGCGGCAATTCGCGACCAGAAAGAAGCTGCCGCAGCCTAAGGCTCGTCACTTCTCGCGTTTTTTGTTTATTTCGATGGTCGCGTAGGCCGTCCCCCAATTCAGGAATTGAGTCATGTCTCTGACTAACGAACAAATCATCGAAGCAATCGGCCAGAAATCCGTAGTGGAAATCGTTGAGCTGATCAAAGCGATGGAAGAAACCTTCGGTGTTACCGCTGCTGCCGCTTCGGCTGGCCCAGCTGTAGCTGCTGCTGCTGTTGAAGAGCAAACCGAGTTCAACGTTGTTCTGCTGGAAGCTGGCGAGAAGAAGGTTAACGTGATCAAGGCAGTTCGTGAACTGACCGGTCTGGGCCTGAAAGAAGCCAAAGAGAAAGTAGACGGCGCTCCTCAGGTTGTAGCTGAAGGCGTTTCGAAAGAAGCGGCTGAAGACGCCAAGAAGAAGCTGGAAGAAGCAGGCGCTAAAGTCGAGCTGAAGTAAGCATCGACTTTGCTCCTCCAGCCCGAGCGTCAAGCGACAGGCTGATGGCTGGTGGCTCTTGCCACCGGCCTTTTTCCGTTATTGGCAGCCGACTGGGTCGGTGTCGATAAAGGCGCTGTAACCACCCGATGCGGTGGCGCAAACCATGGGGTTTGCACGATTTTCTGGCTGCTCCCGTCGGGAGGGGCCAAACAAGCAGGTGACCAAGCTGGGGAACGCTGATGGCTTACTCATATACTGAGAAAAAACGTATCCGCAAG
>NZ_JBITTW010000078.1:0-3751 GCF_044542195.1 Pseudomonas sp. NPDC079367
TCGCCATCATCGGCCCTTCGAAGGTCGACATGCCGTAGAACGCCAGCGATACCACGAGGAAACGCAGGATCGGGTCGGTGCGCAACTTATGCCAGGCGCCCGAGAGGGTCATCATGCCGTTGATCATGCCGCCCCAGCTTGGCGCCAGGAGGATGATCGACATCGCCATGCCCAGCGACTGCGCCCAGTCCGGCAGGGCGGTGTAGTGCAGGTGGTGCGGGCCGGCCCAGATGTACAGGGTGATCAGCGCCCAGAAGTGCACGATCGACAGACGATAGGAATAGATCGGGCGTTCGGCCTGCTTCGGCACGAAGTAGTACATCATCCCGAGGAAACCGGTGGTCAGGAAGAAGCCCACGGCATTGTGGCCGTACCACCACTGGATCATCGCGTCAGTGGCGCCGGAGTAGGCCGAGTACGACTTGAACAGGCTGACCGGCAGCGACATGTGGTTGACGATGTGCAGCATCGCGGTCACGACAATGAACGCGCCGTAGAACCAGTTACCGACATAGATGTGCTTGGTTTTGCGTTTGGTGATGGTGCCGAAGAACACCAGACCGTAGGTGACCCAGACAATCGCCAGCAGAATCGCGATCGGCCACTCCAGCTCCGCGTATTCCTTGGTGGTGGTGTAACCCAGCGGCAAGGTGATGATGGCGCCGACGATCACCGCTTGCCAGCCCCAGAAGGTGAAGGCCGCGAGGCTGTCGGAAATCAGTCGCGTCTGGCAGGTTCGCTGCACGACATAGTAGGAAGTGGCGAACAGTGCACAACCGCCGAAGGCGAAAATCACCAGGTTTGTGTGCAACGGGCGCAAGCGTCCAAAGCTCGTCCACGGTAGACCGAAGTTCAGTTCCGGCCAGACCAGTTGCGAGGCGATGAAGACACCGAGCCCCATGCCAAGGATCCCCCAGACCACCGTCATGATGGCGAACTGGCGGACTACCTTATAGTTATAAGCAGTCGGACTGATTGCTGTGCTCATTCTAAGGTTCCACGGTTTGGGTATTTTTATAGGGATAAAATCGGCCGCAAGTATGTATAAAGCAGGGGGTCATTGCAACGCGCCATGACCTGGGTCAATGCTTTCCAACGCTGATTCTGCGGCCTTTCCATGTGCCGCGTAGGGTCAAAAATGGCCTGTGAAAAAGTGTCGCAGTGAACGAAAAAAGCGCGGGGTCCGGATCGCCGTCACCGGTGCCTGTACACAGGTCGTGATCGGGGGGTTAAGGGCAATCGGCGCAACAGCCGTTAACTGCCTGCCTTTGCGGCGAATCCATTAACCGGTTCATGGCGCGCATCGTTCGGGATTGATCTGAAAACCGACTTCAGCCGATCCGCTTCGATGAAGCGTAGACCCGAATCCGGGGTTCCGAAAGGAGAGGTTGCAAGGGGTGCGACAATGCGTCGCAAGGGGGCGGGAAACTGCCGCGACAAAAAAGTCACGGCAGTTGTGTGTTCATTATCTACTTCGTTATGTCTTCAGTTACGAGTTTTTCTGTATTCAATCCATGGCTGAGGCTGTAGACATAAGCGGCAAGCAGCTGCACTTTGTCATTGCCCAGCAGCTCGTTCTGCGCTGGCATATGTCCTTGGCGTCCATGGCGTATTGTCTGCTCCAGTTGGGTCAGACTGGTGCCATAAATGAAGCCGGCCGGGTGGGTCAGGTTTGGCGCGCCCATGGCCGGGGTGCCTTGGCCCGTGGCACCGTGGCAAGCCACACACGTGGTGCTGAACGCTTGCTGCCCGGCTTGCAGATCCGCTTTGCTGTCGGCAGGCAGGGGCAGGCCGGCCAGCTCGTGACGCACGTAGGCTGCAACGTTTTTCACCCCGGCCTCACCGAGTACTTCGCCCCACGCCGGCATCGCCGCCATTCGCCCGCCCATGATGGTGGTCTTGATCGTCTCGGCCTCACCGCCCCAGCGCCAGTCGCTGTCGGCGAGGTTAGGGAAGCCGAATGCGCCCTTGGCATCCGAGCCGTGGCACACCGAGCAATTGGACGCGAACAGACGGCCGCCCATTTTCAACGCCTGTGGATCCTTGGCCACTTCTTCCAGCGGCATGGCGGCAAACTTGGCGAAAATCGGACCGAAACGGGCGTCAGCCTTGTTCATTTCCTTTTCCCACTCGTGCACGCCGGTCCAGCCATCCTCGTAGCCGGGCAGGATCCCTTTCCAGTTGCCCAGGCCCGGATACAGAATCAGATAGCCCACCGAGAACACCAGCGTGCCGGCGAACAGCATGAACCACCACTGCGGCAGCGGGTTGTCGTATTCCTCGATGCCATCGAAGCTGTGGCCCATGGTCTGGTCGACGCTGCCCTTGGTCTCGCCCCGGCGGGTGCCGATCAGCAGCCAGGTCAGGCCGATCAGGCTGCCAATGGTCAGTACGCAGATCCACGTACTCCAGAAGGTGGTCATGGCCGGGTACTCCTTGTTTCAGAGGCGGGGTTTGTGTCGGGTAGTGGTTCGTCGGCGAACGGCAGCAGACGTGCTTCGGCGAACTCCGGGGTGCGCTTGCGGTTGAACACCCACAAGGTCAGGCCGACGAACGCGACGAACACCACGACCGTGCCGAGGCCGCGGATCAGGCCTGCACTCATTTCAATGACCATGGCTCACCTCTTGCTCTTGATCGCAGTGCCAAGCACTTGCAGGTAGGCGACGAGGGCGTCCATTTCGGTCTTGCCCTTGAGGCTGGCGACCGCGCCGCTGATGTCGTCGTCGGTGTACGGCACGCCGAGGGTGCGCATGGTTTTCAGCTTGGTTTCGGTATGGCTGCTGTCGACCGCTTGCGTGACCAGCCACGGATAGGCCGGCATCTTCGATTCCGGCACGACGTTGCGCGGGTTGTACAAGTGCGCGCGATGCCAGTCATCCGAGTAGCGCGCGCCGACCCGGGCGAGGTCTGGCCCAGTACGTTTCGAGCCCCACAGGAATGGATGATCCCAGACGCTTTCGCCGGCTACCGAGTAGTGCCCATAGCGTTCGGTTTCGGCGCGGAAGGGGCGGATCATCTGCGAGTGGCAACCGACGCAGCCTTCGCGGATATAGATGTCGCGTCCTTCCAGTTGCAGCGCGGTGTAGGGCTTCATGCCTTCCACCGGTTTGTTGGTGACGTCCTGGAAGAACAGCGGGACGATCTGGGTCAGGCCGCCGATGCTCACGGCGAACACCATCAACAGCATCAACAGGCCGACGTTCTTTTCAATCGTTTCGTGTTTCATGGCGAACTCCTCAGGCCATCTGCGCGGCAGCGACGACGTCGGCAGGCTGCGAGGCCCGCACGGTGCGCCAGGTGTTGTAAGCCATCAGCAACATGCCGCTCAGGAAAATCGCTCCGCCGATCAGGCGCACAACAAAGCCCGGATGGCTGGCCACCAGGGTTTCGACGAAGGAGTAGGTCAGCGTGCCGTCCTCGTTGACCGCGCGCCACATCAGGCCCTGGGCGATGCCGTTGACCCACATCGAAGCGATGTACAGCACGGTGCCGATGGTCGCGAGCCAGAAATGCGCGTTGATCAAACCGATGCTGTGCATCTGCGCTTTGCCGAAGATTTTCGGGATCATGTGGTACAGCGCGCCGATGGAAATCATCGCCACCCAGCCGAGCGCGCCGGCGTGAACGTGGCCGATGGTCCAGTCGGTGTAGTGGGAGAGGGCGTTGACAGTCTAGAACGCCATCATCGGCCCTACGAAGGTCGACATGCCGTAGAACGCCAGCGACACCACGAGGAAGCGCAGGATCG
>NZ_JBITTW010000079.1:0-3704 GCF_044542195.1 Pseudomonas sp. NPDC079367
TTACCTGCTCGTTGTCTTCAAGAGCGTGCCTGATTTCCTCGAAAAACAGATCAACCAATTCCTTGGCTTCCCGCTTGTTCAGACACAGCTCTTCATACATACGTTCCGCCATCTCAGCTTTCGTCAAAGCCCCCATACGTCACTTCCTTAACGTGGCGTTCAACCTTTGTTCGAGCGAGGTGAGGATATTTTGCGTCGTCGTGTTCACCTCATCGTCATTAAGAGTGCGCGATGGATGCTGCCAGGTCAAGCCGACTGCAAGGCTTTTTCTATCAGGATCAATACCTTTACCCTGATATACGTCAAACAGCCTGAGCTCTGTGAGCCATTCGCCTGCATTTTCACGGATTACGTCCAGCACCGCCGAGGCCGCGACGTCTTTGTACGCGATCAGTGCAAGGTCACGACGCACTTCAGGAAAGCGCGACAACTCATGGAATTTCGGCATTTTACCGAGTGCCACCTCCGCCAGAACCAGCTCGAAGACGAACACCGGACGATCCAGGCCCAGCGCTTTCGACAATTCAGGATGAATGGCGCCGATGAAACCGACTTCACGACCTTCGCGTTCGATGCGCGCGGCTTGGCCCGGGTGCAACGCCGGGTGTTTGCCCGGAGCAAAGGTGAACGAATCCAGCGCACCGGCGAAGCCCAGCACCGCTTCCACGTCAGCCTTGACGTCGAAGAAGTCCACCGTATCGCGACCCTGTGCCCAGCCTTCCGGCAGGCGGCTGCCACACACCACACCCGACAACATCGGCTCTTGCTTCAGACCTTCGAGCTGGCCGATGAATCGCAGTCCGCTTTCGAACAGACGCACGCGATCCTGTTGGCGATTGAGGTTGTGTTGCAGCGCCTTGATCAGGCCCGGCCACAACGACGAACGCATGGCAGCCATGTCATTGGAAATCGGATTGGCCAGCAACAGAGGCTCGACGCCCGGATTGAACAGTTCGAACTGACGCGGATCGATGAAGCTGTAAGTGATCGCCTCCTGGTAACCACGAGCAACCAGCAGACGGCGCAGCTCAGGCAGATCGCTGCGCGCTTCTGCCTTGGCTTGTGGTGCCAGACGCGCTTGCGGGTAACGAACCGGCAGACGGTTGTAGCCATAAAGACGGGCCAGCTCTTCGATCAGATCGACTTCCAGGCTGATGTCGAAGCGATGGCTTGGCACTTCAACGCGCCACTGCCCTGCTCCATCGGCGGTAATCTTCAGACCCAGCCCGCCGAGCAGGCTTTCAACCTGAGCTGAATCCATTTCCATCCCGAGCATTTGCGCGATGCGCTGGGCACGCAGAGTGATCGGAGCGATCGACGGCAGATGTTGCTCGCTGACAGTCTCGATGATCGGACCAGCTTCGCCGCCAGTGATTTCCTGCAGCAGGCCCGTGGCTCGCTCCATGGCTTCACGGGCCAGTTGCCAGTCAACGCCACGCTCATAACGATGCGAAGCGTCGGTGTGCAGGCCGTAGGAACGGGCCTTGCCGGCAACAGCAATCTGATCGAAGAACGCGGATTCCAGAAACACATCGCGCGTGGTCGCGCAAACACCGCTGTGCTCGCCACCCATGACACCGGCGATCGCCAAGGCGCGAGTATGGTCGGCGATGACCAGCGTATCGCTACGCAGGCTGACTTCCTGACCATCGAGCAGAACCAGCTTCTCACCCTCTTCAGCCATGCGCACGCGAATGCCGCCATTGATTTCGGCGAGATCGAACGCATGCAGCGGCTGACCCAGCTCGAGCATCACGTAGTTGGTGATGTCGACGGCAGCGTCGATGCTGCGCACGTCGGCGCGACGCAGACGCTCAACCATCCACAGCGGCGTCGGCTTGGACAAATCAACGTTACGGATCACACGACCCAGATAACGCGGGCACGCGGCTGGTGCCAGCACTTCGACCGAGCGCACTTCGTCATGAGCGGCAGGAACGGTGGCCACCACCGGACGCGTTACCGGCGCGGCGTACAGCGCGCCGACTTCACGGGCCAGACCGGCCAAGGAGAGGCAGTCACCACGGTTCGGGGTCAGATCGACCTCGATGCTGGCGTCTTCCAGATCCAGGTACACACGAAAATCTTCGCCCACCGGCGCATCGGCCGGCAGCTCCATCAGACCGTCGTTGCCTTCACCGACCTGCAACTCGGCCTGCGAGCACAGCATGCCGTTGGACTCGACGCCGCGCAGCTTGGCTTTCTTGATCTTGAAGTCGCCCGGCAGTTCTGCGCCGATCATGGCGAATGGAATTTTCAGGCCCGGACGCACGTTTGGCGCTCCGCATACGACCTGGAAAGTTTCCGCGCCATTGCTGACCTGGCACACACGCAATTTGTCGGCGTCGGGGTGCTGTTCGGTGCTCAGCACCTCACCCACCACCACACCGCTGAATACACCGGCGGCCGGCGTAACGCTATCGACCTCAAGACCGGCCATCGACAGACGGGCAACCAGCTCGTCGCGATCTACCTGCGGGCTAACCCAGCCACGCAGCCATTGTTCACTGAATTTCATCCTGCTCTCCTAAGAATTCGTTACGACTAGCGAAATTGCGCGAGGAACCGCAAGTCGTTGTCGAAGAACAGACGCAAGTCGTTCACGCCGTAACGGAGCATGGCCAGACGCTCGACGCCCATGCCGAAAGCAAAGCCGGAGAACTCTTCCGGATCAATGCCAGACATGCGCAGCACGTTCGGGTGAACCATGCCGCAGCCCATCACTTCCAGCCAGCCAGTCTGCTTGCAGACGCGGCAGCCCTTACCGCTGCACATCACGCATTCCATATCGACTTCGGCGGATGGCTCGGTGAACGGGAAGTAGGATGGACGGAAACGTACCGCCAGCTCTTTCTCGAAGAACACTCGCAGGAATTCTTCGATGGTGCCTTTGAGATCGGCAAAATTGATATCGCGATCAACCAGCAGGCCTTCGACCTGGTGGAACATCGGCGAGTGAGTAATATCGGAGTCGCTGCGATACACGCGGCCTGGGCAGACGATGCGGATCGGCGGCTGCTTCGATTCCATGGTGCGAACCTGTACCGGCGAGGTATGGGTGCGCAGCAGCATGTTGGCATTGAAATAGAAGGTGTCATGCATCGACCGGGCCGGGTGATGGCCTGGGATGTTGAGCGCTTCAAAGTTGTGGTAGTCGTCTTCGACCTCAGGGCCTTCGGCAATGCCGTAGCCAATGCGGGTGAAGAACTGCTCGACGCGCTCCAGCGTCCGTGTGACCGGATGCAGGCCGCCAGAGGTCTGACCACGGCCCGGCAATGTCACGTCGATGGATTCTGCAGCCAGTTTGGCAGCCAGTTCGGCTTCTTCAAACAGGGCCATGCGCGCATTGAGAACGCCTGTAACACGTTCCTTGGCAACGTTGATCAGCGCGCCGACTTGCGGACGCTCTTCTGCCGGCAGATTTCCCAGGGTCTTCATCACCTGAGTCAATTCGCCCTTCTTGCCAAGGTATTGAACCCGGATTTGCTCCAGGGCATTGATATCTTCAGCGCTTTGCACAGCCTCTAGTGCTTGAGCGACCAGCGCATCCAGGTTTTCCATGTACAGACTCCAGATACAAAATAGGGGAAGAGCTTGAAGGCTCTTCCCCTATTTATGACGTTTAACACCTGACCTCACAAAGGTGAGGCCGGGTGACTGTCGGGGGTACTTAAGCCAAGGTGGCTTTAGCTTTCTCGACAATC
>NZ_JBITTW010000080.1:0-3605 GCF_044542195.1 Pseudomonas sp. NPDC079367
CTCAGCTCCCCGGGCGGCAAGGGCTACAACGAATTCCGCATCGAAGACAAAAAAGGCGCCGAACAGATCTACATCCACGCCCAGCGCGACTGGGACGAAAACATCGAACACGACCAGAAAATCCGCGTCGGCAACGAACGGCATGACACCGTTGAAGCCAACGTGTTGAGCGAGTTCAAGGTTGAAGAACACCGGATTACCCATCTGGATCGCATCAGTGAGATGCGCGCGGATGATCACCTGACGGTGGGTGTGACGCAGCATGTGAAGGTGGGGACTGGGCAGTTTGTTGAGGCCGGGACGGAGATTCACTACCACGCTGGTGAGAAGGTGGTGATTGAGGGCGGCATGGAACTAACGGCCAAGGCAGGCGGGAGTTTTGTGAAGGTTGATGCGGGTGGTGTGACCATCAGCGGCGCCGAGGTAAAGGTCAATACCGGAGGCGCGCCGGGGGTGGGGGCAGGGATTGGGATTCTGGCGCCGTTGATTCCAGGGCTCGCAGACAAGGATAAATTCGGGAAATTACTCGAAAATGCGCCACGAAGTCACAAAGCTAGATACCTGCTTCAGGATGAGAAAACAGGTGAGCCACTAATAGCGAGCCCATATACGTTGAAGCTAGCCGACGGCACGCTCATAAGTGGCTACACGAACAAAGAAGGAAAAACTTTCCTGGCCCACAGCAGTGATCCCGTCGCGGTGGAGCTTTTGACGCCAGTTCGTAAACCTGAGCCGGAAGAGCCATTGATAAGAGCTGGTGAGAGTGCTCCAAAGGAAATGATTTTGGATTTCAAAGACGCCAATTCGGAGGGTTGATACATGGCAGTAATGCAACCACCTCAGACACCACAGGGGTGCACAAATACCAGTATTGAAGGGACGATCAAGGAAGCACCGCTACCCAACCCTGAAAACAAGCCCTATCTGATGGAAAAAGCAAATTACGCCTCAAGATTTCCAAAGTTGTCTATCAAAAGAACTAAAGACGGTGGCGTCACAGGTCTCGAGCTAAAGCAACTCGTCATGAGTGGATTAATTCGTGCGGACGAATACCGCTGGGATTTTCTTTGGGACTATAAGGCAGAAGTGTGTTTTGACATGGCTTCTTTGCCTCCAAAGCCATTTTTAAGCTCATCGCTGATTGGTATCGACATCCCCCCCGATCCGTTAAGACGGCATACGTTATTTCCTTTTCCAAAAGGATCCGTGAAAGGCCTATTACGGCGCCCGGACGTAATCATTGTCAAAACGCGCAGCCTACGCTGGCCCGGAAGAGCGGGAGTAGATCATCAAGGGGTTCACCATCCTGACAATCTGGCAAGACTCGTAGAAGTGAAATTTCCCGGCGATGTTCTCGGATTGGCTCAGCGTGAAGCCTATCTAGAGATTGCAGGGGACCCGAAGCGGTTTTCTGTGTTGGAAATAAACGATTGCCGTGATGACGGTGAACGTGAGCGTGATAACCAATACAACAGGGAACATAAACCGACCGGTGAGTTTAACCCTCTACAATGGCCCGTTTTATTGCCGCCTTCAGGCGAACCAGGGCAAGCTCCTCGACCTGCACCTGTTCCTGTGCCGGCGTATGGTCCGACAGTTACCCCCAAACCTGCACACGTAGAAAGCTGGACACAGCAGGTGCAAGAAGCAGTGGATGGTCTATTGGAACAGGGGGCCAAAGGAATCCGCATTCTTTCCGATGAAGTTCAACAAAACCTGGAAGATGCGGCCACTTGGCTGGGAGTTAAGGGACAATGGATCAGACGCGAGTCTAAAAAAGCGTGGGAATGGGTCAGTGAAACTGGCGCTCAGGTCATTAGCTGGACAGACGCACAATTACGCGCCGCGTGGAAAGAAATTCAACATTACACAGATTTGACCGTTGATATGCTCAAAGAAATTGACTGGATGCAGGTCTTGATTGGAGTCGGGACTGTGGTAGCCACGGTGGTTGTTGCATTCGCCATTGGTGCAGCACTTGTAGCGGCAGGAGTTCCCGCAGCAATAGTTGCGGCCATACTAGTTATCGTCCGATTAGCACAGGTTTCTTGGGCGTTGCTAGCGAGTATTTTAGGTGGTGCTGCCGTCACCGCAGCAGTGTCCGCAGGATAATAGAGAAAACTATGAACGCATTGGAAAAACTGACTGAGCAAGCTCCCGGTCTTACTTTTGAATTACCGGATGGCACCCCAGTTATAAAACTGGGATTGATTGCCACGTTATATTTCAAAGAGGGCTATACGCCGCAAAGCAAGCAAGCCGTCACGCAGTGTTTCGAAAGATTCAAAGAAGAATTCGGCCAGCATTTGAAGGGCCAATATGATGGAAGATACAAAAAGCTCACAGATGTAAACTTCAATAAAAAAATATTGAACATTCTCGAAACCGGCCCAAACGAACAGTATGAATGGCACATCAGCAGTGCTGGGTCGGCTAACGAAGCCTCGGAATACAGCCTATCCGCATTGAATTCTTTTGAAGTACATGGCGATCAAAGACGTTCATTTATTAAAATGACGTTACCATGGACCATACTGAATGAACCCGATGGCGCGGCTCGTTACCAAGACTGGATTATTTACTTAGCCGATAAAGTTAAGGCCGATCACGGTTATGGCGGACTTTCCAGCATTTTGCCATTTGATTTCGATAGTTACATGCCTATGGAATTCCAACTTGCCCAGCAGTATAGAGGTCTTGAAGTCGATTCTTTAGTCACGAACTTCAAACGCGAACTGCTAGACCACATTAAAGGCATCAATTGGTATACTATTGTTAGCAATCGATTTACCGAAAAGCTTGGAGGCATAGACGCTATAAGTCATTCCTTCAGCGGGCGCGGCGATGTAGAGGTTTTTGAATATCAATATGGGCTGATTGTTCGCGCCGGCAACCTTCCTGACCTAGGCTCAATTAATGAAGCTTTGCCAGCGGCGTATATTTCAGTGAATCAAGTCTTCAAATCGTTGCGGATTCCCACGCCTGATCAATTGCATACTTATTCCCCTTACGGAAACTGCTTCGAAGAAGACAGCTCCGCGCGTTGGTATTCTCGCTTCGACCAAGAAGAAAATCGCTCAAAATCACCCGCACGGCTTGAAGCAGGTCAGCCTTGTAGCATGGCAGGATACTGGTTTACCCCAGCGCAAAAAGAATCCCGTAGGTACTTCGATCAAGGGGAAATTTTACCGAGTTTCAGCGGTTCGAATTGGGGCGATACCCTTTGGTATTGGTCAGGAGAGGATTGAGCTAACCAGCCCCGACCTGAAGCTCGAAGAGCTGCTGCACAAGCGCGCCTGCCTGACCTTCGGCGCCACCGGCGAAGGCAAGATTCACGGCCAGGTCTATCGCATCGAGCAGGGCGACTCCGGCAAGACCCTGACCCGCTACAGCATCAGCCTGGTGCCGCAACTGGCCTACCTGCAGCACAACCATGATCAGCAGATCTTCCAGCAACTGACGGTGCCGAAAATCATCGCCCAGGTGTTGGAAGATCGCGGCATTCTCTCTGACGCCTACAGCTTCCAGCTCGGCGCCGAGTACCCGGAGCGTGAGTATTGCGTGCAATACGATGAGTCCGACCTGCATTTCATTCAGCGCCTGTG
>NZ_JBITTW010000081.1:0-2514 GCF_044542195.1 Pseudomonas sp. NPDC079367
TGGGGTTTCCCCATGTGAGAGTAGGTCATCGTCAAGATTAAATTCCGAAACCCCAATTGCGTAAGCAGTTGGGGTTTTGTTTTGCCTGCGAGAAATGTGTCTGCTTGATTTCTATGCAACGGCTCGGGGCATGGCTATTATGCGGCCTCATTGAAAGGCGAAACCTGCATGTTGACGTTATTGAATCTTCTGAAGGATGGGCGATTCCATTCCGGTCAGGACCTAGGAGCGGCCTTGGGTATTAGCCGAAGTGCTGTATGGAAGCAGCTGCAGCAGCTTGAAGCTGAGCTTAGTCTGTCAATCCATAAAGTTCGCGGTCGCGGTTATCAATTGTCGGCACCCCTAACGCTGCTTGATCCTCAAGAAATAAGCAGAAAGGCACCCCAGTGGCCGGTAACTGTGTTCGATTCCGTCGACTCGACGAATGCCGAAGCTTTGCGCGCCATTAGTGAAGGTGCAGTCGCGCCGTTTTTGGTGCTATCCGAGCGACAGTTGGCTGGGCGTGGTCGTCGAGGCCGAAAGTGGGTTAGCCCATTTGCGGAAAACCTTTACTACAGCCTTGTACTCCGTATCGAAGGTGGCATGCGTCAGCTTGAAGGGTTGAGCCTTGTTGTTGGCTTGGCAGTAATGCAGACCTTGCGAAGCGCCGGCGTGCCGACAGCCGGTCTGAAGTGGCCCAACGATGTTCTGGTGGGTACTAAGAAGGTAGCCGGCATCCTACTTGAGCTCGTCGGGGATCCCGCGGATGTATGCCATGTTGTATTGGGCATAGGGGTCAACGTGAATATGCTGGTTGCTGATGAGGTCGACCAGCAATGGACCTCTATAAAGCTTGAGTCAGGTAAATCCTGTGATCGCAATGCTTTGGTTATAGAGTTGAGTAATCAGCTCAAGTCTTATATCCATAAGCATCAGCATCAAGGGTTCGCAAGCCTGCAGGAAGAATGGGCAGAAAATCATCTGTGGCAGGGTCGGTCCGTGTCGTTGATCGCGGGTAAGAGCCATGTTGATGGTGTTGTGCTTGGCATTGATAACCAAGGCGGACTGCGCTTGCTTGTAGATGGTATTGAAAAAGTTTTTAGTGGCGGAGAGCTCAGCCTGAGGTTGCGTGATGATTCTTGAGCTTGACTGCGGCAACAGCTTTATAAAATGGCGAGTGCTTGATGCCTTGGCGTGTGGGGTGATCTCGGAAGGGGTTGTAGATACCAATCTTGCTCTGATTGAGAGTCTACTGAGCATAAAGTCTCTCTCGCTGCGCAGCTGCCGTTTAGTGAGCGTCAGGACCACTGAAGAAACTGGCACGTTAACCGAGATGATTAAGCATGAGTTCGGTATTCCTATCGTACGTGCGGAACCCGCTCGCGAGATGTCCGGTGTTCGTAACGGCTATGAAGATTATGAACGTTTAGGTCTTGATCGCTGGCTGGCGATGCTAGGGGCCTTTCACCTGGCTGCTGGAAATGCTTGTCTGATTCTCGACTTCGGTACGGCAGTCACTGCTGATTTTGTTGCCGCTGACGGTGAGCATCTCGGCGGGTTCATTTGTCCTGGTATGCCTTTGATGCGCAACCAACTTCGCACCCATACCCGTAAAATTCGTTATGGTGATGAAGCCGCAGAGCAAGCCCTTTCCTGCCATGTCCCGGGGCGCACCACCGTTGAGGCTGTGGAGCGCGGTTGTTCTTTGATGCTGAGAGGGTTCGTACTCACTCAATTGGAGCTGGCTCGAACATATTGGGAAGAAAACTTCATAGTATTCATTACAGGAGGGGATGCTGAGTTGGTGGATGGCGTCGCGCCTGATGCCAGGGTTGTGCCAGACCTGGTTTTTGTCGGCTTGGCCATGGCGTGCCCCTTGTCCTGAGGTTTCTATGCGTTGGTTGTTCCTGCTGCTTGTTGTTCTTAATGTTTTTTACTATGTCTGGCATCAACAGGAAGCGCCGTTGCGAGCCAAGGATGTAACGCCTTTGAATTTATATCGCGGTTCGCAGCAGGATATTCGTCTGCTGAGCGAAACGGCCGGGGGCGGCCGTAGAGCGGACAGTGTTCCGCGACAGCAATGCCTGTTTCTTGGCGGGCTTTCTGACGAAGATTCAATTGCCAGATTGCAGCAGCGTCTGATGGTACTGAGAGTCAGTGTGCAATCCGTCCCCAAAGATGCTGCGGGAAACGGTTACTGGCTGGTGGTTACGCCGGACGGCCAGCGTTTGCTGGGTGATCAGCAGTTGCAAAACCTTTCCAAGGAATTCAATGAGTTAAAACATAAAATAATGCTGTGCGAAGGGGTTGCACCCACTCAATAGTTTGCATAGAATGGCGCCCGCTCCACAGCGAACACCTTAATCGGCATTCAAAGTGAAGTGTGTCAACGCAGCTAACCTCAGGTTTTTAAATGAGAAAATGCTTGACAGGGGTTTGGCATGATATAGAATGCCGGCCTGATTAGGAGGGGTTCCCGAGCGGCCAAAGGGATCAGACTGTAAATCTGACGTCTACGACTTCGAAGGTTCGAAT
>NZ_JBITTW010000081.1:2524-3239 GCF_044542195.1 Pseudomonas sp. NPDC079367
CCCTCCCCCAGATTTAAGCGTGAGCTGCAGGCTCCGCGGGTATAGTTTAGTGGTAGAACCTCAGCCTTCCAAGCTGATGATGCGGGTTCGATTCCCGCTACCCGCTCCAAGTTTGCAGGTTGTGCAAAGGGTTTTGCTCTTGTAGCTCAGTTGGTAGAGCACACCCTTGGTAAGGGTGAGGTCAGCGGTTCAAATCCGCTCAAGAGCTCCATATAACAAGGCAGATATGAAAATATCTGCCTTTGTTTTAATGGTTGATATTGTTTGTCTAATTTCTTCTGTAGAGGGTGATATCGATGGCTAAGGAAAAATTTGATCGTTCCCTGCCCCACGTCAACGTCGGGACCATTGGTCACGTTGACCACGGTAAAACCACTCTGACTGCTGCTCTGACTCGCGTCTGCTCCGAAGTTTTCGGTTCGGCCGTCGTTGAGTTCGACAAGATCGACAGTGCACCAGAAGAAAAAGCTCGCGGTATCACCATCAACACGGCTCACGTTGAGTACAACTCGACTATTCGTCACTACGCTCACGTTGACTGCCCAGGTCACGCTGACTACGTGAAGAACATGATCACCGGTGCTGCCCAGATGGACGGCGCGATCCTGGTTTGCTCGGCCGCTGATGGTCCGATGCCACAAACCCGTGAGCACATCCTGCTGTCCCGTCAGGTAGGCGTTCCGTACATCGTGGTTTTCCTGAACAAGGCTGACCT
>NZ_JBITTW010000082.1:0-3007 GCF_044542195.1 Pseudomonas sp. NPDC079367
GAATCGGTTGCCGATGGCACCGTTGCCACCTGGCACAAGAAACCAGGCGAGGCCGTCAAGCGTGACGACCTGATCGTCGACATCGAGACTGACAAGGTCGTGCTGGAAGTATTGGCCGAAGCCGACGGCGTGCTGGGCGCAATCATCGCCGAAGAAGGCGCTACCGTTCTGTCGAACCAGGTTCTGGGCTCGATCGAAGAGGGCGGCGCTGCTGCTGCCGCTCCTGCCGCCGCTGCTGCTCCGGCTGCTACTGCCGCTGCCGCACCGGCTGCTGCCGATGGCGAAGACGACCCGATCGCAGCACCGGCTGCTCGCAAGCTGGCTGAAGAGAACGGCATCAACATCGCTTCCGTTGCCGGTACCGGCAAAGGTGGTCGTGTGACCAAGGAAGACGTGGTTGCTGCTGTTGCTGCGAAGAAAGCCGCTCCGGCTGCCGCACCTGCCAAGGCTGCTGCTCCTTCGGCTGCTGCGCCTGTATTCGCTGCTGGCGACCGCATCGAGAAGCGCGTACCGATGACCCGCGTGCGTGCCACCGTGGCCAAGCGTCTGGTTGAAGCCCAGTCGAACATGGCGATGCTGACCACGTTCAACGAAGTCGACATGACCGAAGTCATGGCCCTGCGTTCGAAGTACAAGGACCTGTTCGAGAAGTCCCACAACGGCGTACGCCTGGGCTTCATGTCGTTCTTCGTCAAAGCGGCCACCGAAGCGCTGAAGCGCTTCCCGGCTGTCAACGCGTCGATCGACGGCGGCGACATCGTTTACCACGGCTATGCGGACATCGGCGTTGCCGTTTCCAGCGATCGTGGCCTGGTCGTACCGGTTCTGCGTAACGCTGAGCTGATGAGCCTGGCTGAAATCGAAGGCGGCATCGCCACCTTCGGCAAGAAGGCCCGTGACGGCAAACTGTCGATGGACGAGATGACCGGTGGTACCTTCACCATCACCAACGGTGGTACCTTCGGTTCGATGATGTCGACGCCGATCGTCAACCCGCCGCAGGCAGCGATTCTGGGCATGCACAACATCATCCAGCGTCCGATGGCCATCAACGGCCAGGTCGTGATCCGTCCGATGATGTACCTGGCACTGTCCTACGATCACCGTCTGATCGATGGCAAAGAAGCTGTGACCTTCCTGGTGACCATCAAGAACCTGCTGGAAGATCCGGCTCGTCTGTTGCTGGATATTTGATAGAAGCAGCTGCAAGTCTCAGGCTGCGAACTGCAGGTAAACGCAGTTTGGCTTGAGGCTTGCGGCTTCACGCTTGCTGCAAAAAAGAGGATTTTTTGAATGTCGCAGAAATTTGACGTAGTAGTGATCGGTGCCGGCCCTGGTGGCTATGTAGCCGCCATCAAGGCTGCTCAGTTGGGCCTGACCACTGCCTGCATCGAGAAGTACACCGACGCAGAGGGCAAGCAAGCCCTGGGCGGTACCTGCCTGAACGTGGGTTGCATTCCTTCCAAGGCGCTGCTCGACAGCTCGTGGAAATACAAGGAAGCCAAGGAAAGCTTCAACGTTCACGGTATCTCGACCGGCGAAGTCAAAATGGACGTCGCTGCGATGGTTGGCCGCAAGGCTGGCATCGTCAAGAACCTGACCGGCGGTGTTGCCACCCTGTTCAAGGCCAACGGCGTTACTTCGATCCAGGGCCACGGCAAGCTGCTGGCCGGCAAGAAAGTCGAAGTCACCAAGCCGGACGGCTCGGTTGAAGTCATCGAAGCGGAAAACGTCATTCTCGCGCCAGGTTCGCGTCCGATCGACATTCCACCGGCCCCGGTTGACCAGAACGTCATTGTCGATTCGACGGGTGCTCTGGAATTCCAGTCCGTACCTAAACGTCTGGGCGTGATCGGCGCTGGCGTGATCGGCCTGGAGCTGGGTTCGGTATGGTCGCGTCTGGGTGCAGAAGTGACTGTTCTCGAAGCGCTGGACACTTTCCTGATGGCAGCGGACACCGCTGTTTCCAAGGAAGCACTGAAAACCCTGACCAAACAGGGCCTGGACATCAAGCTGGGCGCTCGCGTTACCGGTTCGAAAGTCAACGGCGAAGAAGTCGTCGTCAACTACACCGATGCCAACGGCGAACAGACCATCACTTTCGACAAGCTGATCGTAGCCGTTGGTCGCCGTCCGGTGACCACTGATCTGCTGTCTGCCGACTGTGGCGTGGAAATCGACGAGCGCGGTTTCATCGCGGTTGATGACCATTGCGTCACCGCCGTACCGGGCGTCTTCGCCATTGGCGACGTGGTTCGCGGCATGATGCTGGCCCACAAGGCTTCGGAAGAAGGCATCATGGTTGTTGAGCGCATCAAGGGCCACAAGGCTCAGATGAACTATGATTTGATCCCTTCGGTTATTTATACTCACCCGGAAATCGCGTGGGTTGGCAAAACCGAGCAGGCGCTGAAGGCCGAAGGCGTTGAAGTCAACGTCGGCACCTTCCCGTTCGCCGCTTCCGGCCGTGCCATGGCTGCCAACGATACCGGTGGTTTCGTCAAGGTCATCGCCGATGCCAAGACCGACCGCGTATTGGGCGTGCACGTGATTGGCCCGAGCGCTGCGGAACTGGTTCAGCAGGGCGCGATCGGTATGGAATTCGGCACCAGCGCTGAAGACCTGGGCATGATGGTTTTCTCCCATCCGACCCTGTCCGAAGCCTTGCACGAAGCTGCTCTGGCAGTGAATGGCGGCGCTATTCACATTGCCAACCGCAAGAAGCGTTAAGACATAATAAGAAACCACGGCGGTAGCGGCCCGTCGTGAGCCTTGCGAGCAAGACTCACCGCGGAATGTCCGCCGGACGCAGTCTTGCGTAGCTCAGCTACGCAAGCAGCAGTCACAGGTGGCGCGGCACTCAAACGAGCGCAGCGCCGAATGCGCAGTACCTAACGAAGACGGTAAAAAGCATGAATCTTCACGAGTATCAGGGTAAGCAGCTGTTCGCTGAATACGGCCTGCCAGTTTCCACTGGTTACGCAGTAGACACCCCGGAAGCAGCAGC
>NZ_JBITTW010000083.1:0-2919 GCF_044542195.1 Pseudomonas sp. NPDC079367
TGAATCTCAAGGAGTTTTCCGTTTCGACTGCGCCGGAAGTGGGGCGAATTATAGACCTCTGGAATCTGCCGTCAACCGTTAATTTCGCTTTTCTTGAAGATTCTGCCTTTTACCCATTAAACGCGGGATTCGCCTTGCCACCAGCGGCAGACGAAGCAGCAAAAGCACAGCGCCTATAAAGGCATAAATCGTCCACTCTTCAAGATCAGCCCGCACGATCCACAGCATGTGCAGCAATCCCAGACCGAGAATCACATAAACCAGGCGATGCAACTTCTTCCAGCGAGCCCCCAAATGACGCTGACTATAACGATTTGACGTCACCGCCAATATCAGCAAGCCGAGAAATCCCAGCGCACCGACAATAATGTACGGCCGCTTGCGTAGCTCAACACCCAGTTGCGACCAGTCGAACCCGAGGATAAAAGCCATATAGCTGAACAGATGGAGCGTCACATAAGCAAAACACCAAAGTCCCAATTGCCGGCGAACCGCAACCCACCCCGCCCAGCCACTCAGTTTTTGCAGCGGCGTCATGCTCAGCGTGATCAACAGCAACACCAGCGTGCCAAGCCCCAGACGATCAACCAGCACCTTGCCCGGATCAGGCCCCAGCAGATCCGCGAAGGCCTGATAGAACCACAGCAACGGCCAAATCGCTGCCGCAATGAAAACGCCCACTCGCCAGAACGGATAGCGCATCAGTAGTTCTTCCGCAGATCGAGTCCTGTATATAAAGAAGCGACTTCATCCGAGTAGCCGTTGAACATCTGCGTATCGCGCACATTTGGTTTGAACAGGCTGTTGGGCAGACGCCGCTCGCGTGCCTGGGTCCAACGCGGATGGTCGACCGCAGGGTTCACATTCGCATAGAAACCATATTCGTCGGCAGCAATGCTTTGCCAGGTGGTCTTCGGTTGTTCGCTGACCAGACTGATGCGCACGATGGATTTCACGCTTTTGAAGCCGTACTTCCATGGCACCACCAGACGTAAAGGCGCGCCATTCTGATTCGGCAGTTCGCGCCCATACATGCCCACCGCCAGAATCGCCAAAGGATTCATCGCCTCATCGAGACGCAAGCCTTCGACATACGGCCAGTCGATCAAGGCAAAGCCGGAACGCTGGCCGGGCATGCTCTTGGGATCCTGCAGGGTTTCAAAGCGGATGTATTTGGCTTTGGAGGTCGGCTCGACCTGTTTGAGCAAGGCCGAGATGGGAAAGCCGATCCAGGGAATGACCATCGACCACGCCTCGACGCAGCGCAGACGATAAATACGCTCCTCCAATTGATACGGTTTCATGAAATCTTCCAGCGCGTAACGCCCCGGTTTACCCACCTCCCCGTCTATCACTACGCTCCAGGGTTCGGTTTTGAGGTCGCCAGCGTTCGAAGCCGGATCGCCCTTGCCGGTACCGAACTCGTAAAAGTTGTTGTAGTGCGTGGCGTCTTTATAGGGCGTGATTGCCTCGTCCTTGACGTTGACCGCACCCCATTGAGTAGAAGGAAGCTTTTCGGCGAACCAGGCCGGGGCCTTGCCGGATTCGACATCCGAGTAGCGAGGGGCATCAGCGGCATTCGCCCAACGCGGCAGGCTGCTCATGGCAATACCGGCAGCGGTAGCACCGATCAATTGGCGACGGGAGAGATAAATGGCTTCAGGCGTGACATCCGACTCATGGCAGTCGGATGCTTTGGGGATCTTGATCAACATGACAACTCCGCAGCGTTGGAGGACAGGTGCACCCATAGACTGCGGAGTATGCGGGAAATTACATCACTCGGCGTTTTTGTGACGACGAAGACGCAACAGGTACTGTACCGGACCGGAAGCGGCATAGGCGAGGAACACCAGCAGCAGAATGCGCGGCGGATCACTGAATACAACAGCGAATACCAACACCACCGCCAGAATCGCCACGAACGGCACGCGACCTTTGAGATCCAGCTCCTTGAAGCTGTTGTACTTGATGTTGCTGACCATCAGCATGCCGGCCGCCGCCACCATCAAGGCCACCAGGAACGACATCTTCGAACCCTGAATGCCGTAATCGCTGAATGCCCAGACAATACCGGCCACTACCCCTGCTGCCGCAGGGCTGGCCAGACCGATGAAGTAGCGTTTGTCCGCCGTGCCGACCTGAGTGTTGAAGCGCGCCAGACGCAATGCCGCACCCGCCACATAGATGAAGGCGACCATCCAGCCGACCTTGCCCATATCACCCAGCGCCCAGCCGAACGCCAGCAACGCCGGCGCAACACCGAACGCGACCATGTCCGACAACGAGTCGTACTCGGCGCCGAAGGCACTTTGCGTGTTGGTCATGCGCGCCACGCGACCATCAAGACCGTCGAGCACCATGGCGACGAAAATCGCGATCGCGGCGAAAGCGAAATACTTGCTCGCATTCACCGAATCCCCGGCGCTCAACGCAGCCTGGGCACTCATTGAATTGATGATGGAATAGAAGCCTGCAAACAGGTTTGCAGTGGTGAACAGGTTCGGCAGCAGATAGATACCACGATGCCGGACTTTACGACCTTCAGCGTCGTGCCCTTCTTCGATGTGCTCATCGATGGGCAGCAGGCTTTCGGCGTCGGAAGCCTTGTTCGGCTCTTCGGGACGTTCGCTCATGGACATTACCTTGCAACGGTTTGGATAAAATTCGACAGAAGCTTGAGGACGACAGTTCGGCCACAAACGATGCAGCTTTATACCAGAAGCACCGCCCCAAACGAAAAAACGCGGCCGAGGCCGCGTTTTTCGTACAAGGGACGACGACTTAGTTCTTGGCTTTGTCGACGATCTTGTTGGCACCGATCCACGGCATCATGGAGCGCAGTTGCTCGCCGATGATTTCGATACCGTGAGCGGCGTTGTTACGACGCTTGGCGGTCATCGAAGGGTAGCCGGTTGC
>NZ_JBITTW010000084.1:0-2764 GCF_044542195.1 Pseudomonas sp. NPDC079367
CGTCAAAGTAAAAGAGAACGAACCCTTCGACGTAGCTCTGCGTCTTTTCAAGAGCTACTTCGAAAAAGCCGGTGTAATGGATGAAGTTCGTAGCCGCGAATTTTACGAGAAGCCAACTTCTGAGCGTAAGCGCAAGGCAGCAGCCGCTGTTAAGCGTCACGCCAAGAAAGTTCAGCGCGAACAGCGCCGCGCCGTTCGTCTGTACTAATACACAGACGTTCGTAGCAAGCTTCTTGCCTAAGCCCGGCCCTCAGCCGGGCTAATGGCATTTGCGTAAAACGCTTGATGCTTCACCGTCGACGCCGCCGATGCGACCGAGACAAATCTGCTTCACCGCGTCAGGCCTGGCTCTTTTGCCAGCGGTGCACGTCTTTTCTGACGAGCCTTTCAAGGCTACTGACGAGCACACCCACTGATTCCTCTTACGACGATCAGCCCAAGGCACCTGTATGCGTGCCCGCGTTATTGAGCTATCCGAGGTCGACAACCGGCCGTCAGCGGATTCGGCGCAACACTTCCAAATAGTCGAAGACTGATAGGTACTAACGTCAGTGGATTTTCGGCAGATACACTTCCCGACAGCGATCACGCAGACGACACCGGTCGAGCCGCATATTTTGTGCGTTTCCAACAATGGCCCGCGTCCGACAGCCTGTCGCAACGGACTTATTACAGCGCAGACGACGAGAACGCCATGGCCGGGCTGATTCCCCAGAGCTTCATTGACGACCTGCTGAACCGCACCGACATCGTCGACGTGGTCAGCTCGCGCGTGCAATTGAAGAAGGCCGGCAAGAACTACACCGCCTGTTGCCCGTTCCACAAAGAGAAGACCCCGTCATTCAGCGTCAGCCCCGACAAGCAGTTCTATTACTGCTTCGGCTGCGGCGCCGGTGGCAACGCCCTCGGCTTTCTCATGGATCACGACAACCTGGATTTCCCCCAGGCCGTTGAAGATCTTGCCAAAGCCGCCGGCATGGAAATCCCCCGCGAAGAAAGCGGCCGCGAGCGCAAGCCGCGCCAGCCGACCGATTCGCCGCTGTATCCGCTTCTCACCGCCGCCGCCGACTTCTATCGGCAGGCACTCAAGAGTCATCCGTCGCGCAAGGCTGCGGTGGATTACCTCAAGGGACGCGGCCTGACCGGCGAGATCGCTCGGGATTTCGGCCTCGGCTTTGCTCCGCCGGGCTGGGACAATCTGCTCAAGCATCTGAGCAGCGACACCCTGCAACAAAAGGCCATGATCGAAGCCGGCCTGCTGATCGAGAACGCCGAAACCGGCAAGCGCTATGATCGCTTCCGTGATCGCGTGATGTTCCCGATCCGCGACACCCGCGGACGAATCATCGCCTTTGGCGGCCGCGTACTGGGCGACGACAAGCCCAAGTACCTGAACTCACCGGAAACTCCGGTATTCCACAAAGGCCAGGAGCTCTACGGCCTTTATGAAGCGCGCAAGAACAATCGCAACCTCGACGAAATCATCGTCGTCGAGGGTTATATGGACGTCATCGCCCTCGCCCAGCAAGGCTTGCGCAATGCCGTCGCGACGCTGGGTACCGCAACCAGCGAAGAACACTTGAAACGCCTGTTCCGCGTTGTGCCGAACGTATTGTTCTGCTTCGATGGCGACCAGGCCGGCCGCAATGCCGCTTGGCGCGCTCTGGAGGCGACTCTCCCGTGCCTGCAGGACGGTCGTCGCGCGCGGTTTCTGTTTCTGCCCGAAGGCGAAGACCCGGATACCCTGGTTCGCGCCGAAGGCACCGATGCCTTCAAGGCGCGCATCAATCAGCACGCGCAGCCGCTGGCCGACTATTTTTTTCAGCAACTGACCGAAGAATCCGATCCGCGCTCGCTCGAGGGCAAGGCGCACATGGCCACTCTCGCCGCACCGCTGATCGACAAGGTGCCGGGCGCGAATCTGCGCATCCTGATGCGCCAGCGCCTGACAGAAATCACCGGCCTGAGCAGCGAGACCGTCAGCCAACTGGTTCAGAGTGCGCCGCAGGAAGCACCGCCCGCTTACGATCCGGGCATCGATTACGACGCCATGCCGGATTACAGCGACTACCATCAGCCGCAGGCACAGGACATGTATGTGCCGCAGCAGGAATGGACGCCGAAGAAACCCGGCGCCGGCGGCAAGAAGTGGGACAAGAAACCGTGGGACAAGAATGGCAAGCGTGGCGGCGATCGCGAACAGCAGCGCCCGCGCACACCGATTGGTGTTGAATCGCCAACCCTGACGGCCCTCAGAACATTGCTCCATCATCCGCAACTGGCCAAGCGCGTCGAAGACGCCGGGCACATCGCCGATGAAAATCAGACCAACGCCCAGCTGCTTGTGGCGTTGCTGGAAGCCGTACAGAAGAATCCCAAGCTAAACTCATTTCAGTTGATCGCGCGATGGCACGGCACTGAACAGGGTCGCTTGCTAAAGGCACTGGCAGAAAAGGAATGGCTGATTGATGGAGATAACCTTGAACAACAGTTTTTCGACACCATTACTAGCTTGTCAGCCCGCCAACGCGAGCGAAATCTCGAACAGTTACTCAGGAAAGCGCGGCAAAGCGAACTGAGCGTCGAAGAGAAAAATCAACTGCGCGACCTTTTAAGTCGCAATGTTTCCGCATCAAACCCGACCTCAACTGGCGCGTGAGGTCATAGCTCAGGTATAATCCTCGGCTTGATATTAGCCCGCAAAGACATACAGAGGATAGGGTGTGATCTCCGGAAAAGCGCAACAGCAGTCTCGTATTATTCA
>NZ_JBITTW010000085.1:0-2748 GCF_044542195.1 Pseudomonas sp. NPDC079367
CGAGGTCTCCGGCAACCTCACCGAGGTCTGCCCGACCGGTGTGTTCACCGACAAGACTCACTCCGAGCGTTACAACCGTAAATGGGACATGCAGTTCGCCCCGAGCATCTGCCATGGCTGCTCGAGCGGTTGCAACATCTCCCCGGGCGAGCGTTACGGTGAACTGCGCCGCATCGAAAACCGGTTCAACGGTTCGGTGAACCAGTACTTCCTCTGCGACCGTGGCCGTTTCGGTTATGGCTACGTCAACCGCACCGACCGCCCACGTCAGCCGCTGCTGGCCGACGGCACCAAGCTGAGCCTGGACGACGCGCTGGACAAAGCCGCCGACCTGCTGCGCGGCCGTAACATCGTCGGTATCGGTTCGCCGCGTGCCAGCCTCGAAAGCAACTACGCGTTGCGCGAACTGGTCGGTGCCGAGCACTTCTATTCGGGTATCGAAGCCTCCGAGCTGGAGCGCATCCGTCTGGTACTGCAAGTGCTGAACGACAGCCCGCTGCCAGTGCCGAACATGCGCGACATCGAAGACCACGACGCGATCTTCGTCCTCGGCGAAGACCTGACCCAGACCGCCGCGCGCATGGCGCTGGCCCTGCGTCAATCGGTCAAGGGCAAGGCTGAAGACATGGCCGAAGCCATGCGCGTCCAGCCTTGGCTCGACGCGGCAGTGAAGAACATCGGTCAGCACGCGCTGAACCCGCTGTTCATCGCCAGCCTCGCCGAAACCAAGCTCGACGACGTTGCCGAAGAGTGCGTACACGCCGCTCCCGATGATCTGGCACGCATCGGTTTCGCCGTTGCTCACGCCCTGGATGCCAGCGCCCCGGCCGTTGAAGGTCTGGACGCAGAAGCTCTGGAACTGGCGCAGCGCATCGCCGATGCCTTGCTCGCCGCCAAGCGTCCGCTGATCATCGCCGGTACTTCGCTGGGCTCCAAAGCCTTGATCGAAGCTGCCGCGAACATCGCCAAAGCCCTGAAGCTGCGCGAGAAGAACGGTTCGATCAGCCTGATCGTGCCGGAAGCCAACAGCCTCGGCCTGGCCATGCTCGGTGGCGAATCAGTCGATGCCGCGCTGCAAGCGGTCATCGATGGCAAGGCCGATGCGATCGTCGTGCTGGAAAACGATCTGTACACCCGCACTGCCAAAGCCAAGGTCGACGCTGCACTGAACGCTGCGAAAGTGGTGATCGTTGCCGACCATCAGAAAACCGCCACCACCGAACGCGCGCAACTGGTTCTGCCAGCAGCGAGCTTCGCCGAAGGCGACGGTACGCTGGTCAGCCAGGAAGGCCGCGCCCAGCGCTTCTTCCAGGTTTTCGATCCGCAGTACCTCGACGCGAGCATTCTGGTACACGAAGGCTGGCGCTGGCTGCACGCTCTGCGTGCGACCCTGCTGAACCAGCCGATCGACTGGACGCAACTCGACCACGTCACTGCTGCCGTGGCATCGAGCACCGCACAACTGGCGCGCATCGTTGATGCGGCACCGTCGGCTGCGTTCCGCATCAAGGGTCTGAAACTGGCGCGTGAGCCGCTGCGTTATTCCGGTCGCACCGCGATGCGCGCCGATATCAGCGTTCACGAACCGCGTACCCCTCAGGACAAGGACACCGCGTTTGCCTTCTCCATGGAAGGTTACTCGGGCTCTGCCGAACCGCGTCAGCAGGTGCCGTTTGCCTGGTCGCCGGGCTGGAACTCGCCACAAGCGTGGAACAAGTTCCAGGACGAAGTCGGTGGTCACCTGCGTGCTGGCGATCCGGGCACCCGCCTGATCGAAAGCACCGGCGACTCGCTGAACTGGTTCGCCGCCGCGCCGCGTGCCTTTAACCCGGCGCCGGGTACCTGGCAAGCCGTGCCGTTTTTCCACCTGTTCGGCAGCGAAGAAAACTCTTCGAAAGCCGCACCGGTGCAAGAGCGCATTCCGGCCCCTTACGTGGCACTGGCGAAATCCGAAGCGGATCGTCTGGGTGTCAACGACGGTGCCCTGCTGAGCCTGAACGTGGCCGGCCAGACCCTGCGTCTGCCGCTGCGCATCAATGAAGAACTGGGCGCCGGTCTGGTGGCATTGCCTGCGGGCATCGCCGGCATTCCACCGGCATTCGCCGGCGTGTCCGTCGACGGTCTGCAGGAGGCAGCGCAATGACCTGGTTCACCCCTGAAGTGATCGATGTGATCCTGACGGTCATCAAAGCCATCGTGATTCTGCTGGCCGTGGTGGTCGCAGGTGCGTTGCTGAGCTTTGTCGAACGTCGCCTGCTGGGCTGGTGGCAGGACCGTTACGGTCCGAACCGCGTTGGCCCGTTCGGTATGTTCCAGATCGCCGCCGACATGTTGAAGATGTTCTTCAAGGAAGACTGGACCCCGCCGTTTGCCGACAAGGTGATCTTCACCCTGGCACCGGTGGTGGCCATGTCCGCCCTGTTGATCGCCTTCGCGATCATCCCGATCACCCCGACCTGGGGCGTGGCGGATCTGAACATCGGCCTGCTGTTCTTCTTCGCAATGGCCGGTCTGTCGGTGTACGCGGTGCTGTTCGCCGGCTGGTCGAGCAACAACAAGTTCGCCCTTTTGGGCAGCTTGCGTGCCTCGGCGCAGACCGTTTCCTACGAAGTGTTCATGGGCCTGGCCCTGATGGGCATCGTGGTGCTGGTCGGTTCGTTCAACAGGCGCGACATCGTCGAATCCCTGGCGCAGAAGCTGGGGTTCATCATTCCGCAGTTCTTCGGCGTCTGTACCGGGTTGATCGCT
>NZ_JBITTW010000086.1:0-2720 GCF_044542195.1 Pseudomonas sp. NPDC079367
GTCTGCTCAAGTCATCGCGATTGACGCAATGGGCGGGGACTTCGGTCCCCGCAGCATTGTTCAGGCCAGCCTCGCTTGCCTGTCTGCTACGCCCTCGCTGCACCTGACCCTCGTCGGTCAACCCTCCCTTCTTGAAGAACTGATCAACGGCCAATCGGCTGCCGATCGCGCGCGCCTGACGATTGTGCCGGCCAGCGAAGTCATCACCATGGATGAAAAACCTGCCCAGGCCCTGCGTGGCAAGCCGGATTCGTCGATGCGTGTTGCCCTTGAGTTGCTCCGCGATGGCAAGGTGCAAGCCTGTGTCAGTGCTGGCAATACCGGCGCGTTAATGGCGTTGTCGCGATTCGTGCTCAAGACATTGCCAGGCATTGATCGTCCGGCGATGGTTGCGGCGATTCCGACGCAGACCGGTTATTGCCAGTTGCTCGATCTTGGCGCCAACGTCGATTGCAGCGCCGAGCACCTGCTGCAGTTCGCGGTGATGGGTTCGGTGGCCGCGCAAACCCTGGGCATCGTCCGTCCGCGTGTGGCGTTGCTGAACATCGGCACCGAAGACATCAAGGGCAATCAGCAGGTCAAATTGGCAGCGACGCTGCTGCAGGCTGCACGCGGGATCAATTACGTCGGCTTCATCGAAGGCGACGGCTTGTATCGCGGTGAGGCGGATGTGGTGGTGTGTGACGGCTTCGTCGGCAACATTCTGCTGAAGTCCAGCGAAGGCCTTGCGACGATGATTGCGGCGCGCATCGAAGCCTTGTTCAAGAAAAACATGGCTTCTCGCGCGGTCGGCGCCTTGGCGCTGCCGTTGATGAAGCGTCTGCAGGCCGATCTGGCTCCGGCGCGACATAATGGCGCAAGCTTTCTCGGCCTGCAGGGCATCGTTGTGAAGAGTCACGGATCGGCCGGGGTTCAAGGCTTTCAGAGTGCGATTCAGCGGGCGCTGATCGAGATTCAGGAGAACCTGCCCGAGCGTCTTCACGGTCGCCTGGAGGATCTGTTGTCTTAGGCGTTTTCGTCGGACAATGCTTAAATGTGACCGCCCGGTTCAAAGGGCCATCCAAACTGTCAGTTTCTGGCGTCCCAACGGGGCGTTATTTTCCGACGACAAGATCATTAGGGGCTTGTTACATGTCTGCTTCCCTCGCATTCGTCTTTCCAGGACAGGGTTCGCAGTCCCTCGGCATGCTGGCCGAGCTGGGCGCGCAACATCCGCTGATCCTCGAAACCTTTCAAGAAGCCTCTGCTGCACTGGGCTACGACCTGTGGGCACTGACCCAGCAGGGCCCGGAAGAGCTGCTCAACCAAACCGACAAAACCCAACCGGCCATTCTGACCGCCTCGATCGCCCTGTGGCGTCTGTGGCTGGCCGAAGGTGGTGCGCGTCCGGCATTCGTTGCCGGCCACAGCCTTGGCGAATACAGCGCGCTGGTTGCTGCCGGCAGCCTGACCCTTGCTGATGCGGTCAAGCTCGTCGAGCGCCGTGGTCAGTTGATGCAGGAGGCGGTTCCGGCCGGGCAGGGCGGCATGGCCGCGATCCTCGGTCTGGAAGATGCCGACGTGCTGGCTGCCTGCGCCGAAGCGGCGCAAGGCGAAGTCGTCAGCGCGGTGAATTTCAACTCGCCGGGCCAAGTCGTGGTTGCCGGTGCCAAGGCAGCCGTCGAGCGCGCCATTGAGGGCTGCAAGGCCCGTGGCGCCAAGCGCGCCATGCCATTGCCGGTAAGCGTGCCTTCGCACTGCGAGCTGATGCGTCCGGCTGCCGAGCGTTTCGCCGAATCCATTGCTGCCATCGACTGGCAGGCTCCGCAGATCCCGGTGGTGCAGAACGTCAGCGCGCAAGTGCCGGCCGATCTGGAAACCCTCAAGCGCGATCTGCTCGAACAGCTCTACAAGCCAGTGCGCTGGGTTGAATCGGTGCAGACGTTGGCCGCCAAGGGCGCCACGAATCTGGTCGAATGCGGCCCAGGCAAAGTCCTTGCTGGCCTGAACAAGCGTTGCGCTGAAGGCGTTTCGACTTCCAATCTCAATACCCCAGACGCCTTCGCTGCCGCTCGCGCAGCGCAGGCCTGAATCAGGAGAAACTTGCATGAGTCTGCAAGGTAAAGTTGCACTGGTTACCGGTGCAAGCCGCGGTATCGGCCAGGCCATCGCACTGGAACTGGGTCGTCAGGGCGCCATCGTTGTTGGCACCGCGACCTCCGCGTCGGGCGCTGAGCGCATTGCCGCGACCCTGAAGGAAAACGGTATCCAGGGTGCCGGTTTCGAACTCAATGTCACCAGCGACGAATCGGTCAGCGCCGTGTTGGCAGCCATTCAGGAACAGTTCGGTGCGCCGGTGGCGATTCTGGTCAATAATGCCGGTATCACCCGCGATAACCTGATGATGCGCATGAAAGACGACGAGTGGTACGACGTGATCGATACCAATCTGAACAGTCTGTATCGCCTGTCCAAGGGCGTTCTGCGCGGCATGACCAAGGCTCGTTGGGGGCGAATTATCAGTATTGGCTCGGTGGTGGGTGCCATGGGCAACGCCGGCCAAGTAAACTATGCAGCCGCCAAGGCCGGTCTGGAAGGTTTCAGCCGGGCGATGGCGCGTGAAGTCGGTTCGCGTTCTATTACGGTCAACTCGGTAACCCCAGGGTTTATCGACACCGATATGACCCGCGAGCTGCCTGAAGCACAGCGTGAAGCCTTGCAGACGCAGATTCCGCTGGGCC
>NZ_JBITTW010000087.1:0-2436 GCF_044542195.1 Pseudomonas sp. NPDC079367
GTACATAGGCGGCGCCTGTAACGCGGGCTGTGCTTCCTGAACAGCAACGCCTGCCGAATCGTCGTCGTGCTCCTGTGGAAGATCCTTTTGGAGAAGCGGGCGATCCTGATTGAATGTTAGTCGAATCTGGCTGATTGCATGCATGGAAAAAAAGGTTCGTCAGTTGTGCGAATACAGTGGTGGGGGCGGTTGCACACGTTTTCAACTACGACTGCCCGGTCACCTTGACTATCGGGAAAACGGTGTTACAACCAATAGAGCCCACAGTGGGTAAAAAAGATCCGCGGAGTCAATTCTTTTATCGAATTCGATTGCGGATGTCGTGGATGATACTCCAGCGATGGAGACTGTTGCAGAGGGATTTGAGCATGGCGGTCGGCAAGGTGAAATGGTTCAACAATGCCAAGGGGTACGGGTTCATCAACGAGGATGGCAAGACAGAAGATCTGTTTGCGCATTACTCGGCAATCAAGATGGATGGATACAAGACCCTCAAGGCCGGCCAGGCCGTGAAATTCGATATCATTCAAGGGCCAAAGGGCCTGCATGCGATCGAAATTCACAACGTCGTTGTTGCCCCGTCCGACCCCGCTGTCGGCGTTGCGGCGACGGCTCAAGCGATCAGCTGACTGATTTCCGCCTGAACCCCAGCCATTAAAAAACCGCCTGAAAAATCAGGCGGTTTTTTTGGTTGTCCGCGCTTTACATATGCGAAATCAAAGCATCTCCAAACCCGGAAGACGACACCAGCTTCGCGCCATCCATCAAACGCTCGAAATCATAAGTAACAGTCTTCGCGCCGATCGCACCGTTGGTGCCCTTGATGATCAGGTCTGCAGCTTCTGTCCAGCCCATATGACGCAGCATCATCTCGGCCGAGAGAATCAGCGAACCCGGGTTGACCTGATCCTTGCCGGCGTACTTCGGCGCAGTACCGTGGGTCGCCTCGAACATCGCCACGGTGTCGGACAGGTTGGCGCCCGGCGCAATACCGATACCCCCCACTTCCGCAGCGAGGGCGTCGGACAGGTAGTCGCCGTTGAGATTAAGCGTAGCGATCACATCGTATTCGGCCGGACGCAGCAGGATCTGCTGGAGCATGGCGTCGGCAATAGCGTCCTTCACCACCACGTTCTTGCCGGTTTTCGGGTTCTTGAACTGCATCCACGGACCGCCGTCGAGCAGGGTCGCGCCGAATTCTTCGGCCGCTACTTCGTAAGCCCACTCCTTGAAGGCACCTTCGGTGAACTTCATGATGTTGCCTTTATGCACGATGGTCAGCGAATCGCGGTCGTTATCGACCACATATTGCAGAGCCTTGCGTGCCAGACGCTTGGTGCCTTCGCGCGATACCGGCTTGACGCCTATGCCGCAGTTTTCGTCGAAACGGATCTTGGTAACGCCCATTTCTTCTTTAAGGAATTTGATGACCTTGGTGGCTTCCGGCGAACCGGCCTTCCATTCGATACCGGCGTAAATGTCCTCGGAGTTTTCGCGGAAGATGGTCATGTCGACATCGCCGGGCTTTTTCACCGGGCTCGGCACGCCTTCGAACCAGCGCACCGGACGCAGGCAGACGTACAGGTCGAGTTGCTGACGCAGGGCCACGTTCAGCGAGCGGATGCCACCACCGACCGGGGTGGTCAGCGGACCTTTGATGGAAACCACGTAATCCTTGACGGCGTCGAGGGTTTCCTGTGGCAGCCAGGTGTCCTGATCGTAAACCTGGGTGGCTTTCTCGCCAGCGTAGACTTCCATCCAGGAAATCTTGCGCTTGCCGCCGTAGGCCTTTTCAACAGCAGCATCGACAACCTTGATCATCACCGGACTGATGTCGACACCAATACCGTCACCCTCAATGAAGGGGATGATCGGGTTATCAGGAACATTGAGAGAATGGTCTGCATTGACGGTGATTTTGTCGCCGACGGCCGGAACCTGAATCTTCTTGTAACCCATGCTGAACTCCATTGTTTGGATTGAACACCTGGCTTGCTTCGAGCGTAACCCAGTTGAATCAACACGCAAACCCTATGTTCCGGCGCCGCGCACATCTCGTTTCGTACAAGCCTGAATGCAAAGGGAAAAGCGCCAAACTCCAGCATTCATGACAAGTCTCTGCCCGGCCGCGCCCTGCGACCTTTAGACCAATGGACGAGAATCGTTGCATATGAACCATCGGCAGATTGCCAGCTACCTATGTATAATGCCGCCCGCTGACCACAGGGTCACGACGGCTGGCCTCTCTAGCACGAGACTTTCCGCCTGATTGGTCGGGTTGTTACCGCAGCCTGACTGCTTGACGCTCTACTGATGCACCCAACATCACCGCGAAGAATCTCGTCTTTCTGTTCATTGATGACATTGATCGAACGCGATGTCCCGGCGCCCCTCGAGTTTCTGCGCACGCTTTAGCAAAGAAGAGAGAGTTAATCC
>NZ_JBITTW010000088.1:0-2297 GCF_044542195.1 Pseudomonas sp. NPDC079367
GAATGGCTGACACGAATCAGCCGGTCGAGGGCGTCGTAGCCGTAGGTGCGCTGGCCGTGGCGGCTGTCGGCGATGTGCTCGAGATTGCCGTTGGCGCTGTAGGCATAATCGCGGCGGTACAGCGAGGCGTGGCGATGGCCTACAGCGTGGGCGAGCAAGCGGCCCTGATCGTCGTAGGCATATTCACTGAGCAGCAGACCCTGCTGGCGTTGCTGCTCGCGACCGGACTGGTAGATGTGGCGCGTGAGCGGCGTGCCGTTGAGGTCGATGGCGCTCAGCGCACCGCCCTTGGCGTAGTGATAGTCGAGTTTGCTGTTGTCCGGCAGGCGCAGGCGTTTGAGCTGACCACAAGCGTCGTAGGCGTAGCGCAAGGTGCCACAGCCTTGGTGCTCAGTGATCAAGCGATCCTGACGGTCATACTCAAAGGCCAGCGGATGATTCTGGCCGTCATCGACGCCGATCAGCCGGCCGAGGCGATCGTAGTCGTAGCGGACTTTGATCCCGTCGGGCAGGGTTTTGACGAGCAAACGCCCGGCGCTGTCGCGCTCGTAGCGGGTAACCAGGCTGGGGCCGAAATCACCAAACTCGGTCTTTTCCAGCAGATGGCCATTCAGGTCATAAACATACGCGGTGCGCCGCCCGTCAAACCCGGTTTCCTGTCGGATCAATCCGGTTGGCGTGTAATCCAGGCGGTATTTTTCGCCCGATTCGTTTTCGATCTCGGTCAGCAATAACCGCGCATGGTCATAGCGATACTGCACGCGGGTGCCGTCGGGATTGATTCGCCGCGAGACCAGGTGCAGGTCGTCGTCATATTCATAGCGGGTGATGCGCCCCAGTTCATCGCGCTCGGCGGTGATCTGGCCGTAGGCGCCGTAGCTGTAGGCGCGGGTGCTTCCCGTAGGAGAATTCGCCAGGATCAGACGGCCGGCCGCGTCCCACTGCTGATGGCTGACAACACCAAATTCGTCCTGGGTGGTAGTCCGCCGCCCCAGCGCATCGTAGGAAAAGCGCCGCACGCCACCGTCCGGCAGGGTTTCTTCGATGAGCTGGCCCAGCTCGTTCCACATCCAGCGATGGCGGCTGCTGTCCGGGTAACGCAGCGACAGCAACTGGCCGCGCAGGTTGTAGTAGTAATGCGTGACCTGGCCGTCGGGATCGACCGCTTCGGTGACGGCACCTTCGGCATTGCGCCGATAGAGCCACACCGCATTGCCTCGGCGACGCTTGTAAAGAAAACCGTTGCGGTACTCGTAGGACGTTGGCGCATCGTCTGGCGGAATCAGCGCGATCAGCCGTCCGACCTCGTCGTAGCGGTATTCAGTGACCGCGCCCAAGGGATCCTGCTCGGCGATCAAGCGGCCCTGCGCGTCATAGGCCTTGAGCTGCTCGCCGCCATCGGCCGCGACCTGACGCACCAGCCGCGCGCGTTCGTCATGGACGTAGACTTCTTCGGTGCCGTCGACGTAATGCACGGTCACGCTGGCGTCGTCATCGTTCCAGACGTAACGGGTATTCATCTGCGAGAACGAGGCCCAATGCCGCACGCAGCGCGCCGCCTTGCCCTCGCGCTGCCACTCCCAGAAGAAGCTCGCGCCGCCGGTCAGCTGGCGCTGGAGGATGACGTGGTGGTCGTCGTAGTCGTAGCGCTCGCTGTCGCCCACCGCATTGCTCGCGACCAGCAGGCGTTGGCGGGCATCGAAGCGGTAAGTGGCGAGGTTTTGCTCGGTGGCCCACTCGCCCCGGACGAAGACCTGGTAATCGACCGCCACCAGTTGCGCACGGTCATAACGCAACAGCAGCGCGCGCCCGGCGCCGTTGTCCAGACGCTGAATGCGGTCGGAGCGATCGCGTTGCAGTGTCAGACGATTGCCGTAGACGTCGCTGATCGCCGTCAGCCGGCCGGCGCGAAAGTGATAGAACCGCGCATTTTCACCGGCCAGCGCGAGAATCAGTTCTTCCGGCTCATCGCCGAGAAAAATCGCCGCCCGCGACAGGCTGTTGTGGATCGCCGGACGCGCGACATCGGGCAGGGGAAAGCGCGTGCGGCGGTTCTCGTGGTCGATCCAGATCACGCCATCGCCGTCGAAGGCGAGCCGATGCGCCAACGTATGGCTCCAGCCGAAACCCAGGCCGATGTCGATTTCGACGGCACTGCTGCGATACAAGCGGGTGAACTCAAAGGGCAACACGCCGTCGAGCACCGCATCGGTGAGCGTCAGCAGTTCTTCGCCGGTGACCATCGACACCGGACAGCCGTTTTTGCAAGTTTTGGGTACGCAGTCGGCGGGGTCGCC
>NZ_JBITTW010000089.1:0-2240 GCF_044542195.1 Pseudomonas sp. NPDC079367
AACCCCTGCAACTGGTCGCAGGCGTCGTCGAGCGCCGACAGACCTTGCCGGTACTGTCCAACGTGCTGTTGGTCGTCGAAGGCCAGCAACTGTCGCTGACCGGTACCGACCTGGAAGTCGAGCTGGTCGGTCGTGTGCAACTCGAAGAGCCGGCCGAAACGGGCTCGATCACCGTGCCGGCGCGCAAGCTGATGGACATCTGCAAGAGCCTGCCCAACGACGCGCTGATCGATATCAAGGTCGACGAGCAGAAACTGGTGGTGAAGGCCGGCCGCAGCCGCTTCACCCTATCGACCCTGCCGGCCAACGATTTCCCGACCGTCGAAGAAGGCCCGGGCTCGCTGACCTGCAGCCTGGAGCAGAGCAAACTGCGTCGTCTGATCGAGCGCACCAGCTTCGCCATGGCCCAGCAGGACGTGCGTTACTACCTCAACGGCATGCTGCTGGAAGTTTCCGCTGGTGTGATCCGCGCCGTGGCCACCGACGGTCACCGTCTGGCGATGTGCTCGATGCAGGCCGATATCGGTCAGCCGGATCGCCATCAGGTGATCGTGCCGCGCAAAGGTATCCTCGAACTGGCGCGTCTGCTCACTGAGCCGGATGGCAATGTCAGCATCGTCCTCGGTCAGCACCACATTCGCGCCACCACTGGCGAGTTCACCTTCACCTCGAAACTGGTTGACGGTAAATTCCCGGATTACGAACGCGTACTGCCCAAAGGTGGTGACAAGCTGGTACTCGGCGATCGTCAGGCGTTGCGTGAAGCGTTCAGTCGTACCGCGATTCTGTCCAACGAGAAATACCGCGGTATCCGTCTGCAACTGGCCAGCGGTCAGCTGAAGATCCAGGCCAACAACCCGGAGCAGGAAGAAGCGGAAGAAGAAGTGGGCGTTGAATACAATGGCGGCTCGCTGGAAATCGGCTTTAACGTCAGCTATTTGCTCGACGTGCTGGGCGTGATGACCACCGAGCAGGTTCGCCTGATCCTGTCTGACTCCAACAGCAGTGCGCTGGTGCAAGAGTCCGACAATGACGACTCGGCTTACGTTGTCATGCCGATGCGTCTGTAATCAGCGGATCCTGAATGTCGTTAAGTCGCGTTTCGGTCACCGCGGTGCGCAATCTGCACCCGGTGACCTTCTCACCCTCCCCCCGCATCAACATCCTTTACGGCGCCAACGGCAGCGGCAAAACCAGTGTTCTGGAAGCCATTCACCTGCTGGGGCTCGCCCGTTCGTTTCGCAGCACGCGCCTGTTGCCGGTCATCCAGTACGAGCAACTCGCCTGTACGGTATTCGGTCAGGTTGAATTGGCAGAGGGCGGACACAGTGCGCTGGGGATCTCCCGAGACCGTCAGGGCGAATTCCAGATCCGTATCGATGGCCAGAATGCGCGCAGCGCTGCGCAGTTGGCGGAGATCCTGCCACTGCAGTTGATCAACCCCGACAGCTTCCGCCTGCTCGAAGGCGCGCCGAAGATTCGCCGGCAGTTTCTCGACTGGGGTGTGTTCCACGTTGAGCCTCGGTTCATGGGGACCTGGCAGCGTTTGCAGAAGGCCTTGCGCCAGAGAAACTCCTGGCTGCGGCATGGTACACTTGACGCCGTTTCGCAAGCGGTTTGGGACAGGGAACTGTGCCAGGCCAGCGCTGAAATCGATGAATACCGCCGCGCTTACATCACAGCCTTGAAACCGGTCTTCGAGCAGACCTTGAGCGAACTGGTTGAGCTCGAGGGTTTGACCCTCAGCTATTACCGAGGCTGGGACAAAGACCGCGAATTGAGCGCCGTACTTGCCGGTTCCGTACAACGGGACCAGCAGATGGGGCACACCCAGGCCGGCCCGCAACGCGCTGATTTGCGTCTTAGATTGGGCGCACACAATGCCGCGGACATCTTGTCCCGGGGTCAGCAGAAGCTGGTGGTCTGTGCGCTGCGGATTGCCCAGGGGCACCTGGTCAGCCAGGCCCGCCGCGGTCAGTGTATTTATCTGGTGGATGACTTGCCGTCCGAGCTGGACGAGAGCCATCGTCGCGCGCTGTGCCGCTTGCTGGAAGACTTACGCTGCCAGGTGTTCATCACCTGTGTAGATCACGAATTACTGAGGGAAGGCTGGCAGACGGAAACGCCAGTCGCTTTGTTCCACGTGGAACAGGGCCGTATCACCCAGACCCACGACCATCGGGAGTGAAGGCATTGAGCGAAGAAAATACGTACGACTCAACGAGCATTAAAGTGCTGAA
>NZ_JBITTW010000090.1:0-748 GCF_044542195.1 Pseudomonas sp. NPDC079367
GCCCCAGCTTTGTCGCGGGGTGGAGCAGTCTGGTAGCTCGTCGGGCTCATAACACGAAGGTCGTCGGTTCAAATCCGGCCCCCGCAACCAGTTTAAGGAGCCCCTTTTAAGGGGCTTTTTGTTAGCTGGATACTTTCAACGCCGCTGTTCGACGGCGTTTCAAGGATGGGCGTTATGCCCATTTTTTTATTTTGCAAAGCATGCACATATCATGCACTAGGGGGTTCAGGTGTCGAGCAAGCTAGAAGAGTTGCAGGCCTTGCTGGCCCCGGTGGTCGTGGCCCTGGGCTATGAATGCTGGGGTATCGAGTTTTCGGCTCAGGGTCGGCACTCGATGTTGCGCGTTTATATTGATAAAGAAGGTGGCGTGCTGGTGGACGATTGCGCCATTGTCAGCCGTCAGATCAGCGGTGTTCTGGATGTTGAAGATCCGATCTCCGTTGAATACGCCCTTGAAGTGTCCTCGCCTGGCATGGAGCGCCCGCTGTTCACTCTTGAGCAGTTTGCCAAATTTGCCGGTGAACAAGTGAAGATCAAGCTGCGCTCGCCTTTCGAGGGACGACGCAACTTTCAGGGCCTTCTGCGCGGTGTAGAAGAGCAGGATGTCGTGGTGCAGGTTGAAGACCATGAGTTCCTGTTGCCGATCGATATGATCGACAAGGCCAACATTATTCCCAGTTTTGAATTTTTCGCTTATCCCGCGGTTCCAATGGCTTGCTATTGTCGTTTTGTAGTATGAGGTATGATT
>NZ_JBITTW010000090.1:758-2165 GCF_044542195.1 Pseudomonas sp. NPDC079367
ACCACACTCTTGCGATAGTCGACGCGTACGATGAGCCAAGAAGTACTCCTGGCACATGAGTCGGTATCCAATGAAAAGGGTGTACCGGCAAGCGTAATTTTTGAAGCGCTGGAGCTGGCTCTGGCCACTGCTACCAAAAAGCGCTTTGAAGACGAAGTGGACCTGCGTGTGGAAATTAATCGCCACACCGGTTCCTACGAAACCTTCCGTCGCTGGACGGTCGTTGAAGAGGATGATCTCGACGATCCGGCCATCGAAACCTGGCCAAGCAAGGTTGCCGAAACGCATCCTGGCGCCAAGGTCGGTGACGTCGTCGAAGAGAAAATCGAATCCATCGAGTTCGGCCGCATCGCTGCACAGACTGCCAAGCAGGTCATCGTGCAGAAGGTTCGCGAAGCCGAGCGCGCTCAAGTGGTTGACGCCTATCGCGAGCGCCTGGGAGAAATCATCTCCGGCACCGTGAAAAAAGTTACCCGCGACAACGTGATCGTCGATCTGGGCAACAACGCTGAAGCGTTGCTGGCCCGTGAAGACATCATTTCTCGCGAAACCTTCCGTGTCGGCGTGCGTCTGCGTGCGCTGCTCAAGGAAATCCGCACCGAGAATCGCGGCCCGCAGTTGATCCTGTCGCGTACCGCGCCGGAAATGCTGATCGAGCTGTTCCGTATCGAAGTGCCGGAAATCGCCGAAGGCCTCATCGAGGTCATGGCCGCCTCCCGTGATCCGGGTTCGCGTGCCAAGATCGCCGTCCGCTCCAAGGACAAGCGCATTGACCCGCAAGGTGCCTGCATCGGTATGCGCGGTTCGCGCGTCCAGGCGGTATCGGGTGAGTTGGGTGGTGAGCGTGTTGATATCGTGCTGTGGGACGACAACCCTGCCCAGTTCGTGATCAACGCCATGTCCCCGGCGGAGGTTGCGGCAATTATCGTTGACGAAGATGCCCATGCCATGGACATCGCCGTCGGCGCAGACAATCTGGCTCAGGCCATCGGTCGCGGTGGTCAGAACGTGCGTCTGGCCAGCCAGTTGACTGGCTGGACCCTGAACGTGATGACCGAATCGGACATCCAGGATAAGCAGCAAGCAGAAACCGGCGACATCCTGCGCAACTTCATCGACGAGCTGGAAGTCGACGAAGAACTGGCTCAGGTGCTGGTAGATGAAGGCTTCACCAGCCTGGAAGAGATTGCCTACGTACCGGTGGAGGAGATGCTCAACATCGACGGCTTTGACGAGGACATCGTCAACGAGCTTCGTGCTCGCGCCAAGGATCGCTTGTTGACCAAAGCCATCGCTACTGAGGAAAAGCTGGCAGACCACGAAGTCACCCGTGTCGGTGCGCATCAGCCAAGTCCGGTGGATGTACGCCTGGTTGCGGCGACCAGCATCGATCTGGCCCAGGCTGTG
>NZ_JBITTW010000091.1:0-2121 GCF_044542195.1 Pseudomonas sp. NPDC079367
CGGGTGATCCGCCTTGTACGGGCCTTCCGGCATGTTGCGCATGCATTGATCGATGATCTTGATGCTCTGGCGCATCTCTTCGACGCGGACCATGCAGCGGTCGTAGGCATCGCCGTTGACGGCCAGCGGTACTTCGAATTCGAAGTTTTCGTAGCCCGAGTACGGACGCGCTTTACGCAGGTCGAAATCGCAACCGGTCGAACGCAGGCCGGCACCGGTGACGCCCCATTCCAGAGCTTCTTTGGTGTTGTAGGCAGCAACGCCGACGGTACGGCCCTTGAGGATGCTGTTCTGCAGCGCAGCCTTGGTGTATTCGTCCAGACGCTTGGGCATCCACTCGACGAAATCCTTGACCAGTTTTTCCCAGCCGCGCGGCAGGTCGTGGGCAACGCCACCGATGCGGTACCAGGCCGGGTGCAGACGGAAACCGGTGATCGCTTCGATCACCGTGTACGCCTTCTGACGGTCGGTGAAGGTGAAGAACACCGGCGTCATTGCGCCGACGTCCTGGATGTAGGTACCCAGGAACAGCAGGTGGCTGGTGATCCGGAAGAACTCGGCCATCATGATGCGGATGACGTCGACCTTCTGCGGCACCTTGATGCCGGCCAGCTTCTCGACCGAGAGCACGTACGGCAGGTTGTTCATCACGCCGCCGAGGTAGTCGATGCGGTCGGTGTAGGGAATGTAGCTGTGCCAGGACTGACGCTCGCCCATCTTCTCGGCACCACGGTGGTGGTAACCGATGTCGGGAACGCAATCGACGATCTCTTCACCGTCCAGCTGCAGGATGATGCGGAACGCACCGTGCGCCGAAGGGTGGTTCGGGCCGAGGTTGAGGAACATGTAGTCCTCGTTGGCGCCGGAACGCTTCATGCCCCAGTCTTCAGGGCGGAAACGCGCGGCTTCTTCCTCAAGCTGCTGCTTGGCGAGGTTGAGGCTGAACGGATCGAATTCGGTGGCGCGCGCCGGGAAGTCCTTGCGCAGCGGGTGACCTACCCAGGTTGGCGGCATCATGATGCGCGACAGGTGCGGGTGGCCTTTGAAGTCGATGCCGAACATGTCCCAGACTTCGCGCTCGTACCAGTTAGCGTTCGGCCAGATGCTGGTGACGGAAGGCATGCTGAGGTCGCCTTCGGACAACGCGACCTTGATCATCACGTCACTATTACGCTCCAGCGACATGAGGTGATAGAACACGGTGAAATCGGCGCCGGTCGGCAGCCCTTGACGCTTGGTGCGCAGACGCTCGTCCACGCCGTGCAGGTCATAGAGCATGACGTACGGCTTGGGCAGGTTACGCAGGAAAGTCAGGACTTCAACCAGCCTGGCGCGCGCCACCCACAGCACCGGCATGCCGGTGCGGGTTGCCTGCGCGGTGAACGCTTCGGCGCCAAAGCGGTTGTTCAATTCGACGACCACATCCTGGTCGTCTGCCTTGTAAGGCGGGATGTACAGAGCACTGCCTGTAGTCATGGTTATTTTTTCGCTTTCGGTCAACGTAAAGAATGAAGCCAGCTTCTCGTTACTAGGAACAGATCTGGATCAGACTTCGTCAGGGCTGCGCAGGTTGGTGACTGCGATTCGCTGTTCGCGGCGCTGTTCCTTCTGCGATGGCATGTCGGCGCGATAGACGCCTTGATCACCAACGACCCAGGAAAGCGGACGGCGCTCCTGTCCAATCGATTCCTGCAACAGCATCAAGCCTTGCAGAAATGCTTCCGGACGGGGCGGGCAGCCAGGTACGTAGACGTCCACGGGCAAGAACTTGTCCACGCCTTGAACCACGGAGTAGATGTCGTACATGCCACCGGAGTTGGCGCACGAACCCATGGAAATAACCCATTTCGGTTCGAGCATCTGCTCGTAGAGACGCTGAATGATCGGCGCCATCTTGATGAAGCAGGTCCCGGCGATAACCATGAAGTCGGCCTGACGCGGCGAGGCCCGGATGACTTCGGCACCAAAGCGCGCGATGTCGTGGGGCGCCGTGAAGGCGGTGGTCATTTCCACGTAGCAGCACGACAGGCCGAAGTTGTACGGCCACAGGGAGTTTTTACGTCCCCAGTTGACCGCGCCACTCAGCACGTCTTCCAGCTTGCCCATGAAAATGTTTTTGTG
>NZ_JBITTW010000092.1:0-1991 GCF_044542195.1 Pseudomonas sp. NPDC079367
GCCGAGCTGCGCGCCGTACAGCCACTTGTTGTCGCTCTCTTCCTTGTCGAAACCGTTGCTGCTGGAAGTGTCGTTGGTGTAATCCACCGGGAACGACGTGACCTTTGGTAGGGGTCACCACTAGGAGAGGAGGCGCCATGCCAACTATTACTCTTCCCGACGGCAGTCAGCGTTCATTCGATCACCCGGTTTCCGTAGCCGAGGTCGCCGCATCCATTGGTGCAGGGCTGGCCAAAGCCACGCTCGCCGGCAAGGTCAATGGCCAACTGGTCGACGCCAGCGACATCATCAGCAGCGACGCGACCCTGCAAATCATTACGCCAAAGGATGAAGAGGGGCTGGAGATCATTCGCCACTCTTGCGCGCACCTGGTTGGCCACGCGGTCAAACAGCTGTACCCGACTGCGAAGATGGTCATCGGCCCGGTCATCGACGAAGGCTTCTATTACGACATCGCTTACGAGCGTCCTTTCACGCCGGAAGACATGGCCGCCATCGAACAGCGCATGCAGCAGCTGATCGAGAAGGATTACGACGTCATCAAAAAGGTCACTCCGCGCGCTGAAGTGATCGAAGTGTTCAAGGCTCGCGGCGAAGATTACAAGCTGCGCCTGGTCGAAGACATGCCGAACGAGCAGGCCATGGGGCTGTACTATCACGAAGAATACGTCGACATGTGCCGGGGTCCTCACGTCCCGAACACGCGCTTTCTGAAATCCTTCAAGCTGACCAAGCTGTCGGGTGCCTACTGGCGTGGCGATGCCAAGAACGAGCAATTGCAGCGCGTCTACGGTACTGCCTGGGCTGACAAGAAGCAGCTGGCGGCCTACATCCAGCGCATCGAAGAAGCCGAGAAACGCGACCACCGCAAGATCGGCAAGCGTCTGGGCCTGTTCCATACGCAGGAAGAGTCGCCGGGCATGGTGTTCTGGCATCCGAACGGCTGGACGCTGTACCAGGTGCTTGAGCAGTACATGCGCAAGATCCAGCGTGACAACGGCTACCTTGAGATCAAAACTCCGCAAGTCGTCGATCGCAGCCTGTGGGAGAAATCCGGGCACTGGGCCAACTACGCCGACAACATGTTCACCACCCAGTCGGAAAACCGTGACTACGCCATCAAGCCGATGAACTGTCCGTGCCACGTGCAGGTGTTCAATCAGGGCCTGAAAAGCTACCGCGAGTTGCCGATGCGTCTGGCCGAGTTCGGTGCGTGCCACCGTAACGAGCCGTCGGGTGCTTTGCACGGCATCATGCGCGTGCGAGCTTTCACTCAGGACGACGCGCATATCTTCTGCACGGAAGAGCAGATGCAGGCCGAGTCCGCTGCGTTCATCAAGTTGACCATGGACGTCTATCGCGATTTCGGTTTTACCGAAGTCGAAATGAAACTGTCCACTCGTCCGGAAAAACGCGTCGGTTCCGACGAGCTGTGGGATCGCGCGGAAGCTGCATTGGCTGCAGCCCTTGATTCTGCTGGTCTGCCGTACGATCTGCAGCCGGGCGAGGGTGCCTTCTATGGGCCCAAGATCGAGTTCTCGCTAAAAGATTGCCTCGGTCGCGTCTGGCAATGTGGTACCTTGCAGCTCGATTTTAACCTGCCTGTCCGTTTGGGCGCTGAATACGTCTCCGAAGACAACAGCCGCAAACACCCGGTGATGCTGCACCGCGCGATCCTCGGCTCGTTCGAGCGTTTCGTCGGGATTCTGATCGAGCACTACGAAGGTGCGTTCCCTGCCTGGCTGGCGCCAACGCAGGCGGTGATCATGAATATCACTGATAAACAGGCAGATTTTGTTGCAGAGGTTGAAAAAACTCTCAACGAAAGCGGATTTCGTGCCAAGTCCGACTTGAGAAATGAAAAGATCGGCTTTAAAATCCGCGAGCATACTTTGCTCAAGGTTCCCTATCTTTTGGTTATCGGAGATAAGGAAGTCGAGATGCAGACTGTCGCTGTGCGTACTCGTGAAGGTGCTGACCTGGGATCGATG
>NZ_JBITTW010000094.1:0-1423 GCF_044542195.1 Pseudomonas sp. NPDC079367
GGGGAGTTGATCAGCGATTTGCAGCAGATCTACAACAAGGCGCGACAGGCTGCGATCCCCCAAGAGATCTCGGAAATCGTCGGCGGCGCTGCCGCGGTTTAACGGTTCAAATATTCAGAGGATCCAGCTATGAGTAGCGGACGTATCGTTCAAATCATCGGCGCCGTTATCGACGTGGAATTTCCACGCGACAGCGTACCGAGCATCTACAACGCGCTGACTGTACAAAGCGCGGCCGCAACCACCCTGGAAGTTCAGCAGCAGCTGGGCGACGGCGTGGTGCGTACCATTGCGATGGGTTCCACCGAGGGCTTGAAGCGCGGTCTGGAAGTCAGCGACTCTGGTGCAGCCATCTCCGTACCGGTCGGTAAAGCGACCCTGGGCCGGATCATGGACGTCCTCGGCAACCCGATCGACGAAGCTGGCCCGATCGACACCGAAGAGCGCTGGGGCATTCACCGCGCAGCACCTTCGTTCGCCGAGCAAGCAGGCGGCAACGACCTGCTGGAAACCGGCATCAAGGTTATCGACCTGGTCTGCCCGTTCGCCAAGGGCGGTAAAGTCGGTCTGTTCGGTGGTGCCGGTGTAGGCAAAACCGTAAACATGATGGAACTGATCCGTAACATCGCCATCGAGCACAGCGGTTAATCAGTGTTCGGAGCGTACTCGTGAGGGTAACGACTTCTACCACGAGATGAAGGACACCAACGTTCTGGACAAAGTGGCACTGGTTTACGGTCAGATGAACGAGCCGCCGGGAAACCGTCTGCGCGTAGCACTGACCGGCCTGACCATGGCCGAGAAGTTCCGTGACGAAGGTAACGACGTTCTGCTGTTCGTCGACAACATCTATCGTTACACCCTGGCCGGTACTGAAGTATCCGCACTGCTGGGCCGTATGCCTTCGGCAGTAGGTTACCAGCCGACCCTGGCTGAAGAGATGGGCGTTCTGCAAGAACGTATCACTTCGACCAAGGAAGGTTCGATCACCTCGATCCAAGCGGTATACGTACCGGCGGACGACTTGACTGACCCGTCGCCAGCGACCACCTTCGCCCACTTGGACGCCACCGTCGTTCTGTCCCGTGACATCGCTTCCCTGGGTATCTACCCGGCGGTAGATCCACTGGATTCGACTTCGCGCCAGCTGGACCCGAACGTGATCGGCCAGGACCACTACGACACCGCTCGCGGCGTTCAGTATGTTCTGCAGCGTTACAAAGAGCTGAAAGACATCATCGCGATCCTGGGTATGGACGAGCTGTCGGAAGCCGACAAACAGTTGGTTAACCGTGCTCGTAAGATCCAGCGCTTCTTGTCGCAGCCGTTCTTCGTGGCTGAAGTCTTCACCGGTGCTTCGGGTAAATACGCTTCCCAGAAAGACACCATTGCTGGCTTCAAAGGCATCCTCAACCGTGACTAC
>NZ_JBITTW010000095.1:0-1406 GCF_044542195.1 Pseudomonas sp. NPDC079367
CGCACCACCTTTGTGGAACGTTCGCATGGTCAGCTGGGTACCCTTCTCACCGTTGGACTGGGCAGCGATAACGCCAACCGCTTCACCGATGTTCACCTGGTGACCACGAGCCAAGTCACGGCCGTAGCACTTGGCGCAGATGCCATAGCGGGTTTCGCAGCTGATCGGCGAACGCACGATCACTTCGTCGATGCTGTTCAGCTCGATGAATTCGACCCACTTCTCGTCTACCAGAGTGCCGGCAGGAACAATAACGTCCTCGGTACCTGGCTTGAATACGTCACGGGCAATAACACGACCCAATACGCGCTCACCCAACGGCTCTACAACGTCACCGCCTTCAATGTGCGGAGTCATCAGCAGACCGTGTTCGGTGCCGCAATCGATCTCGGTTACGACCAGATCCTGCGCCACGTCTACCAGACGACGAGTCAGGTAACCGGAGTTCGCAGTTTTCAACGCGGTATCCGCCAGACCTTTACGAGCACCGTGAGTCGAGATGAAGTACTGAAGTACGCTCAAACCTTCACGGAAGTTCGCAGTAATAGGCGTTTCAATGATGGAACCGTCCGGCTTGGCCATCAGGCCACGCATACCGGCCAGCTGACGAATCTGTGCTGCGGAACCCCGCGCACCCGAGTCGGCCATCATGTACATCGAGTTGAAGGACTCTTGGTCGACTTCTTCGCCGTGACGGTCGATAACCTTCTCTTTCGAGAGGTTGGCCATCATCGCCTTGGAAACTTCGTCGTTCGCCTTCGACCAAAGGTCGATCACTTTGTTGTACTTCTCGCCCTGGGTTACCAGGCCGGAGGCGTACTGGCTCTCGATCTCTTTTACTTCGTCGGTGGCGGCACCGATGATGCGGGCTTTTTCATCCGGGATAACGAAGTCGTTAACACCGATGGAAACGCCGGAGATGGTCGAGTAAGCGAAACCGGTGTACATCAACTGGTCAGCGAAGATAACGGTCTCTTTCAGACCAACCACGCGGTAGCACTGGTTGATCAGCTTGGAGATCGCCTTCTTCTTCATCGGCAAGTTAACGACGTCGTACGACAGACCTTTTGGTACAACCTGGAACAGCAGCGCACGGCCGACAGTAGTGTCGACGATACGGGTACCGCTCACGCTGTTGCCGTCACGGTCGTTGACGGTTTCGTTGATACGAACCTTGACCTTGGCGTGCAGTGCGGCTTCGCCGGCGCGGAACACACGGTCAACTTCCTGCAGATCCGCGAACACACGACCTTCGCCTTTCGCGTTGATCGCTTCACGGGTCATGTAGTACAGACCCAATACAACGTCCTGCGACGGAACGATGAGTGGCTCACCGTTGGCTGGCGACAGAATGTTGGTGGTTGTCATCATCAACGCACGCGCTTCGAGCTGGGCTTCGAGCGTCT
>NZ_JBITTW010000096.1:0-1349 GCF_044542195.1 Pseudomonas sp. NPDC079367
ATTATGGCTGAGAACAAACCGGGTCGTTATCCTCAGGTATCCACCTAACCCGCTGTCCACGACCACCTGCCCGTTGATATTTCAGATCCGGAGCAGGTGGAAGACATCATCCGCATGATTAACGACATGGGGATCCCCGTACACGAGAGTGCTCCGGATGCGGACGCCCTTATGTTGGCCTACGCCGATACCGACGAGGCCGCTGCGGAAGATTCAGCCGCTGCGTTGGCGGCGGTGGAGACCGATATCGGTCGCACCACTGACCCTGTGCGCATGTACATGCGTGAAATGGGTACGGTCGAGCTTCTGACCCGTGAAGGCGAAATCGAAATCGCCAAGCGGATCGAAGAAGGCATTCGTGAAGTGATGAGCGCAATCGCGCACTTCCCTGGCACGGTTGACCACATTCTCTCCGAGTACACCCGCGTCACCACCGAAGGTGGTCGCCTGTCCGACGTCCTGAGCGGTTATATCGACCCGGACGACGGCATCGCGCCGCCTGCGGCAGAAGTGCCGCCGCCGGTCGATCCGAAAGCCGTCAAGGCCGACGACGATACCGACGACGATGAAGCCGAATCTTCCGATGACGAAGAAGAAGCCGAAAGCGGTCCGGACCCGGTCATTGCTGCGCAGCGCTTCGGCGCCGTGGCCGACCAGATGGAAATCACCCGCAAGGTGCTGAAAAAGCACGGTCGTCACAACAAGGCAGCGGTTGCCGAGTTGCTCGCTCTGGCCGAGCTGTTCATGCCGATCAAACTGGTGCCGAAGCAATTCGAAGCCCTGGTCGAGCGTGTGCGCAGTGCCCTGGATCGTCTGCGTCAGCAAGAGCGCGCGATCATGCAACTGTGCGTACGTGATGCACGTATGCCGCGTGCCGATTTCCTGCGTCAGTTCCCTGGCAATGAAGTCGACGAAAGCTGGTCCGACGCTCTGGCCAAAGGCAAGAGCAAGTACGCCGAAGCCATCGGTCGCGTACAGCCGGACATCATTCGTTGCCAGCAGAAGCTGATCGCGCTGGAAACCGAAACCGGTCTGACCATCGCAGAAATCAAGGACATCAACCGTCGCATGTCGATCGGTGAGGCCAAGGCCCGCCGCGCGAAGAAAGAGATGGTTGAAGCCAACCTGCGTCTGGTGATCTCGATCGCCAAGAAGTACACCAACCGCGGCCTGCAATTCCTCGATCTGATCCAGGAAGGCAACATCGGCCTGATGAAAGCGGTGGACAAGTTCGAATACCGTCGCGGCTACAAGTTCTCGACTTATGCCACCTGGTGGATACTTCATTCTATCAATCGCTCGATCTCTGAACAGGAGCGAAGTATCCGTATTTCGTTTGACTTTTTATT
>NZ_JBITTW010000097.1:0-1274 GCF_044542195.1 Pseudomonas sp. NPDC079367
CAGGAACGATGTTCACATGCTAACAATCCGTATTGCCATTGGCGGCTCCAAAAAGCGCCCGTTTTACCACCTGACCGTAACCGACTCGCGTAACCCGCGTGACGGCTCCCACAAAGAACAGGTTGGTTTCTTCAACCCTGTTGCCCGTGGTCAGGAAATCCGTCTGTCCGTGAACCAAGAGCGCGTTGCCTACTGGCTGAGCGTTGGTGCACAACCTTCTGAGCGCGTTGCTCAGTTGTTGAAGGAATCTGCCAAGGCTGCGGCCTGAGCAATATGAACGCGACGCCAGCTCCTGCCGATGATTTGATCGTTATTGGCAAAATTTATTCTGTTCATGGCGTTCGCGGCGAAGTGAAGGTGTATTCCTTTACTGATCCGACTGAAAACCTGTTGCAGTACAAAACCTGGACGCTCAAGCGCGAAGGCAATGTCAAACAGGTCGAGCTGGTCAGTGGACGCGGGAGCGACAAGTTCCTGGTCGCCAAGCTCAAGGGTCTCGATGATCGTGAGGAAGCTCGTCTTCTGGCCGGTTATGAGATCTGCGTGCCGCGCAGCCTGTTCGCTGAATTGACCGAAGGTGAGTACTACTGGTACCAGCTGGAAGGTCTGAAGGTCATCGACACCCTTGGGCAATTGCTCGGGAAAATCGATCATCTTCTGGAAACCGGCGCCAATGATGTAATGGTCGTCAAGCCTTGCGCTGGCAGCCTGGATGATCGCGAACGCCTGTTGCCCTATACCGAGCAATGCGTGTTGGCCATCGACCTGGAAGCGGGCGAGATGAAGGTGGATTGGGACGCGGACTTCTAAACGTGGCTAACTTGCGCGTAGAAGTGATCAGTTTGTTTCCCGAGATGTTTTCCGCCATTGGCGATTACGGCATCACCAGTCGTGCGGTCAAACAGGGGCTCTTGCAGCTGACCTGTTGGAATCCGCGAGATTACACGACGGATCGGCATCACACTGTGGACGATCGCCCGTTTGGCGGTGGTCCGGGCATGGTGATGAAGATCAAGCCCCTGGAAGATGCGCTGGCTCAGGCCAAGGCAGCAGCCGGGGAGGCGGCGAAGGTGATTTACCTGTCCCCCCAAGGCCGTCAACTGACTCAGTCGGCGGTACGCGAGCTGGCACAATCGGATGCATTGATCCTGATTGCCGGCCGCTACGAAGGCATTGACGAGCGCTTTATTGAGGCTCATGTCGATGAAGAGTGGTCGATTGGCGACTATGTACTGTCTGGCGGCGAGCTGCCGGCCATGGTCCTGATCGATGCG
>NZ_JBITTW010000098.1:0-1174 GCF_044542195.1 Pseudomonas sp. NPDC079367
GTGGGAGCAACTGTCTTAACCCGCCGTCCATCAGCGCCATTCTGTACCGTCTCGCAGCATGGCATTCAGTCTGATCAGCAGTATTCGCATGCAGGCGATGAGCGCGACTTTCGCGCTCTTCCCTCGCTCCCTTAGAGCCTCGTAGCGCTTTTTAAAGTCTGCTTGAAATCGGATAACAACCCAACTCGACATGTATAACGCATGCCTGACTCGTGCTCTCCCTCCGTATATCTGCCGTTTTCCATTGTGGTTTCCGCTGTCGTCGTTGTAAGGGGCTATGCCCGCTAACGCCGCCACTTCCCTGCGATCCAACTCGCCCAGCTCTGGCAAATAAACCAGCAAACTGGCGGCCGCGACTTTGCCAATCCCTTTCACAGACATGAGTCGATTGGCCTTTTCTGCATCCAAATCAAACATGCTCTGAACGAGGTGTTTTTCCAAGGCTTTGATCTGCACTTGCAGGTAACGAATATGATCTTTGGTCGCGCTGACAACGGTTGGCAACTGAGCCTGCTGAAGCCGACGCTTATTGTCGTCGCGCTGCTGAACCAAGTGCTCGCGACACTGAATCAGCTCGCGCAGAGCTTCACGCTCAGGAGAAATGACCTTTTCATTAGACCCATGCAGCACTTCGGCAAAATCAGCCAGAACTGCCGCATCAATCGGGTCGGTCTTGGCATTTTTGCCCATGGCCACCGCGAAGGCCCTGGCCCGACGAGGATTGATTCGCAGCACTTGGAGATTCGCCTGTTGCAGTGCCGCCATGACCTGGCGCTCGTAGCCTCCCGTGGCCTCCAGCAATACCCGACCAACCTCATAGCAGCTCAATCGTTTGATCAGCTCAACAAAGCCTTCAAATGTGTTTGGAATCTCGAAACCTTCTTTCTGTGGTTGAACCCAGACAACAAGGTTTGATTTAGAGATATCGATGCCGACCCAGGAAATCATGGCAAAACCCTCTTACACTCAGAAGTGAGAGTGCTCTGGCTCTGCCCACGCTTGTGATTCGAGTGGCGCTCGTTCAACTGTTCGGGCTTATCGGCCAGAGTGGAAAGGTGGATGGCAGCTTTGCTCCCACACGTGCTTCTAGCACCGCGGACTCGCAGCTTGCCATCCACCCCTCTCACCCTAGAGTTTATTCCTAGATCAAGACACAAGCGGGCTTGCTCGCGAA
>NZ_JBITTW010000099.1:0-1137 GCF_044542195.1 Pseudomonas sp. NPDC079367
AGCCGCTACCGTAACATCGGTATCGTCGCTCACGTGGAAGCAGGTAAAACCACCACCACCGAGCGCGTGCTGTTTTACACCGGCAAAATTCACAAAATGGGCGAGGTGCCTGTTGGCGCCGCGACCACAGACTGGATGGTTCAGGAGCAGGAGCGTGGTATTACCATTACTTCTGCTGCCATTACCGCCTTCTGGAAAGGTTCCGAGAAGCAGTACTCTCACGAGCACCGTTTCAACGTAATCGATACCCCGGGCCACGTTGACTTCACCATTGAAGTTGAGCGTTCCCTGCGCGTACTCGACGGCGCTGTCGTTGTGTTCTGCGGTACTTCGGGTGTTGAGCCGCAGTCGGAAACCGTATGGCGTCAAGCCAACAAATACGGCGTTCCGCGTCTTGTTTACGTAAACAAGATGGACCGTGCCGGCGCCAACTTCCTGCGCGTGATCGGTCAGATCAAGCAGCGTCTGGGTCACACTCCGGTGCCAATCCAGTTGGCCATCGGTTCCGAAGACAACTTCCAGGGTCAGATCGATCTGATCAACATGCAAGCTGTCTACTGGAACGACTCCGACAAAGGTATGGTCCCTGTTCGCAAGGACATTCCTGCCGAGCTGCAAGAGCTGGCTGAAGAGTGGCGCAACAACATGGTTGAAGCTGCCGCCGAAGCCAACGAAGAGCTGATGAACAAGTACCTGGAAGGCGAAGAGCTGTCGATCGAAGAGATCAAGGCTGCTTTGCGTCAGCGTACTATTGCCGGCGAAATCGTTCTGGCCGTTTGCGGTTCTTCGTTCAAGAACAAGGGCGTGCCCCTGGTTCTCGACGCCGTTATCGACTACCTGCCAGCTCCGACCGACATTCCTGCTATCAAGGGTTCCAACCCTGATAACGAGGAAGAAGAGATGGAGCGTCATGCAGACGACAATGAGCCTTTCGCGGCTCTGGCGTTCAAGATCGCTACCGACCCATTCGTGGGTACTCTGACCTTCGTCCGTGTTTACTCGGGCGTGTTGAACTCCGGCGACGGCGTGATCAACTCGGTCAAAGGCAAGAAAGAGCGCGTGGGTCGTATGGTGCAAATGCACGCAAACGCCCGTGAAGAGATCAAGGAAGTGCGCGCTGGTGACATCGCGGCCCTG
>NZ_JBITTW010000100.1:0-1070 GCF_044542195.1 Pseudomonas sp. NPDC079367
TGATGGAGCAACTGCCCCATCTGCTGATCGAAGGCATGCTGATCAGTGCCCGTGCGCTGAAAACTTACCGTGGCTACATCTTCCTGCGCGGCGAATACACCACCGCCGCCAAGCACCTCAACCGTGCCGTGGAAGAAGCCAAGGCGGCCGGCCTGCTGGGCAAGAACATTCTCGGTTCGGGTTTCGATTTCGAGCTGTTCGTCCACACCGGCGCCGGGCGTTACATCTGCGGTGAAGAAACCGCACTGATCAACTCCCTCGAAGGCCGCCGCGCCAACCCGCGCTCCAAGCCGCCCTTCCCTGCCGCCGTCGGCGTGTGGGGCAAGCCGACCTGCGTGAACAACGTCGAAACCCTGTGCAACGTGCCGGCGATCATTGCCGACGGCGTTGACTGGTACAAATCGTTGGCCCGCGAAGGTTCCGAAGACATGGGCACCAAGCTCATGGGCTTCTCCGGCAAGGTCAAGAACCCGGGCCTGTGGGAACTGCCATTCGGCGTCACCGGTCGCGAGCTGTTCGAAGACTACGCCGGCGGCATGCGCGACGGCTTCAAGCTCAAGGCCTGGCAGCCAGGGGGTGCCGGTACCGGTTTCCTTCTGCCGGAGCACCTCGACGCACAAATGTATGCCGGCGGCATCGCCAAGGTCGGCACGCGGATGGGTACCGGTCTGGCGATGGCAGTGGATGACAGCGTCAACATGGTCTCGCTGCTGCGCAACATGGAGCAGTTCTTCGCCCGTGAATCGTGCGGTTTCTGCACCCCGTGCCGCGATGGCCTGCCATGGAGCGTCAAGCTCTTGATGGCCATCGAACAGGGCAAGGGTCAGCCAGGCGACATCGAGACCCTGCTGGGTCTGGTCGGTTTCCTCGGCCCGGGCAAGACCTTCTGTGCTCACGCACCGGGTGCCGTGGAGCCATTGGGCAGTGCCATCAAATACTTCCGTCCAGAGTTCGAAGCCGGTATCGCGCCTGTCAGCGCCGCCGTCCCGCCTCTGGCAAGGCCGATCGTAGTCGGCGCGTAAACGCTTAAAAAGGCGAAGGGTCCGTGCCCTTCGCCTAAAGGCGAAGGG
>NZ_JBITTW010000101.1:0-1007 GCF_044542195.1 Pseudomonas sp. NPDC079367
CTGGAAGTCACCTACACAGTGCTCTGCCTGATCGGCACGTACCAGTTATATCGCTACGTTGATGCTTCGGCAGCGAATTCGTCGTGACTCCCCATATCGAGTACCTGGAATCCCTGCTGACCGGCGCGGGCCAGGACCTGGATCTGCGTACCTTCAAGGTCATCGACCCGCAATCGGGCCGGCAGATGGGTTTCCGTGCCGATATCACGCCGCAGGTTGCGCGCATCGATGCGCACACTCTGCGCCGCGAAGGCCCTAGCCGTCTGTGCTACGCCGGCAGCGTACTGCACGCCCAGCCACGTGCATTGTCCTCCTCGCGCAGCCCGATCCAGTTGGGCGCCGAGTTGTACGGCGACGCCAGCCCGAGCAGCGACGTCGAAGTCATCAGTCTGATGCTGGCCATGCTGCAACTGGCCGATGTACCGGACGTGCACATGGACCTCGGACATGTTGGCATCTACCGTGGTCTGGCGCGCGCCGCGGGTCTGTCCGGTGAAGTCGAGCAGCAGCTGTTCGACGCCCTGCAGCGCAAGGCCATCGATGAAGTGATTACCCTGACCGAAGGCCTGCCGGCCGATCTGTCCGGCATGCTGCGCGCATTGGTTGATCTGTGCGGTGGGCGGGAAGTGTTGAGCGCTGCCCGCGAGCGTCTGGCCAATGCGCCCGCGCCGGTTCTGGCGGCGCTGGAAGACTTGCTGGCGATCGCCGAGCGTCTGTCCGTGCGCTTCCCGCAGCTGCCGCTGTATTTCGACCTCGGCGAACTGCGTGGCTATCACTACCACACCGGTGTGGTGTTCGCGGTGTTCGTGCCCGGCGTTGGCCAGTCCATCGCTCAGGGCGGTCGTTACGATGACATCGGCGCCGACTTCGGTCGCGCCCGTCCGGCAACTGGTTTCTCTACCGATTTGAAAACCCTGGTGACCCTGGGGCGTGCTGAGATCGAGCTACCGTCTGGCGGTATCGGGATGCCTGACACTACGGATGCGGCACTCAGGCAGCAGGAATGC